>CAZZGE010000220.1:0-7898 GCA_964653665.1 uncultured Porifericola sp. | reverse complement strand
TTAGTATTTATCATGCCTAAAGAAAACTTTCAGGAAACAAAAGTTTTCGTCCCAACATCAAAGCTGCTAGTAGACCGCTGCTTCATCAGCAATCCACTTGCCGGCGCAAACAAAAATACCAGCATAAACTCCAGCCCGATCACGGCGGCCATGGCCCCGGCAATAGAACCGTCTATCCACACGGCCAGCCAGTAGCCTCCTATGGCACCGATAATGCCGCACAGTACCGATAGCAGCAGCATAGTCTTTAAGTCCTCTGTCAGCAGGTAGGCGGTCGCCGCCGGCCCTATCAGGAAGGCCACCACCAGGATAGCCCCTACCGACTCAAAAGCGAATACCGTAGTAAGCGACACAGCGCCCATCAGGGCATAGTGCCAGAAGGCGGTAGAAATGCCCAGCGTAGCCGCCAGTACCGGGTCAAAGCTGGTAAGCATCAGTCCTTTGTAGCCAAACCCTACGAACAGCAGCACGACAATCAGGTTAGCCCCCATCAGCCACACGCTGACCGGCCCCAGGCTGCTGCCACCATTGGTAATCCAGATATCCAGCGGCACGTAGGCGATCTCCCCGTAGAGCACACACTCCTGGTCCAGGTCTACCTGTCCGGCGAAAAAGCTGATCAGGATAACGCCAATAGCAAACAGCCAGGTGAAGGATACCCCGATGGATGCATCAGCTTGTAGCTTACCTCTTTTGTGTAACACCTCTATCAGCAAGGTTGTCAAAACGCCGAACAGGGCAGCCCCGATCAGTATAGCCACCGAAGCGCGGGTCTGGGCGACCAGATAAGCCAGCACAATACCCGGTAGTACGGCATGGGAGATAGCATCGCCGACCATGGTCATCTTACGGAGTAGCAAAAAGCTGCCCAGCAGCGCGCAACTGCTGGCGACTAGTATACCGGTGAGTATGATCCAGAAATCGTCCATCATGGTTCTTTTTGGTAAGTGATCGGCCGGTCGTGTGGGTCAAGTGCCGGATAGTCAAGCTGGCTTTCCAGCTCACGTTCCAGCTCAGGCGTAATGATGTGCTCTATGGCTTCCGCATCTTCATGCACGTGATCAGCAGAAAGCTTCATGTATTGGGTGAGATACAGTTCCCACAGGCGGTGTATCCGGGTGATACGGGCACCGGCCTTTATCCCTTCAGGTGTGAGCCGTGACTGTCCGTTTTCTCGGCTGACCAGGCCCTGGCGCACAAGCTGCCGGATGCCCCAATCCAGCTTTTCCGGCACAAAGTACCTCTTTTCCAGCGTGGCCTCCCGGCTCCGTAGCCTTTGGAAGTTACCATCTTCTTCGCCCAGGTGGTAGAGGCATTTAAGCACGTTTTCACGCAGCATCTTCCGCCGGTTTTTTCGCTGCTTCAACAGGCTGTAGGCGACGCCTCTTTGGATGCCTAACATGACCGAAATGAAAGTAAATATTGTGAGTACCGTTACAATCCAGGGGCCGGTAGGCATGCGGGGAATGACGTAAGAGATATACGTACCTGCCAGCCCGGAGCCTACCGCAAAGCAGATTGCCAGCACGATCATGACACTCAAGCGGAGTGTCCAGTAGCGGGCAGCGGCCGCCGGGGTGATCAGGAAGGCAGCCATGAGGACCACGCCTACCGCCTGTATGCCGATGGCGATGGCCAGCACGGTAAGTAGGGAAAGCAGAAATTCCAACCGCTTCACAGGAAAGCCCCTGACCAGGGCAAAGTCCCGATCAAAAGTAATGAGCCGGAATTGGAGAAAGAGTGCAAAAACAATGAGTAAAAGTAGTAGGCTGAAAACGGCAAATACAATGACATCCTGCAGATCCATGGCAGCAGCACTGCCAAAGAGGAATTTATCCAGCCCTGACTGTGCCGCATTGCCGCTGTTCTGGATGACAGTCAGCAGAAGAATGCCGATGCCGTAAAAGACCGACAGGATCAGTGCCAGGGCGGCGTCTGTTTTGATCTTGGAATGGGCTACGATCAGGTCAATGAGCCAGATGCTTAGCCAGCCGCTCAGTGTAGCGCCGATGAGCAAAAACAAGGGATTTTTGGTTTGCGCGAAAATAAATGCCAGGCAGATACCGGGCAGAATGGCGTGCGCTACCGCATCGCCGATGAGGGCCCGCTTGCGCAAAAAGGTAAAGCAGCCCACGGTAGAGGCGGAGGCGCAGATTAGGATCATGGCCCCGACCACCCAGCGTACGTTAGGATCCTGCAATGGCATGATGAATTCGTTCATAGCATTAGTCTTTTTCTCTGACGGGATGTTGGTTCCTTTTCAGTATCTCGCCGATCTCGGTGAGGATGTTGAGGCGGCCGCCGTAGGTATCGTGCAGATTTTGTTCAGTAAACACTTCCTCAGTAGGGCCGGTCGCTACCAGCCGGGTATTCATCATCACCAGCCAGTCGTAGTAGCGGTGGGCGGTCTGCAGGTCGTGATGTACCACCATGATGGTCTTGCCTGCTTCCCGCATGTCTTGCAGGAGGCTGATGATGGTATCTTCCGTAGTGGCATCTACGCCAGCCATGGGCTCATCCAGCAGGTAAAGATCGGCCTGCATGGCTAAGGCACGGGCGATGAAGACCCGCTGCTGCTGTCCGCCGGAGAGTTGGGATATCTGCCGCTTGGCATATTTTTCCATACCTACCTTTTGCAGGCTCTCCCAGGCTATGTCCCGGTCCTGCCGATTGGTACGGCGGAAGAGACCTTGAGGGCGGTAACGTCCCATCAATACAGTATCCAGCACATTGATGGGGAAATCCCAGTCTACCGAACTGCGTTGTGGCACATAGGCGATGCGCCCCCGTACCTCATACAGCTTTTTACCGAACACACGGACATAGCCGCTGCCTGGCTCAATAAGGCCCATGATGGTTTTCATCATGGTTGTCTTCCCCGAACCATTGGGCCCGACGATGCCCACCATGCGTCCGCCGGGAATTTCGTAGTCTATGTTCCAGATGGCGGGTTTATTCTGGTAGGTGATTGTCAGGTTATGCAATTCAAGTATTGGCTTCTCCATAGGGATTTATTTGAGTGATGATACAATGGTGTTGACATTGGAGCGCACTGTGCCCACGAATGTACCGGCTTCCGTACCGGGAGCGCCCAGGGCATCGGAGTAGAGAGTACCCCCGATCTGCACATCGTGCCCCCTCTGCTGCACGCCGGAAACGACGGCTTCCAGCGAACGTGTAGGCACAGAAGACTCTACGAACACAGCTTTGATTCCCCGGCCAACGATAAAGTTCACCAGGTCAGACACATCGCGCAATCCGAATTCTGAAAGCGTAGAGATGCCCTGTAGCCCGCGTACTTCAATATCGTAAGCTTTGCCGAAGTAGCTAAAGGCATCGTGGGCGGTGATCAGCACCCGCTGTCCTTCGGGGATGGAAGCAACCTGCTCCCGCGTCCAGTCATGTAGTTCCGCCAGCTCCTGTGCGTAAGCCCGGGTATTCTGACGGTAGTAGTCGGCGCGCTCAGGGTGCAACTCTGCCAGGCGGCTGCCCAGCACTTCTACTGCTTCCTGCCAGAGGGAAAGGTCAAACCAGATGTGCGGGTCGTAGGTATCGTTGCCGGTGCTGATAAGTCGGCTTTGGTCTATGACATCTGCCACGGCGATCACCGGCTTCTGCGCGGCCAGCTTTTCCAGTACTTCCCCCATCTTGCCTTCCAGTAGCAGCCCATTGTAGAGGATCACATCTGCCTTTCGCAGTTTACTCAGGTCGGAGCGGGTAGCCTTGTACAGGTGCGGATCTACGCCGGGGCCCATCAGCCCCTCTACCCGCGCTGAGTCGCCTACAATATTCGCGGCTGCATCAGCAATCATACCGGTAGTAGCCACAAGGTAGGGCTTATCTGTCTCGGCTTCCTGAACGCCGCTGTTACAGGCGGTCACCAGTACGAAAGCCAGCCATTGAATTGTTTTTCTCATATGCGATTCCTCTATAGAATCTGTTAGAATTTGACTTACTTAAATTAGGAAAAGCAAAAATTATACGATTGTAGTTAGCATACATTAAATATAATTTTCGTATATACTAAATATTAACACTAACGGGGCACCGGTAAAATGAGTTCACCAGGACTGGGTCAGGATTTCTTTGAGCCGCTCTGAATGCAGGTATTCGTAGCGGGCTGCTTGCACTCGAAAATCCTCGTTTAGTACGACAAAAGTCGGCGCGACAAAACCTGTCTCGCGGCTGAAGATTTGCGCCATTTCGTGAATACCTTCTCTTTTGTGTTTAGCACTGTAGTTCACAAAAGCCTGTCCTTCAAAGTAAATGGTATCCGTAGTCTCGGCATCCATTTTCACCGCGTAATAATGCTCATTTAGTAGCCCGGCTACTTCTTCCTGGGTAAATACCTGCTTGTCCATCTTACGACAGTAGGTACACCAGTCAGTGTGGAAGTACAACACGACAGGCTTTTTCTTCCGTTTTAGGGAGTCTTCCAGGGCTTCAAATGCTGTCCACCGGACAAATTGTGTATTCTGGGCCATGAGCCTACCTGTACCCAGCAGCAGTGCAATCAAAAGTGATATGCAGGTTTTCATATTAGTGGAAGTCACCGATTTTGATGCCAAAAAAGAAAGTCCGTGGCCGGAAGGGGCCATACACATAGTCAGGGTAGCGGGTGGGTCCGGTTTCAAAATCATCCTGGTAGGCGTCAAAAATGTTCTGAACGCCTCCGTTGAGCTCCAGGTGAAAAGCTTCGCCCAGATCAAAGTGGTAGGTTAGTTTGATATTGGCATCCAGAAAAGCGGGTGACTCCCTCAGTTCCAGGAAACCACTTTCACTCACCACCCGAGGCACAGTCATCGGGCCGGTATACGTACCGGTCAGGTTGATATCTAATTTATCACTCGCCTGCCAGTCGGTGGTAAAGTAGCCGTAGAAGTTGGGATTCCGCACGAAGGCATCAACTACTACCACTGGCTCATTCTCCATCGGTGTTTCCGGCTCAAAAAGCACCTGGTCCTCCTTGTATGTGGCACGCTGGGCAGTACCGCCGAGCTGGAGTGAGAGTTCGGAGGAAGGGGCTGCGCTGAGCTCAAAGTTAACACCGCTGACGATGGCACCCTCTCCGTTACGCACCTCTTCTACCATGGAGCCATTGGGTAACGTAGCCCCGGTACTGACAATGGTGAAAGGGTTTTGCAGATCGGTGTAAAAACCCTCTATCAGCGCATTGGTCTGAGTGTTGCCATAAGTCTGCGTGTAGTTCAGTGATGCAGTATAAGCGTCATACAGCTCTTTGTCCAGTTCTTCTGACAGGATAACGAACTGCGGCTCACCGCCCACCGAGGAGATGTGCAGGTCTTCGTTGAAGGCCTGCGGTGCGCGGAAGCCCCGGGCATAGCCCCCGCGGAATTGTAGCTGATCATTGATGTCGTACAACAAAGTCATACGGGGGCTGAACACCCCGAAATTAGAATCTGAACGGCGTGCAATGGTTTCAATTTCGTACAGCCATCCACTGCCGTCTGGTCGTAGCGGGCACCCATCAGGGTCTTGAGCCGATCTGTAATGTTCCACTCAAACTGCCCGTAGAGGCCCAGCGTATTGACCTGCTGATCTACCAGTTTATTGTAGCCGGTGATCCGGTCTTGCACGTCGTTATACTGGTTCTCCACACCCAGCGTGACTGTATTGGAGGAGGGGAATGTACGGGTGAACTGTAGTCCGCTTACCAGGGCAAAGTCTTCTGTTTGTCCGTAGGCATCGATGGCCAGCAGGCTGTCTTCGGCAGTTCTGCCGCCACCGAGGCCACCGTAGTAGCTGTCGCGCTGCGTGATCTGGCTGGAGACATAGGCTGAAAATTTATTGCGGCTATCCTGACTAAACAGGTCGTAGGTCAGGCCGGAAAAGATGGTATTGTGGTCCAGCTCTTCGGTGATGTCCGTAAAGTGAGGAGCCAGTCTGAGGCGGTCACCACCCCGGCGGTACTCCTGTATGGCGTTGAAGTTCAGGGTAAGTTTGCTACGCTCATTGGGCTTGAAAAAGGCTTTGGTACCGAAAGTGTTGTTCTCCATCAGGGTAATTTTTGTGAAGCCATCCTGGTTGGCATCAAAGCTGTCGCGGTCGCGGAACATACCATAGAAGGTGACACCGCTTGTCAGGTCTTCGCTCACCAGGGAGCCGTTGAAGCTGACAGTATTATCAGGTATGCTGCCATCAATCAGGGCGAAATTGCTGCCTATTTGCCAGGTATTTTCTATGGGGTCGCGGGTAATAATGTTGACGGTGCCGGCAATGGCATTGGAGTCGTAAAGTGCAGATCCTCCGCTGCGGACGACCTCAATTCTCTCTACGATGTTGGTGGGTATCTGCTCCAGCCCATAGACACTGTTGAGCGCACTGAAGACAGGCCGGCCGTTGATCAGTATCTGGGAGTAAGCGCCTTCCAGACCGTTGACTCGTATCTGCGTAAAGCCACAGTTCTGGCAGTTGGTCTCCATACGCACACCAGGCTGGTAGTTCAGCCCTTCCGAAATGGCCATGGATTGGGCAGCATTGAGCAGACGGGGACTGAGTACATTGACCACCACCGGCGACTCCTTGCGGGAGAGTTCATAGCGGGTACCGCTCACCACGACTTCCTCCAGGTTCAGCCGGTCTTCCTCCAGCCGGAGACTCAGTTCTGTCGGTTGTCCGGCCTGTACCACTACGGTGCGGGTCAGGGCCTGATGGCCTACCTGGCTCACTTTAAGGGCTTGAGAACCCACTGGCACGCCGTCTAGCTGAAAACGGCCTGCATCGTTAGCATGCGTTTCCAGTTCGGTGCCGATGATTTGTATACTGGCAAAGGGCAGCGGGTCATTGTTGGCCTGCACTACGCCACGAATGTTACCTGTATCCTGCGCTGTAGCCAGGCTTAGGCTAGCCAGATACGCCAAAAAGCCAAATATCAATCCGTGCATCGTTTAAATAATTAATAATACTTTATGATTTCGTTACGATAAAAATAACTGAAATAATTTGGTTATAAAATTATTTTATTAGTTTAATCTAAAAAAATATTTAGAAAAATAATTTTATCGGGTTCGCTCGCTGTAATGCGGATTTTTTTTGCCTGTGCTCAGGAAAGTGGGAACTGCTTCAATGCATTTTAGGTAAGCACGTGGCAAATTATACAAGCGTTGACCGGGCAAAATCAGTGGGATCAAGGATATCCAACACAGGAAGACTACCTTTGCCGCTTTTCACAGGAAATTACTGATGATGAATTTTGCTGACCGTATTCTCGCTTTTAACCAACATTTACGCATATCGGTAAAACTACCGGATCATGTCAGGGCACTGTATCCGTACCGGGAAAACCCAGAGGTAGTGAAGATTGCCAGGACTTTTTACAAAAAGTATTACAACGATCAACAGGAGCGTAAGCTGATTCTGGGCATCAATCCCGGGCGGCTGGGTGCCGGGGCAACCGGCGTACCCTTTACCGATCCCAAGCGGCTCAAGACTTACTGCAACATTGACTGCAGCTTTAGCCTGCATGAGCCTTCTTCCGTTTTTGTGCATGAAGTCATCCAGGCCTACGGCGGGGTAGAAAAGTTTTTTGGAGCATTTTACATCAGTTCGGTATGCCCGCTGGGCTTTGTCAAAATTGATGAGTGGGGGCGTAAGACCAATTTCAACTACTACGACAGTGCGGCACTGAGCGAAGCACTGACACCCTTCGTGGTGTCTACCCTGCAGGAGCAGATAGCATTTGGCCTGGATACAACAAAGGTGTTTTGCCTGGGTACAGGAAAAAATTATAAGTTTCTGAAAGCACTCAACCAAACGTACCAACTTTTTGGGAAAGTCGTACCCCTGGAGCATCCCCGCTACGTGATGCAGTACAAGAGCAAAACCAAAGACCACTACATTGATAAATACCTCCAACGCCTCAACTGATGCCGCTGGCT
>CAZZGE010000219.1:0-7904 GCA_964653665.1 uncultured Porifericola sp. | reverse complement strand
CTACGGCCGTAGAGGTTCCCGTAAGCTTCACCCTCAATGAGCTGCAGGCTTACCGAACTACCGGCATAGCCAAACTGTGAACCTAGTTGAATGGTCTCAATCCCTTCGCGGATTTCTACCACCCGGTTACGGTTACGGGTAAAGTTCAGGCTCAGATCCCACCTGAAATCCTGGGTACGGTAAGGCGTCGCTCCTAAGATCATCTCTACGCCCTGGTTCTCAATTTCACCGGCATTGGTAATAAAGCGGGTAAAGCCGGTGGTGTTGGAAACCGGTACGGGGAGTATCTGGTCTTTACTGTTAGACTGGTACCAGGTGAAGTCCAGGCTCAATCGGTTCTCGAGGAACCGCAGGTCTGTTCCCAGTTCGATGGCAGTCGTTCTCTCTGGCCTCAGGGTCGGCAGCCCAAAAGTATTTCTCCGGGTAAAGCCTACCTGCTCTTCCACCGGGTAGAAACTTTGTGTAGTGTAGGTGACGGCAGTAGAATAAGGATCAGCATCTTTACCCACCTCAGCATAAGAGGCTCTCAGCTTACCGTAACTCAGGAAGTCGGGTACACCTAGCAAATCATTAAAGACAAACCCTAGATTCACTGAAGGGTAGAAGAATGAGCGGTTTTCCAGCGGTAGGGTAGATGACCAGTCATTACGACCAGTGATGTTCAGATATAGAAAATTATCATAGTTTAACATCAGGTCGCCATACACACCTACCAGCCTTCGCTCGGTTGTAAATTCACTGGTCTGTACTTCCTGGGTATTGCTCAGGTTGTAGAAACGGGGAATTACGAAGTCCCTACCTAAAGAATTAAGGTCGTTTCGGCTGCGATCAAAGACGTCATTACCTACTCTCAGTGTAGCATCCAGCTTTTCGGTAAATGTGTGGTTGAAAGTAAGGTTTAACGTAGAGTTGATATCCCGGCTGTTGATCTTATTCCTCCTCAGAAATCCATCACTAGATAGTGGATTCTCACCAGCAATGCCTAATGGTCCGGGTTGGATTTCTTCACGCACGTCTGTGTAGACATCCGTACCGATACGATACGAGATGTCCACCCAGTCAAAAGGACTGTACGTAAAGTTCAGGTTACCGATGACCCGGTTGACATTATCCTGGTATGTGGCAAAGCGGGCATCATAAATAGGATTGTCAGTCACAAAGGCAATCTGCGTACCATCGGGATTGATGTAGTCAGTCACATCCTGGGTGTTGGCCCAGTACTGCAGACGCTCCATTACCCGGTCGTGAGGCACGCGGTTTCCCCCGGAGTTGATGTAATTAATAGAACCAGTCAGTGAGAACTTTTCGCCCGCACCCACCTTACCAGACAGCTTGGCCGATGTACGGTTCCAATTACTGAACGGGATCACCCCTTCCTGTTGCAGGTTGGAAATAGAGCTGTAGAAGGTGGCAGTTTCGTTACCACCGGATACACTCACATTATTCTCCAACTGCTGCCCGGTGCGCATCAGGTTTTCAGTATTGGCGTAGTAGCGGTGTTCAGGCTCAATCACCTGCACGGCCGGTACTGGCGCCCCCCAACTGGGCCAGAAGCTGGTAGGCTGGTAAGCCCCGGAGAAACCCTGCCCGTACTCCTCCTGGAAGTCGGGATATTTATTGATTTCCTCAAAGCCCAGTGTGCTGCTGACATTCACCCTTACGTCGCCTGCCTTACCTTTTTTGGTGGTGATGATCACCGCGCCATTGGCGGCCCGTACGCCGTAGAGCGCCGTGGCAGCGGCCCCTTTCAGTACATTGAGCGACTCAATATCATTGGGGTTGAGGTCGGCTACGCGATTGGAAGCACCCCGGGGCGTTCCGTTAGATTCTACCGTACTATTGTCAATGGGCACACCATCCACAACGAAAAGTGGCTGGTTATTCGCGCCCGGATTCAGGGAGCTGATGCCCCGGATGACGATACGGGAGCTCATACCCGGCGCTCCTCCTGAGTTGGTAATCTGTACACCGGCCACTCTACCCTGCAGAGCATTTACGAGGTTCGGCTGTTTGGTTTCAGTGATCTCTTCAGGCTGCAACTCCTGTACGGCATAGCCGAGCGACTGCTTTTCCTGCTCTATGCCAAAAGAAGTTACCACCACCTCGGAGAGTTGGGCCAGTCCGGGGGCCAGAGCCACATCAATGGTGGATCTACCCTCTACCGGCACCACCGCTGACTCATATCCGATAAACGAAAAAGTCAGGACGGCATCCGATGGGACACTCAGTCGGTAATTACCATCTACATCGGTTACGGTTCCAGTGGAAGTTCCCTGTACGAGAATGTTTACTCCTGGTAAGACTTCGCCGGTCTCCAGCGCAGTTACCTTACCACTTACTGTACGCTCCTGCGCCCAACTGACCTGCATACTCAGGCTCAAGGCTGTCAACAGCGTAAATACGTAAAGTAATCGGTTCATAAGAATAAGTTTGTTTAAAAAATTAGCAAAGAATATGAAGGAATTAATCTACATGTGGAGAGTGAAATAAGAGCTATTTATCCTAAATTCAAAAAAATATAACTGCTATATAAATCCCCTTTTTGCGTTAAAGAAGTCAACATGAATTCTATAATTTAACTATTTACAGATAAAACGTAGATAGATTTCTTAGAATATACACATAGTTTTTTCACAAAATAATCACAATAATTAAATTTTATTTTTGTGAACCTTTCCGCTAAAAACTGGGCTTTGCAACAAATTTTTCAGGTGATTCAGAATTATATTTTATTTTTTTATCATCTATACCCAATATATTCTAGACAAGTAATTTTTCTGGCGTAGAAATACGATATACTACCCTATCGGATGACGGCCAGTCATACAATATCTCGTGTCTATGAATATAGCCAGACGACTATTCTCCTAAGAATAGTCCCGTTTTGGTATATAAAGAGGGGCTCAACAAGCAATGTAACCTTGACTTTTTCAAGAGCCCATAGAGCCAGGGCATTTGTCAGAAATATACCTTTAAGACAGCTATACTGTTCGTTTACAGCCGTACAAAATAGGAGTTGTGTTATTTATTTTCCTCCATCTGCTGGGCGTGTAACTGTACGGGCTTACTCTTCTTGCGCAGACGCATATTGAGCACTTCCACCAGCAGCGAGAAAGCGACTGCGAAATAGATGTAGCCCTTGGGTACATGAAAGTGTAGCCCCTCAATGACCAACATGAAGCCGATCAGGATCAGAAAGGATAACGCCAGTATCTGCAGTGCGGGGTGCTTGTTGATGAAGTCACTGATCTTGCCAGCGAACAGCATCATGATGATAATAGAAATGATTACGGCAATGATCATGATCAGCACTTCCTGGGTGAGCCCCACTGCCGTAAGGATAGAGTCAAAAGAAAAGACCATATCCAGCAGAACAATCTGTATAATGATTTTAGAAAAGCTTTGTACCATTTTTTTACCACCTTCTTCCTGCGCGATTTCTTCACCCTCCACCTTATGGTGAATTTCAGAGGTACTTTTGGCGAGTAGAAACAAGCCTCCAGCCATCAGGATCAGATCCCGACCACTGATTTCCACGCCCAAAATACTGAACAGAGGCTCAGAGAAGCCGACGATCCAGGTGATGCCCAATAGTAAAATAATCCGGAAGACCAGCGCCAGCGTAAGTCCCAGATTTCGGGCCCGGGGCTGCTGCTCCTGTGGGAGCTTAGCCGTCACGATGGAGATAAAAATCACGTTGTCGATACCCAGCACAATTTCCAGGAATGTCAGTGTAAGCAGTGCCACCCAGCTACCAGCATCAAGAAAAATTTCCATAAGTGTACGATTTAGCGCTAAATTAAGAAGCTGCCGCAAATTAATGCCCCTCACTGTATTATTTTTCCAACACATGCCTTACTTTATAGACATAACTTCAAGCAGCTTAATTTTTCTACTACCACCACCTTATCTATGAAAATCGTTACACTCACCGTGAACCCTGCCCTGGACAAAAGCTCTCGTGTTGATAATATCCGACCCGACAGTAAGCTACGCTGTGACCCACCCAACTACCAGCCAGGGGGTGGAGGTATCAATGTATCGCGGGCTATCCATAAACTAGGTGGTAGCTCAACCTGCGTCTACCTGGCCGGTGGGCCTAACAGTGAGGTGATGCGATCTCTGTTAGAAGAGGAAGGCGTAGAGCAGCATATCATCGAGATAGAGGGTTGGACCCGCGAAAATTTTGTGGTAGTAGATAAAAGTAATAATCAACAATTTCGTTTCGGGATGCCCGGAGCCCAAGTCAACGAGCAGGAGTGGCAGCATGCCCTGGAAGAGATGAAAGTACGCTGCCGTCAGGCTGACTACGTGGTAGGCAGCGGCAGTCTGCCACCTGGTGTGCCACAGGATTTCTGGGGACGCCTGGTTAAAGTAGGCCGTGATAACAGCGCCCGCTGTATTATAGATACCTCTGGCGAGGCACTACAGATGGCTGCCGAAGAAGGCGTGTACCTGCTCAAGCCTAACCTAGGGGAATTGAGTTTGCTAACACACCAAAAATCGGTGACAGCTATGGAGCAGGAAGAATTGGCCAGGAAGCTGATAGAAAGCGGTAAGACCGAGGTAGTAGTTGTATCCATGGGCCCCCGGGGCGCTATGCTGGCCGCCAAAGACCGGGTGGAGTATATTCTGGCACCTACTGTTCACAAACGAAGCACAGTAGGAGCTGGTGATAGTATGGTAGCTGGTATGGTACTGCGACTGACGCAGGGGCATGACCTGAAAGACGTTGTGTGCTATGGAGTAGCTTCCGGCACTGCCGCTACACTCAACGAAGGTACCGCCCTGTGTAACAAGGAGGATACCGACCACCTCTACCAATGGATTAAAGCGAAAGCATGAATACAACCGTTACCCTTCAACTGATGAATGAAATCACGATCCGTCCCTGGCGGATTGGCGACGAACTATCACTAGTGACAAACGCTAATAACCGTAAAATATGGATCAATGTAAGAGACCGTTTTCCCTACCCCTACACGCTCAAAGACGCAGAAGTTTGGGTACGCGTAGCTGATGCTGACCGTAACATGATTAACCTGGCCATAGAAGTATCTGGTAAAGCAGTAGGCGGCGTTGGCGTAGTTTTTAAGCAGGACGTGTACCACCGCAGTGCCGAAATCGGCTACTGGCTGGGCGAGGCTTACTGGAACCGAGGGATTGCTACTCGGGTTGTCAGAGCGGTCACTGCTTACATTTTCAATGCCCCGCAGTTTGATATCAATCGCATGTACGCGGGTATTTTTGAGTATAACACTGCCTCTGCCCGAGTACTGGAAAAAGCGGGCTACCAATTGGAAGCACGCCTGCGCAAAAGTGTGACGAAAGATGATGAAACTGTAGACGAGCTGGTATATGCCATCCTGGAAGAAGACCTGCTGAACGAAGAACCTGTGTTACTAAACCAGAAAGCCAACAAATAAGCGCTAGCCGATCCGTTTTTTTACCTCGGCTTCAAAGGGGACTTGATCGGCAGTAATTTTCATGTAATTATTAAACGCCCTGCACTCCAGGTAATTTCGATAGTGAGGATTAAGGTGCTGATAAATCTTTCGGGCATGCGTGTCTACAATCCAGACTTCGGGGATGCCTGCTTCCCCATAAAGCAGAAGCTTGATGTACACATCCTTTTGTAGGGTGGTGTCGGACACTTCTATCAATAGTAATGCGTCGTCGGCTAAAACACTGGTATTGGCATAGAAATCATCCTGTTAGGGAACGACCATCAGATCGGGTTCCGGTTCGGAGTGGTCGGGAATTGTAACTGGGTTTTGCTGGTCTACAATACATTTATGGGTTGGCAATACTTATCTGTACATACCTAGCAGTACTTGTCCCGGAGCTTCGTAGTCCTGCCTGGCATCGTCTATCACCAGTACCCAGTCTTTGTCACTACCGGGTGTTCGGAAAGTATAGGTAGCATTATTTCTAAACGTACCCAGGCTCACGCTGTCTCCGGTGCGGGGGTCAAACCACCAGGCATTGATTTTTTTGGCAGCTAGCACCTTCGGATTGACCTCCACCAGGGCGTGTGCCGGCAGATACACTATCATACAATTTTCTGTTCGTGCCGCCCGTACCGCTTTGTCACCCTCGGCCGCTACGACCAGGGCTTGATCCGGCTGCAAACCACTGAAGTCGCGCGACTCAAACAGTTGCCGCATATAGCCCATCTGGTAAGCGCCGGGATGATCCAGAGCCTCCTGCCAGGGAGTTCGGGCGGAGGACACAGGTTCCCGGCCCGGCTCCCACATCTGCCAGATGTTGTGGTTACCGTAAGTATGGCCAAAAGCGCCAGCCAGCATAGACCAGTAGGCGGCCTGCCGTACGTCACTTTCGTCAAACCAGCCGTTTTCAGGCTTCCAGTTGACAGGATGATCTTCATAGTTGGGTTCACCATCAAGCGTAGGCTTAGTCGGTTCGAGTTGGTAGTTGGATGCGGTTACTTCATAATTGGGAATATTTTTCTCACCGTGACCGGACTGAAACATATTAAAATCTAGCCAGTCATCCTGATGGAAAAACTCCGCTGAATTATGCCCGCCCATAGGATGGTAGGTCATCAGGTGATTCCCGGCATCTCCCGTTTGCAGGCCTTCTGCCATGGCCCGGACGATGGCAAAATCTTCTTCTTCTTCAGGGATGCGATCTCCGCCCAGTATCCACACAATAGGCTTGTCACGGTAGCGCTCGCCCAAAAACTCACCAAAAATCCGGGCATTATCCGGCGTAAATACTTCCGGGCCTACTCCCCAGCGCTTATTAAATTTATCCCCCCAGGTAGGCAGCATGCCGATGTGTAGCCCCAACGCTTCCGCCCGGTCAACGATAAAATCTACATGCTTAAAGTAAGCTTCGTTGGGCTGGGCAGGATCATTGTTGATGAGGGGAATATCTCCGTAAGGATTGGGCGTATTCAGGCCGTCCAGTTCGGCCAGCACCACCGCCTGTATGACAGTAAAGCCTTTATCGGCACGGTTCTCCAGGTAGTGGCTGGCTTCTTCCCGGTCCAGTCGGTGAAAAAGCTCCCAGGCCGTGTCACCCAACCAGAAGAAAGGGGTGCCATCTGCTTGTTGCAGGCAGCGCTGATTGTCAGAGATGCGTAGTGATTGGGCGTAGACCACAGGGTTTGTGATCACTAAGGCCAATAGGAAAAATGCGAAGGATTGGGCAGTGTATTTCATGGTTCCAAAGGTTAGATCACCATAAGCTCGTGATATCAAAAATAACGAGCCATTATAGATCATGTAAAAACATAATAATAAAGTATGGCAATTTTTCTAAATTTTCAATTAATGACCCGGTTAAAGTAGTACTTTATGTTATCTTTTCAGATCATAAGCTTCCCCCGTTATGTAATAAGCATATAATAAGGGTAGCAGCAGTATACACGGAGTGCTAATGATAACAAAGATTGGAACAGCATCCTCGGGCAAAATCCAGATGAGAAATAGTGTAATGATCACTGATACAGGAAGAATTTTTAACATATCTCTTCTGACTTTTTCCCAGACATCCGGCTGCCGCATCTTCTCGGAGAGTGATAAGTTGATTCCTAAAGGTGCTATGCAGGCTATGAAGTAGGCAAACAGATGGAGAACGAGAGATAAGCTGCTTAAAGTCAAATTAACACTTTCTAGCAAACTCATTTCGGTTTCCGGATCCTTACTGAGATTGTTGGTTGAGAGTGCTACCAAACTAATACTGCCTGCCAGTACCAGCCGCAAAAGAAAAAACGAGAAACGATCAACGATTTTCTTCTGTAAATCAAACTGAGCCAGGTACCTGAACAGATAGTGAAACGCCAGATTGGTAAGAGGACCAACCATGAAATAAAAAAAGCTTTTGTCTGCATAACGATCCGCCTGGCCGTTGGTAAAATGGACTGGTACCTGCTCCGG
>CAZZGE010000218.1:0-7922 GCA_964653665.1 uncultured Porifericola sp. | reverse complement strand
TTGGAGAGGGGCACCATGCAATGGGCACCATGCAATGGCCGCAACGGAGTTGGGGGTGGGGGTGGGGGGATTGATTAAAACTCAAAAAAAATATGTACAACTACTTACACCCCCTTTACCTTTTATGATTCGTTACTTCAAAGCGATACTAGGTTCCCAGCCGCTGGCGTACTCCCGTCCCCACATTTTCATAGCTTCCGGATTGTCTTCAATATGCCCGTTGGTGGGGTCGGTTTGCAGCGTTTGTCCCAACTCCTGAGCCATGTTCCCCAGGTGACACAGCAAAACGCTCTTATGCCCTTCCACAATGTGTGAGTGCTGGGCAGCTCCTTCACGTACCGCATCCCCAAAATTGACAAAGTGATAGGCCGTCAGGTTGTCACCTCCTACTGTGTCCATGGTAGCATTTTTGGTTTCCGGAGTAACCTCTTTTACTTTATGGTTGTCTTTATCATACAGTACAAATCCGTTACGGTCAATGATCATCGTGCCTTCGGTACCGTAGATTGCCGAGCCACGGCCCCGTCCTTCTACCTTGCGACCGTTACAGCTTCTGCCTTCCCAGGTGATGGTTTTGTCACCTTCAAAGTCAAAGTTGGTGATCTGGGTGTCGTAAAACTGCCAGTCATCGTTGTAGTGGTAGCGGCCGCCCTGAGAGCTTACCCGCACCGGATAATCTACCCCCAGTGCCCAGCGGCAGATGTCTATTTCGTGCGTACCGTTGTTACAGATTTCTCCGGTACCCCAGTTGGTAAACCAGTGCCAGTTGTAGTGAATGAGATTATCCTGATAAGGTTTACGCGGAGCCGGTCCCTGCCACATTTCATAATCCAGCCAATCAGGGATAGAGGCTTTCTTACCGTTGCCAATGGGGCCGCGGGTGTTGGCATACCAGGCTTTGGCAAAATAAGGCGTACCAATGACACCTTCCCGCAGCTCTTTGATGGCCTGGATGGACTCCGGGGCCGAGCGCTGCTGGTTACCCATCTGCACGACTTTGCCGTACTTCTTCTGGGCTTCTACCAGCATCTCCCCTTCCTTGGCATTGTGTCCACAGGGCTTTTCTACGTAGACGTGCTTACCGGCCTGCAATGCGAGAATGGATGCCGGTGTATGCCAGTGGTCGGGGGCAGCGATGACAATTCCGTCTACATCCTTATCGTCCAGGGCTTTGCGGAAGTCCATAATGCCCTTGGGCCTTTTCTGCTTGCCATTCATACTGGCTGTCTTGATAGACTTGGCAACCGCGCGCTCGTCCACGTCGCAGATGTAGGCCACCTCAAAACCATCCAGGCGGGCCAGTTCGCGGGTCAGGGCATTTCCCCGTCCGTTGACGCCCATCACGGCTACCACAATTTTCTCATTGGGTGCATTTTTACCAAAAGCAGGAAAGAAATTTCCCGCTACGCTAAGGCCCATCCCGGCGGCTCCGGCCGTCTTTACGAATTCTCTACGGTTAAATTTGTTTGACATTGTTCTTCGGTTTATGATTAACAGTATATGCTGAACTATTGAGAAGCTCTTGACATCAGTGGCTAATCCGCCGCTGTCAGAGAGCTATATGAACCGCTGCCTGATTAATGACAGAATTCAGAGAATACCCTAATTTAAGCCCCAGTAAGGAGCCGTTTTTTATAAATCTGGCAAAATTTACGAAATAACGACCGAAATTGCAGCATACAATACCGCTTAATGCGACCTAAAAGGCTTTGCCCCCCGCTGATCTTTACCTACTTTTACCGAAAATTGAATGCATAACTTATGATCATTTGGACGCTACCCCTGATAGCTGCCCTCACCGGATATATCACTAATTACATCGCGATCAAAATGCTCTTTCACCCACGGGAGAAAGTCAAAATCCTTTTCTTAGAGGTGCAGGGTATTTTTCCCAAACGCCAAAAGACACTGGCCGAAAAGCTGGGTAAAATCGTGGCCCAGGAGCTGTTCTCAGTGGAAGACGTCAAAGCCAGCCTCCAGAAGCCCGGCAATGCCGACGAAGTCACCGAGGTGGTAGATGCCCGGCTAAACGACTTCCTGGACAACCGACTGGGGGAAGCCATGCCCATGCTGGCGATGTTTATGAACGACGAGCTCAAGCTGAAGATCAAAACCACACTAGAGGCAGAACTCCAACTGATGTTACCCGAACTTATAGAACGCTTTGTCAACAAAATTGAAGAAGAGGTGGACGTGGAGCGCACCGTGTATGAGAAAGTGGTAAACTTTTCTACGGATAAACTGGAAGACATTCTTTACTCCATCATGAGCAAGGAGTTTAAATTTATTGAGATTCTGGGCGGTATCCTGGGGTTCATCATCGGACTGGTGCAGATTGCAATTCTACAGCTACAGTAGTTGGAGCGGCATCGCCCGCATGGCCTGGGTGTCCCACAAATAAACCTCTACCGGGTAGCCCATCTCTTTAAGCACACCAGCGGCACCTTCCAGTGCATGACGGCTGTCCTGATCATTGGCATCTTCGTGAAACTGAAGTAGGATTACCTGCTTTGCCTCCCTTACGATACGATCCGGACTATACTGACGTCCTTCCCGGCTGATCAGTCGGGGGCGGATCTCTACCTGAGCCTCCGGATCAAACCAGCTGGAAAGAGGCGCTTGCCGTAGAGCCTCTGCCAGCACCTGATGTACTGACTGCACATCTTCCCGGCTCAGTCCGCGCTCGTAGTATACCTTTTCCAGCTGCTGTGGGAGATGATCGGCATTCCGTAGCCGCGCCAGCACATCGCGACGCACTACCGCCGGGTTGATCTGCATGCTCCCCTGTTTGTCCATGGCAAAAAAGCTTTTTGCGAGAGGCCGTACACTGATGCGATTGCGCCAGCGTTCTGTAGGATACGGTTGCACAAACGTTGAGTCTTGTGCAATGTCTTCGTTTGGCTGTTGTACGGGCGGGGTTCCCAGACTGAATTTACCCTGCTCCTCGTCCCAGTGACCCTCCACTTGTAAAGGTTGTTCATCATCAGCGCAGAGTTGGTACAGACCATTGGCAATGCAGTTAAGTTTACAGTCACCCCGCTTTCCCACTTTGGGAGCCGAAAATGCGTATAGGCACTCTTCCGCCCGGGTGAAAGCCACGTACAACAGGTTGATATTGTCAATGTAGGCCCGGATCATTTCTTCGTAGTAGTCCTGGCTGAACACAGTAGAGGCTAATTGCCGACTGTAGCGCATAGGCATCAGCCCGAAGGACGCGAAAGGTTCCTGACTGGCCTCCGTCCAGATGATGTTATCCAGTCCCGGTCGGTGGTCCAGTTCCCAGTCACAAAAAGGAATCAGCACTACCTTAAACTGCAGCCCTTTGGCTTTGTGGATGGTAAGGATACGCATGGCATCTACCTCCTCAGCAACTTGTACCGAAGTGTCCTTTCCTTTTTCTTCCCACCATTTCAAAAAGGTATGTAAGTCCCCGGTTTCCTGTCCGCTGTAGAGTAATACCGCGTCCTGAAAAGCCTGCAGGTAAGCCAGTTCCTCTCCCTGATTCAGTTGAAATACTGAAATCAGATTTTCTACCAGTTCGTAAAGAGGGAGTTTGTTGAGGTAAGGAAATAAGTCCTCGAATGCAGAAGGTAACAATTGAAAAAAATCATCATGATCATTTTCCCCAGATTGGGCTGAAGAATGAAAGATATGGTGTAATTCGTCCGTACTTGCCTGTGCCGACTGCAACTTACGGTACTTGTAGGCTACGCTGGCTTTGGCCAGGTGATCTTCAGGATTGTTCAGAAATCGTAGTACGTCAACTAATAGTCCAACGGAAAGAGAGGCATACAGAAAGAGCGACTCCGACGAGATCAATTCATAGCGGTATCCTTCCCGGGCTTTCCCTTTGTACTTGTACTGCATCAGGGTATCTACTATCTCTTTTCCGGCCTTTTTGTCCCGTACCAGAAAAGCAATATCACGAAGACGGTAGCCACGGTCCTGCAGCTCCTCTACCAGCACTGGAATCCGGGCTTTGACCTGCTCTTTCCAGCCAGTGACTTCGCCATTTTCGTCTCTCTCCTGCCGCGATAGCAGGTTAATTTCCACGTAGCCCTGGTTGTCGTTGGTATCTCTGGGTTTAGGTAGTTTTTGTTGGGCCTCTTCGTAAGCCCGGCGGATAATGTCTGCCCGTTGCCGTAAGTGCTGCTGCACTGTCAAGTCCTCTACCTCGGCTAGCTTCTCCTCAATTTCCTCGTAGACGGCATGTGGCAGGCGGGCAAACAGACGATTATTGAACTCAATGACATTGGCCCGGCTGCGATAGTTATGGTCCAACTGAAGCACCTGGGTATTCCAGCTGGGAATATCCTGCTCAATTTTTTCCAGTAGCAACTGCCAATCACCGCCCCGCCAGCGGTAAATAGACTGCTTCACATCGCCTACTACCAGGTTGCGCAGGCCACTGTCCAGGCTGTTTTCTACCAGGGGTCTAAAATTAGCCCACTGCAGCCCGGAAGTATCCTGGAACTCATCAATCAAAAAATGCTGAAAGCTACTGCCAATTTTTTCATAGACAAAGGGGGTGTCGTCACGGCCGATAATCTGACGCAGAAACAAGGCAGCATCCGAAATGAGCATGACATCATTATCCCGCTTGTAGCTATCCAGCTTTTGCTGAATGTCCTGCAAGATACCGTAGGCATAGATGAATTTTAGCAACTGCCGGGCGGAGTTGTAATTAATATGCTCGTTTTGGTAATAAGCAATTGCCTGCTGCAGTATTTCCTGCAGCCCGCTTTCTACCGCTTCACGGATAATGTCTTTTTTGGGTGACTTTTGAGTGCTCCACTTTTCCGGATTTGCAGCGGCCTCGGTGACTCTTTTCTTGGGCTCGTAGTCGCTACCGTCCACCATGCGTACAAAGTAATTGCCGACTCCGCTCTTGCCGTAGGCAAAATCTGTGTATTCTAGCCCATGCTGCTGCATATGCGAGAGCCCCTGCTCTCCGAAGCTTTGCATGGCATTTTCAAACTTTGCGACAATGGCCTTCAGCGCTTTCAGCATTCGGGGATACTTGTCTCCAGATGCTGCTTCCGCTTCCCCAGTATGACTAGTTTCCTGGCGTATTTTGTAATCCTCTTTGAATAGCTCTCTGGCCAGCTGCTTGATATCCCGCCGAAAGTCCCAGACTTTGCCTGACTCAACCTTCTCTTCAGCAAAACGGATCATCCATTGCCGCAGTTGACGGTGTCGGTCGTCGCTAATCTCACTGAGCAGTTGGTCCACTACTTCGTCCAGTACCCGTTCCTGATCTAGTTCCAGCACAAAGCCCGCCTGTAGGCCCAGTTCCCGGGCAAAAGCACGGATCACTTTCTGAAAAAAAGAGTCTATCGTCATAACAGAAAACCAGGAGTAACCGTGCAGCAGCTGCGAAAGGGTGTCTTGGGCGCAAGCCCGGAGTGCTTCATCCTCCAGTTCCAGTGCAGGCCCCAGTTGCTTGGTCAACTCCGGATTCTTTCCCTGCGCCATTTGGTACAGGAAATGCAGGATCCGGCTTTTCATCTCACGCGTTGCCTTATTGGTAAAAGTAACGGCCAGAATAGAGCGGTACGCATTCGGGTGGCGCAGGGCCAGCTTGAGGTATTCCAGGGCCAGGGTGTAGGTTTTTCCGGAGCCCGCTGAAGAACGGTAGATGATGAAAGGTTTTTCCATGTGAGATTGCTTACAATGACAGACCACAAATTAAGATAAACTATGACCAATGTCAGGGAAAAGATAGCTACCCATCGGAGTAAATACCTTTCTGAAAGATTTATCTTTAGATAAGGACAACACGTTCGTGCACAGTCGGAGTGGGATAGGGCTTATAGCGTAGGGTCACTCCAGTGCTTTAATCAACCAGGAATGAGCATTCTCAACATTGAACAAATTGGCCTTGTTAATGATGTCGGTTAGTTTAGCAGTTATGAAATAACGTTCATCATCGTTTCAAAACCCCTACCATGCCGGAAAAAGAACTGATAGCTGTACTGAAAAAAAATTATACGGAATTTTTTCCGCTGATACATGGCCTGACAGAGGAGAAACTCATGCCTCTGGATCTGAGCGATCAATCCATACTACTAAAAAATATTGATTTAAAAGACACCCGTAGTTTTCACAATTATCTGTTTGGAGAAGTGCTCCAAGGACGAGCGGGCATTGGAGGTTTTTTTGAAAACCGGACTATCTACCAGAGAAGCTCCCATTACGATGGCGCTGAAGCGCGCAGTCTCCACCTGGGACTGGACATCTGGATGGACGCGGGTACGCTTCTACACAGCCCTTTGCCGGGAACTATCCACAGTCTACAGGATAACCAGGGTTTTGGTAATTACGGGCCCACTATCATTACGCAGCATCAGTTGGAGGGAGAAATTTTTTATGTGCTCTACGGCCATCTGGACAGTGATTCACTCAATTTGTGGCAAGCAGGCGATTCCTTAGAAGCAGGTCAGCTGGTAGGCTACATCGGTGATTTCCCAGAAAACGGTGACTGGCCACCCCACCTGCACTGGCAGCTTATAACCGACATGCTAGGTCAATCCGGAGACTTTCCGGGTGTCGCGGCACCCTCAGAACGGGACTATTACTTGCAATTCTGTGTGAATCCTGAGTATCTTTTAAAACTGGAAAAATAGCCCCTATCATTTTTGGAACAGTACTACACCATATTAGGTATATCGCAGGGAGCGACACGCACCGAAATAAAAAAAGCGTACCGCCGTATGGCCATGCGCTACCACCCGGATAAAAATGACAATAGGAAAGACGCTGCCCAAAAATTCATTCAAGTCACCGAAGCTTACGAAATACTGATCGGCGAGCGTAAAGCGCCAGTCAGGAGAGTCGTAAGAAGCACCTACCAGCGCCGACAGCATTTTGATTTTCGTCAGGCATCGTACCGGCAGAGGTGGGAAAACGAAAGGGCCCGTAGGCGGCGGGAAGCCCGTAACGAAGCATATCGGCAAGCTCAGATGAATTTTGAAAAATTTAAGCGTAACAATGCCGCTTTTAAGAAAAGCTGGTACTACAAACCTGCCTACTACACTGTACAAGTGCTCTATGTGCTGGGTATGCTTTTCGGTATAGGCTTACTAGCCTCTCCTATTATTATGGCCATTTACTACTGGTTCACTACCGGGCAGTGGTGGCATAGCTTTGTAGGTATCCCCCTGATGCTAGGCGGCGTTTTGTGCATCAACCTGTGCCAGCGCATGAAGCGTGAATCGGCTTTTTACTTTGATTGATCGCTGGAAAATGTAACTTTTTTGCATTTTTGATGTATATACACCTAAAGTGTAGACATAGTAAAAATGAAACATATCATACACCCCGCACAGAGCCGAGGACACAATCACTTCGGTTGGCTAGATACGCACCATAGTTTTAGTTTTGGACGCTATTTTGATCCTAAGCGCATGAACTTTGGCAAGCTTAGGGTACTCAACGATGACTTTGTAGAGGGAGGAGATGGCTTCGGTACCCATCCCCATGATAATATGGAGATTGTATCTATTCCCCTCACCGGGGCTATTGAGCACCAGGATAGTACGGGTACCCAAGGGGTAATCCATAGCGGCGATGTGCAGATCATGTCAGCAGGAAGCGGAATTACCCATTCGGAATATAACCATTCTCCGACCGAACCTTTAAATCTTTTGCAACTGTGGGTCATCCCTGAAAAAATGAATATTAAGCCCCGCTACGGTCAAAAAACTTTCAAAATTGAGAAGCAACCCAACCAATGGCACACGGTCGTAGCTCCCAATCAGGATGATGCTTTGTGGATCAATCAGGATGCCTATTTCTCACTGATGAAAACCAACCAGGCTTCCAATGCCCTGTATAGTTTGAGAGAACCGGGACACGGCGTTTACTTCTTTGTGATTGCAGGCGGTTTCCGCGCTTATGAAATGGAATTATCAAAGCGGGAT
>CAZZGE010000217.1:0-7932 GCA_964653665.1 uncultured Porifericola sp. | reverse complement strand
AAGCTTATCTCGAAATAATAAAACCAGTCTGCATAACTACTATCCTGTATGATGTAACGAACCAGTGCATCAAAAATGAAAGTGAGTATCATAATTATCAGTGATATTACGAGCCCCTGCTTGGGCTTTGTAAATAACATGATCAGTGTAAACGGTATTAACAGAAAACCCAACGTATCATACCAGAGATTGATTGGCAAGGGAATGTTACGGGCGATCAGGCCGAAATTAAAAACTGAAGAAATATGGTAGATCATCATAGTAAGGTAGCCTACAGCATATAGAAATATAATGCCTTTGGCGTAACCCGGGTATCTATTAAAATAATGTAGATTCATGGTCTTAGATTAAAAAGTGATACATAGACTGTACGCCTTGCTAACAAATAAGAAAGCCGGAAGTTAGGCTTCGCTTCCGGCTTAAGGTTTTCTAAGTGATCAGTTAGCCTCAGATACCTAATAAAAGGCGGCTGGGGTCTTCTATCAATTCTTTGACACGGTACAGGAAGCTCACCGATTCACGACCATCAATAATGCGGTGGTCATAGGAGAGAGCGGTGTACATAACCGGCCTGATTTCTACCTGACCATTGATGGCTACCGGGCGCTCTACGATGTTGTGCATTCCCAAGATTGCCGACTGAGGTTGGTTGATGATGGGCGTTGACAACATAGAGCCAAATATACCCCCGTTGGTAATGGTAAAAGTACCGCCGGTCATTTCATCAATGCTTAGCTTACCGTCGCGCGCCTTTTTAGCCAGCCTCAATACTTCTTTTTCCACCTGGTCAAAGCTCATAGACTCAGCATTGCGGATTACCGGTACCACCAGGCCGCGAGGGCTGGAGACAGCGATGGATACATCGCAGTAGTCGTGGTAAATGATTTCCTCGCCGTCAATCATGCCATTTACTGCTGGCCATTCCTGCAGGGCCATGCAGGCTGCTTTGGTGAAGAAAGACATAAAGCCCAGGTTGACCTCGTACTTCTCCTTAAATGCTTCTTTATACTTTTTCCGCATGTCCATAACCGGCCTCATGTCCACCTCGTTGAAAGTGGTGAGCATGGCCGTTTCGTTCTTGGCAGCTACCAGACGGCGGCTCACAGTCTTGCGGAGGCTAGTCATCTTTTCACGGCGCTGCTGGCGGTTGCCTTCCCCAACAGTTTGCGGAGCAGCCTGCGGCTGGGATGCCTCTTTGGCAGGTACTTTTTGAGCGGGAGCTTCCTGGCGTGCTGCGGGTGCGGCCTGCTTCTGGGCTTTTCCAGCATCTTCCTTGGTGATGCGGCCATCGCGCCCAGTGCCTTTTACGTCTTTAGGGTCAATACCTTTCTCAGCAAGAATCTTGGCAGCGGCCGGGGCAGCATGCCCGGTAGCATAAGTTTCTTTACCATTTCCACTTACAGGCGCACTCAACCGGTCGTCCTGTGTGCTTTTTGTACCTTCTGCTGAAGAGTGCTCTTTGGCAGGTGCCAATGCACCACCCCCTGCGCTAGGTTCTATGACACAAGCCAATGTACCTATTTCTAGGGTTTCGTCCGCTTCAGCTTTGATACGTAAGATACCCTCGGCTTCGGCCGTCAGCTCAAACGTAGCTTTGTCTGACTCAATCTCAGCGATAACTTCGTCCAACTCAACATAATCACCCTCCTCTTTCGTCCATTCGGCAATGGTCACTTCGGTAATGGACTCACCTACAGTGGGGATGTGCATCTCCACAGGCTCTCCTCCGCCGGTCGGTTCGCTGGTGGGTGTTGCTTCAGTGGCCGGTTCTGGTGCTGCCGCCTCTTCTGTCTTGTTCTCTTCAGCCTGTCCATTGTTGGAGGCTGCAGTGTCAATTTCACAGATGAGAGCACCAACCTCTACGGTTTCTCCTTCTTCCACTTTGATATGAAGAATCCCTGCCTGTTCTGCGTTCAGCTCAAAAGTAGCTTTATCAGATTCCAGCTCGGCGATAACTTCGTCCATTTCAACATAATCGCCGTCCTGCTTGGTCCATTCGGCAATGATCACTTCGGTAATGGACTCACCGACGGCTGGTACTGTGATTTCTAAGCTCATATAGATGATTGGTTAAAAATATCTGTTGAATAAGCTTTCTTCTTTATCCAAAAGCCTTGTTCACAATTTCTTCTTGTTCCTTTCCGTGCATTTTTCCGTAGCCGGTAGCCGGGGAGGCCGCTGGTTTACGGGAGATAATATCCAGGTTCACTCCCCGGTAAGTCCTTAGTACGTAGGCCCAGTATCCCATATTTTCAGGTTCCTCTTGTACCCAGTATACTTTGGCACTCTTGTATTTGGCCAATTGCTTGCTGACCTGTTGAGCGGGGAAAGGGTGTAACTGCTCAACACGAATGATGGCCACATCCTTACGATTATCCTGTTCTCTTTTTTCCAGCAGATCATAATAAATTTTACCGGAGCAGAGCAGTACCTTCTTGACTGACTTCTGAGGAGAAGCGGTAGTGTCGGGTATGACCTCTCTGAACCGGCCTTTGGTAAATTCTTCCATCGGTGAGATGACCCTGGGATGTCGCAGCAACGACTTGGGCGACATGACGATCAGCGGCTTGCGGAAAGGCCATGCTAGCTGTCGGCGCAATGCGTGGAAGAGGTTAGAAGGCTCAGTGATGTTGGCTACGATGATATTGTATTCTGCACTGAGCTGCAGGAAACGCTCAGGACGGGCATTGGAGTGCTCAGGTCCCTGGCCTTCGTAGCCGTGGGGCAGCAGCATGACCAGGCCGCTCATTCGTCTCCACTTGGTTTCGGATGTAGCAATAAACTGATCTATCATTACCTGGGCACCATTGGCAAAGTCGCCAAACTGGGCCTCCCAGATTACCAGCGCACGCGGGTTGGCTATGGCATAGCCAAATTCAAAGCCCAGTGCACCAAATTCCGAGAGGAGCGAATTGTAGATCTGAAACTTTTCTTGCTTTTCGTCTACGTGGTTTAGGCTGTTGTAGGGTTCGTTGGTTTCAGCATCATGGAGTACGGCATGGCGGTGCGAGAAAGTACCCCGTTCACTATCCTGACCAGCAATGCGAACCACTTTATTTTCTAGTAGAATAGAACCGTAAGCCAGCAGTTCAGCAGCCGCCCAGTTGTACTGCTTATGCTTGTAGAACATATCCTTGCGCTGCTTAAACTGCCTTTCTATCTGCTTGATAGGTTTAAAGCCCTCGGGCAGTTTGGTAAGCGCCTCTGCTATTTTATCGATCACTTTTTGATCTACACCGGTTTCCGGTGACTCCTCAAAATCTTGCGGCTTAGACTTCCGCATATGGTGCCACTCTTTCTCGAGCTGCTGGTACTCGTACGGAAGCGGGTTCTGCTTCACCAAACTGAGGCGGTCTTGTAGCAGCTGACGGAATGACTTATCCATATTTTTGGCCAGCTCAGCATCCACATCACCACGTTCAATTAGTTTTTTGTTGTATACTTCACGAGGGTTCGGGTGCTTGGAAATGATATTATATAGCGATGGCTGGGTGAATTTCGGCTCATCGCTTTCGTTGTGCCCGTGACGGCGGTAGCAGACCATGTCCACAAAGATATCTTTGTGGTATTTCTGACGCCATTCTACTGCCAGCTTCACGCAGTAAAGCACTGCTTCAGGGTCATCGCCGTTTACGTGCAGTACCGGGGAGTCTATAACTTTAGCTACATCAGAGGAGTAGATACTGGATCGGGCATCGTCAAAGTCTGTGGTAAAGCCCACCTGATTATTAATGATAAAATGAATAGTACCTCCGGTATGATAACCCTCGAGCTGCGACATCTGCGCCACTTCGTATACTACGCCCTGACCAGCCATGGCTGCATCACCATGAATTAGGATAGGTAATACCTTATCGTAGTCGTTGTCGTAAAGGTGGTCTGCCTTCGCTCTCATGAATCCCTCTACTACCGGATCTACAGCTTCCAGGTGGGAGGGGTTAGGGGCTAGTTTTACGTTGACCTTTGTACCAGCAGTCGTATTTATCTCGCTGGAATAACCCAAGTGATACTTGACGTCTCCGTCCCCGTGTGCCAACTCTGGCTCGGCCGTGCCTTCAAACTCGCTGAAGATCTGCTCATAGGTTTTACCCATAATATTGGCCAGTACGTTGAGCCTTCCCCGGTGCGCCATGCCTATCATCACCTCCTGTACACCATTTTTAGCAGCATGGTTGATGATACCGTCCAGAGCAGGTATGGTTGTTTCACCACCTTCCAGTGAAAAGCGCTTCTGACCGAGGTACTTGGTATGGAGAAAGTTCTCAAATACGACTGCTTCATTAAGCTTATTGAGTATTCTTTTTTTCTCATCCTGGCTGGGGCGGTTATCCAACAGATCTTGTTCTGCCTTCTGCTTGATCCACTCCACCATATCCCGGTCACGGATGTAAGTATATTCAAATCCAATATTTCCTCCGTAGGCAGCGCGTAACGTATTGACAATTGTGCGCAGCGTAGCGCGCCCTATGCCCATCTCTTTGCCGGCCTCAAACTCAACATCCAGATCCTCCTTAGTAAGACCATAATATTCTATACCCAGTTGGGCCTTCCTGTTGCGACGCTTTCTTACTGGATTCGTGGTGGACTCCAGGTGTCCTCGACGGCGATAATTTCGTATAAGCTTCAGTACCTTGGCCTCCCTTACATCTATGCCTCCTTCCATAAAAGCATTGGTAAGCGCTTCCGATGCATCATGGCCATTGCCGTTAGACCGCTCTTGCGAAAAGTTATATCCTTCAAAAAACTTCTGCCAGCTTTCATCAACAGAAGCAGGGTCCTGCTGGTAGGACTTGTACATTTCGTCAATGTACCCCACATCGGCATTGGAGATGTATGAATATTTGTACATGCTTGGTATATGTTTATGCTAAGACTAGGCAAATATAGAAAGGCTGTCAGGAATAGTAAAACTGTATATTCGTTTGAACAAATGTAACTGCATTCCTACCTCAAAAGCTGACAAAGCTTGCCGGAGTATGAAACGATTGTGACGATGATAAGATGAATGATTGACCGCCTATTAATTCAACTTAATATCCTTGAGAGACAATTATTCAAATCATAATTTAATTTTTTATTTTTAGAGTGCAATTTTTTTGGAAAGAACAGAAAAAGACTCACAAGTGGTTGTAAGTTGTTTTTGAAAAAAGTAAATTTAAAGTTTAATCTTCATGAGGTTCAGACATTCACATAACATATACATGGTTTCAACAGTTACTACGCCATGTATTAATTTCTTTAGAATTGATATGTATTTCATCTATCTATCTTTTGCGATTGGCACTTATTAAAGTCTATTGTTGGGAGCATAAGTAATACCACTGATTAAACTAAAGAAACTTTGAGAAGCAACATCGGCCTGACCAAACTCGCAGCACTCGTTATTCCTGTAACTGCAATAGCTATCATATACCAGGTTTTCAGTTCCAGTCCTGCCTTAAGACAATTTAACAATACATCGGCTGCCTACGCTGAAATAGCCGATACGCTCCAGCAAGATTCTGCGGCATTGCCTCGACCTGAACCCCGCATACTTTATGGCCTCAATGTGGATACGCTTCAAGTCTTCGAGGCTAAAATACAGCGTAATGAGTTCCTTTCGCAGATACTGAGTCAGTATAATGTTTCCCTGGGGTTAATAGATAAGCTTGCCAAGGCATCTCGCGAGGTTTTTGATGTGCGTAAGTTTCGAGCCAACCGTAACTACACAGTTCTATGTAGCAATGATTCACTCCGGACTGCCCGTTACTTCATTTACGAGCCTTCTCAAATAGAGTATGTAGTGTACGAGCTCTCTGATTCCACTCGCATTTTCACCGGGCAGCATGCGGTAGATACAGTTACCAAAGGTTTTTCTGGGGTTATTGATTATTCAATTTACCAAACCCTTACGGATGCTGAGGCTCCTACTGAACTGGTAAATGAACTCGCTGAAGTGTATGCCTGGCAAATAGATTTGTTCAAGGTACAAAAAGGTGATAAATTTAAAATGTTGTATGAAGAGGTACAGATCAAAGGAGAGCCCGTTGGGGTAGGAAAAATCGTGGCGGCACAATTTGAAAGAGCCGAAGATGAATTTTATGCTTTTTACTACGATCAGGGCGGAAAGGAAGATTATTTTGACGAGAAAGGTAACAGCCTGCGCAAAGCATTTCTGAAAGCTCCTCTTCGATACAGCCGCATCAGCTCCAGGTTCTCAAACAGCCGTCTGCACCCAGTACTCAAAGTAAGGAGGCCCCACCACGGAATTGATTACGCTGCTCCCCGAGGTACACCCGTACGTTCCGTGGGTGATGGTGTGGTTATCAAAGCAAACTACAGTGGGGGAGCAGGTAAGTATATTAAAGTACGGCACAACGGCACCTACACCACAGGCTATATGCACTTATCCAAGTACGGAAATGATATTCATGTAGGTAAAAGAGTGAAGCAAGGCGACGTCATTGGTTACGTAGGAAGCACTGGTTTATCTACCGGTCCTCACCTGGATTACAGGGTTTGGAAAAGTGGCAAAGCAGTAGATGCGCTGAAAATAGAAATGCCACCTTCTGAGCCTATCTCAGATGAACATCGTGAATTCTACCAGACATACATGCAAGAGCTGATGGAACAGCTTCATGAAATTCCTTATCCAGAAAGACAGTTTATCATGGCTAATGCTAAAACCAGCGTGAAAGTAGTTGATGTAGACGAAAGACTTTTGTAGACTAATGGAGCCTTGTGCTCTCTATTTTATTCCTGCTTTTTAAATCTCTGCTGTTGATGTTTCTCTTCTGTACCAGAATTTTCGCCATATTTTTCCTCTAACTTCTGCATCTTTTCTTCAGTCTTCTTTGTCTTACCTGAAGAGTCTTTTTTCTTAAGCCACTCTTTGAACTTATTGAGGATGGGAATGTAAGGAGCGAGGAGGAAAGCACCGGCGAAAAGACCTGCCACGCCCAGTACAGGTATTACGGGTACTATAAAAAATGCTATACCGATCAATAAGGCGATGATACCAGCTATCAATCTTATGTGCTTGCGAATTCCCACAACAATATATGTATTTTTAAGTCCTAATTGTTTACTGGTTAGGCCTGATATCGTCACAGCTGCTATCATTAAATGGATATCGTACCTTGTATGAAGGTTAGAACCGTGTGCCAGCTTAACCTCAGCAAGCGGCAATCTCACATGACTATTGTTAAGATCAAGCCTTTTGCACAGCAGCTACAAACTGAGTCAGCTTATCCTGATCCAAGATACCACCAGTTCGTACGCCACTACAGAGATCTACGCCAAAGGGCCTTACTGCTCGAATAGCGTCTAATACATTCTGTGGATTGAGTCCGCCAGCCAGAAAAACCGGAACACTGACGCTTTCACGAATCTTCCGACTCAGCGACCAGTCATGTATCCGGCCAGTACCACCTAGTTCTTTGACCTTCAAGGCAGGATTCCCGGAATCAAGAAGGATAGCATCTATGTAAGGAGCGATACGTGTAGCCTCTTGCACTGATGTAGCATCCACCATATGAATGACCTGTACTAGTTTGATACCGGGCAAGCTATCACGAATCTGGAAGTATGAGCCGGTAGCAAGCGCGTCTACTATCTGTATGGTGCTGGTTTTCACTTTTTGATGGTACAGGATAATCGCCTCGGCATCAGTTTCACTGGTTAGCAAAAAGCTAGCAACCGGAGGTGGAACAGAAGCGGCAATAGATGCAATGGCCGTATCGCTGATCACACCCGGACCACTGGGCATATGACCTACTAGCCCCAGAGCATCTGCTCCCGCTTTGATGGCAGTAGCAGCCTCTTCCTCCGAACTGATACAGCATACTTTAATTCTGGTTCTCATTTTTTTCCTTAACCAAATTGATTTTAGAAGGTTGTTCTCAGCATGAAGCTTACCTCTGTTCCTGAAAACTGGCTGGAACGCCTGGCTCT
>CAZZGE010000216.1:0-8023 GCA_964653665.1 uncultured Porifericola sp. | reverse complement strand
TAAATAAGTTTAAACGCTACACTGATCAGAACACCCGGGCCAATGTCAACTCCTATCATTACAGCCTTAATTTCCATGAGAATGACCGGATTGATAACAAACAGCTAAAAGAGATTGCTGACCGCTTTATGAAAGCTGTTAAATTCGGATACCAGCCCTATCTGGTGTACCGGCACCATGACTCTGGACATCCACACATCCACATCGTATCTACCAACATACAGGCCAATGGCAAGCGGATCAACGACAGCTGGAACGCCCGGCCCATGAGGCAGTGTGCCGAAGAGATAGAAAGGGATTATGGGCTCACCCTTACTGGCAATAACCTCAAAAAGTTGGGCCAGAAGTACGAATATCCTGAACATGACAACCGGATAGATCCAGTGCTTTACCCGGAGAAAGAGCTGCGTAACAAGATCTCTGACGTAGTAGCGGCCTTGCACAAAGAATACAAGTATAAGTCGTTTGAAGACTACAACCAGCTGCTAGGGGAATATAACTTGAAGGCTATCCGCCTCAACGGCAGGAACATCAGGCAGGATGATATCCAGAGCAATGGCCTTGCTTTCCAGGCTACAAAGAATGGCAAGGAAACCGGGGTGCCTATCTATGCCAGTGAAATCCTTCACCTTGGCAAATTTAATATCCAGGAAGTAGATAAAGCAATAAAAGCAAACAGCAAAGAAAGGCTATCGGGAAAACTGGAAAATATTATCGGTGATTTCTTAAAAGAAAACATTACCTATAAACCCTCAAGCCTGCATGCTCACCTGCAGGGTAAAGGGTTTAAGCCGCTGGGAAATTCAAAGTTGTATGCTGCAGATACCAGGTACCTGGACCAGGAAAATAAGTCTGTTGTTTCTCTTAGTGATATTTCTGATCCCAAGATATCTTTCAGCCTTGGAAAGAAGAGAAATAGCTTTGATATGACAAGAGGGGAGGGTGAAGAGATTACCGGCCTGGTTAAAGAACTTTACCACCAAGCCAGGAAAAAGAACCCTGAGAAGTATTACCTGGAAAGCAGGCTGATCAAGGATATAGATAACACTAATTTTAAAGCTACGGCTGCTATGGCTGCTACGGTAGGAGGGAAGCATAGCTCAGAAAAAGTGTTCTATCAGCTAGAGAGCTTTTTAGAATTCAAGAAGAAAAGCCTACAGGAAATTGAGCAAAAGGAGAAGCAGTACTTCTCGGATAGATGCAGGAAAGCCTACCAGTATACTTCCCACCTTAACGCTTTAGACAGGGAAAAGCTTTTAGAAGCTGTGGATATCAAGACCGAAGCTCTAGGTCAGCTCATTCTATTTGAGCACACAAAATATCCTGAGCTTGAGGCCGAAGGAATGTTTGACACAGATGTGGTAAGAGGTACTCAAAGAACCAATCTTCTCAAGGAGAAGTCAGCTCTGTCTGATATAAGGATGATCAGGGAGTATGCCGGCATGGTGAATTCTGAGCAGGCCAGGGACAAGGCCGCTGAGACATCGGTTAGCCGGAGGGAGTTTCCTGCCGGCTATGACCTTCTCAAAGAAAAAGATAAAGTAGATTTTCAGGCCAGATTCACTAAAAAATATATTGAGAAGATCAGCTGGGATAGTAGCAAAAATATGAAAGCACTCATCGAGGATCTGGCCGGTATGGGAGTGGTTGTGGGCAAAGACGATTACTTAAAAGAGTATGTGATCGGCCTGCACGGTTTTGATAAGAAGAGTTACCTGGAAGTGTCCAAATCATTGAATAAAATGTTATCAGCTATATCCTATGATGAAAAAGCAGAGCAGAGAATCATAGAGATACTTGATGATTACCTAAAGAGTAGGGGGGAGCAGGTATCCAGCCTTCAGCCGCTATCTATGGCATTGTTAAAAGAACCCCTGGAAAGCCATAAGAACGAGAGATCCCTGCTTGGCAGGCTTTCGGACATGGATGGTCACAGATTCTCTAGTAAATTTACTGACAAGGCCTCCTATGGAGATGCTACCGAGTCTCTGGATGAAGAGAAGAGAAGAAGAAAAAGAAAAAGGATAAGCTAGGAGCAAGCATGACTGGAAAAAGTTTGCAGAATCTTCAGATAGCACTAGATATATGCTGCTTGTAAAATCTCTTCCCGCCAAAGAGGTCATGCCACTCATCCCTTCAAAAAGTCATTCCGTCATCATAAAATAGCCTTTCATCCCGAATATAGAATTTTTGTTGTTTATGAGCCTTTTCAGAAGGTAGTTTGCTGAATTTACTGACTGTTTTTTTGAGCTTAAATCACCTGATCCCATGAAACACACCGGGGAGAGCATCGATGGTCTTAGAAAGGTAAACGATCTGGTTAGACTGTTTTCAGTCATTTTGCTTGGCCTGCACATTTACTATTTCTGCTATGGTTTTTTTGCAGCCAAAGGACTTGCTCATGAATTTTCAGATCAAATATTATTTAAGCTGGCCGGAACCAGCCTTTTTTCAAACATACACTATACCAAAGCCCTGATTTTTTTTCTCATCATTATCAGCTCAGTAGGTATGGGCGTGAAGAAAAGAAAGAAGCTTAACCTCTTTAAAGATATCTCGCTTTTTATCTTCGGCTCTCTTTTGTTCTTTTTGAGCATCATTCTGTTGAACATAGATAGTCTCAACAAAGAGCAGGCCTGCTACGCTTATTCTGGCGTTTTAGCAGTAAGCTACCTGATGGTGATGGCTACTTCCAGTCGGCTGCCGCGGCACATGAGATTCCCCACAAATGAAGAGGATGCATTCAATGATGAAGCAGAAAGCTTTCCCCAGGAAACAGCGTATAAAGAAAATCCATACTCGATCAACTTCAGGCTTCAATACTGGTATAAAAAAAAACTCAGGAATGGGTTTATCAATGTGGTTAATCCTTTCCGCGCTATTCTTGTGCTTGGTGTCCAGGGTTCCGGTAAAACATATAGTGTCATTGAGCCAGCCATCCGGCAGATGATTGAAAAGGGATTTACTATGGCAGTATATGATTTCAAGTTTCCCGACCTTACAACACTGACGTACCATAGCCTCTGCAGGTTCAAACATAAGTTTAAAAATAACATTGCCTTCTATGTCATCAACTTTGATGATGTGGAGCACTCAAACAGATGCAACCCACTGCTTCCGCAAATGATGAATGATTTTTCTGATGCAGTTGAATCTGCAAAATCAATCATGCTCAACCTCAATAAAAGCTGGATAAGCAAGCAGGGAGATTTCTTTGTTGAATCACCGGTCAACTACCTTGCATCAGTAATCTGGTACCTCAAACTCTATGAAGGAGGAAAGTACTGCACCCTGCCCCATGTCATTGAAACGATTGCCGCGCCGGTAGAGGATGTCATCCCGCTGCTGGCATCAGAACCTGAATTGGAAACGGTCATCTCACCATTTTATAGTTCACTGGAAAATAATACCCTGGAACAGCTAGAAGGTATGATAGACTCAGCAAGGATTCCCCTGACAAGGCTGGCATCAAAGAGAGTCTACTATATCATGAGCGGAAACGAGTTTACGCTCGATATCAATAATCCTGAAGAGCCCAAATTTGTCTGTTTTGGCAATAATGACGATAAGCGGGATATCTACGGGGCCCTGCTGGGATTGTATTTTCAGAGAATGCTCAGGCTCATCAATAAGAAAGGGCAAAACCCAACTGGGGTTGTATTTGACGAGCTGCCTACGGTCTACGTAAGAGGCATTGACAACCTTATGGCCACCGGGAGGTCAAACAAAATTGCCACGATCCTTGGCTTCCAGGACATTCCCCAGTTGGAAAGGGACTACGGGCATAAGGTGGCGGAAGCCATCTTCAGCATAGTGGGTAATATATTCTGTGGGCAGGTGGTGTTTAACACAGCTGAAAAGGTTTCAAGGATATTTGGGAAGAACCGGCAAACCAGGGTCAGTGTGACGCAAAATGATGATACGACCAGCTACAACACCAGCACAGTGATGGATATGATGATACCGGCCTCAAAGCTGGTATCACAGAGCCAGGGAGATATGGCAGGCATTGTTTCTGACTCAATTGAGCAGAGGTCAAAATTTAAGTTTTTCAAAGGAAGGATTATCCACAACGATGAGCAGGTTAGTAAAGAGCAAAAGGCTTTTAAGCCGGTACCCCAAATAAGGAATATCTCTAAAGAGGAAGTCGAGGAAAAATTTTATCAGATAAAAATTGAGGTTAAGGATCTCATTAAAGAAGAGCTGCAAAAGATAAGGGACCTGGCCTCTGGCGATTAGCTAAGCCTTACTACAGATACTTACTGGAAGTATACATATACTTCGTAAAGGAAATCTTAATACATAGATCATCAGGCCTTTTTTTATATGATTTCTAATAAATCAATGAAGCAAAATAAATGAGTAAACAAATGAGCAATGACAGGATGGGCCAGGATTCGAGCCGATCCAGGGAGAATCAAAAATTAGGTTTTGATGCCAGCAACAGAAAACTTTTTCCGGCACGATAAATAGTTTAGAAGCCCTCAGGCAGCAGCATCAGCAAGAACTCAAAGAACTTGGCAGGTAAAAAAAAGTTGGGGAAAAGAATATCTCAGAACTACAGAAGCAGGTGAAAAAACATAAAGAAAACCTTTTAAAGCTAAGCAGCATCAAGAAAGAGCTTGCCACTAAGAAGCAGAAGAACAGAGAGCTAAAGCATAAAGAGCCAAAGCTTGAAGAGGAAGGCAGGCTCAAAAAGCAAAAAACACAAAGCCAGCAAACAGGCAGCAGTGACAAGGGCAAGAATAAAAGCAGGAAAATAAACAAGAGAAGGAGGGTAATGCTCAAATAAAAGCAAAGGCTGATCTACCTCAGGCCAAAGAAATGGAAGCTTTAAAAAGGAACAGAAATAAGAAAGAGGAAAGGCTGTTAAAAGTCAGGAGAGAGAAAAAGGAAACCATCAGCAAGATCAATAAGCTCGAAGACGAGTATAGCAAAGAAGGCAAAAAACTGGTAGCCTTGGAAAAACAAAACAGAAATGCTCAAAAGCCTGAAAAGAGTGAGGGTAGTAATACTATAGCAATGATAGGAGGGAGGCTGAGGGAATTAGGAGCAACCCTCACCTTAAAGCTCTCTAAATTCTTATCTGCCCATGAAGCCCCTGTAGCAAAAAAAAAGAAAGTGATGCAGCCTGAGAAAGAGATACAAAAAGCGGCCAAAGATGGGATTGAGCATGCCAGGGGTCAAAAAATCTTCCCCGGTAAAGAAAGGCAGCCAGCAAAAGGAGGCCCTATGAAAGATATAAAGCAGGAAATTGCACAGACAAAAAAACGCCTGGCAGACTTAGAAACGGAGATCACTTCAGAGAAAAAGAAACTCTCTGAAATTGAGAAAAAGGAGAAAAACATAATTAATAACATTAAAGAAATAGATAAAAAGCTACTGGCGCCGAAGGGGCCCGAAAATCCTGTGAGGCAAAAGCAAAAACTCTCTGATGAAATTAAGAAAAAGGAGGGCATGCCAATTCCTACCATAAATGTTGATAACAGGGGCGTTGATCCAATAGGAAATTTTAAAGAGAATTATTCAAAAAACTACAAACAGCTGGCAAGCGAAAGGATCAGGGAGAATGTATTACAGGGCCTGAAAAACAGGGAAGAGAGTAAGCAGGAAAAGACGATTCAAAAGGATATTCAGAAAAAGGTCAGACTTTAAATCCCCTTGAAAATGGATAACTATAAAGACCAAAAGCAAAAAAGCATACGCGGAAAACTCAGCGCACTTGGCTCTCATGCTGCTAAGTTCTTCCAGGTAAGTGACAGAAAAGAAGAGGCACAAGACTATAAGCCGATAGAGAACGTAATAGGGCAGGGGACAGCAGATAAGCAAATCAGAAAACCCGTAGATGGTAGCAGCATCAGAGAACTGGTAATCAAGTCTATCAATGCCAATTTGCTTGCCATAAACGAGATGAAGCAGTACAGCAAGCTAAGCAGTGACATAAGACTAAAGGAAAGAAGCATCAGGGAGCACATTATCAAGAACGTTTTGCCAGCTAACTCACCGGCAAAAGATGAATTCAGAAATCTGGTAAGTAGTATGAAGAGCTATTATTCTCTCAGGCAGGCAGGCCAGCAGGATCCTGGCCAAGTAAAGGAATTAGGACTTTTAGAATTCAAGGTTAATAAAAGTATCGCTAGCCGGGGAGATCTCACAAAGTTACTCAAACTAGCGGCAGCGACGATAGAAGACATCAGGAATGAATCAAAGAAGGCCATATCAGCCAATGCGGAGCCTGCTCAGCTTAGTTTATTGAGCAACGCTGAGAAGAACATTCTTTCTGGGTTGAGCAGTACTACTGATAAGGTTCAATACGCCAGGATAGAAATGTCTCAAAAGAACCTTCTTTCTTCACTTCTTGGTTTTGAGAAAAAGCTTGAGCAGGCCGAGAAGGAATCCCTACTCAAAGCTAAAGGGCTTATTCGCGAGCCTAAGCCTCCGGTAGCCCAGGATCGGAAAGTAGAGAAGCTCATTGATTTTGCAATAAATCACCAGGTAGCAAGAGGACAGCGGCCCGGGGAGACAGAGAGAAAAGCTGCCGGGAGGAAAGATAAATCAAAAGAGCAAAAACACTTCATAAGCACCGCAGAGATTCTTGAAAGAATTAAATCCACGCTTGAAAAAGATAAGAGGCTCAATAATTACGATAGTAGGACCGAGCAAAGAAAAGCACTCATCCGGCAGGTTGTAAAATTTTCAAAAGACACCAGTACAGATTTAGAGAAAAGAATGTCCATGAGCCAAGCGCAACCTCAACTAAGTAAAGATTTAAAAGTCCTTAACCAGCTGATCGGTGAAGTGCAACAGAAAATTGAAAAAGATGGATTTAAGACCAGAATGAAAAACATAATTACTGAAAATGCTAAAAATCTAAAATTTGGTAAGCAGAAAAAAACGAAAAAACACAAAATGGGAAATCACTAAACTGCTCAAAAAGTAACCATGTAGATGCTTACTATTGCCAGGCGGTATTAAGTTTTTTTGTGGCAGCTGTTTTAATTCTTAACTGAATATACTTATTTTAAGTACATCATTTGAAAGCTAAACTACCTAAACCAAATGCTGCAACTGGACCGTCCGCTCGTCTTTTTTGACCTGGAAACCACTGGCTTGTCAGTAGCCTCTGACCGTATCGTGGAGATCAGTTTTTTAAAAGTACACCCGGTGCTACTAGATACCCACCGCTGGACTGAACGGCTCAATCCCACTATACTTATCAACCCTTCTGCCCGGGCAGTACACGGCATATCCGATGAGGATGTGGCTGATAAACCTACTTTTAAAAAAATGGCTTGCAGGTTCTATGAGTACCTGGGCAACTGCGACCTGGCCGGCTTTAACTGCCGAAGATTTGACGTGCCCATGCTGGCCGAAGAATTCCTGCGCTGCAAAATCAACTTTCTTACCCAGCATACCAGGGTAGTGGATGCCGGGGTGATCTTCAAGCACTTTGAGAGGCGCACTTTGGCAGCGGCTTTGCAGTTTTACTGCGGCAAAAAACTCACCGATGCCCATGCTGCCGAAGCAGATACCAAAGCAACTTTTGAAGTATTGATCGCCCAGCTGGAGCGTTACCCGGCTATGGGCAAAAGGGTAGGGGAGCTGGCGCTTCTAAGCAGCTATGGTGAAAAAACCATAGACTGGGACGGTAAGATCTGCCTGGACGAGGATGGTGACTACTGCTACAACTTCTCCAGTAAAAAAGGCAGCAAGATTAAGGATGCTCCGGGGCTGGCCAAATGGATGCTCAAACAGGACTTCACCCTGGATACCAAGCAACATGTGAGGAGGATATTGGGTGAGAATGAATTTAAAGGTATAAGCAAATAGAGATTTAATTCCTCTAAGGTGCGATTATGGGGTTTCTCAGAAAACAGACCACCCCCCTTTGGATTATATTTCAATTCCTCTAAGGTGCGATTAAGGTTATAGCCCTGGCCGTCGCTCTACTCGCCGTACTCGTATTTCAATTCCTCTAAGGTGCGATTATGGGGCCCCGACTTCAGGCAAAGATTCAACCGCT
>CAZZGE010000215.1:0-8089 GCA_964653665.1 uncultured Porifericola sp. | reverse complement strand
AAGGATGCTGGAATAAGGAGGATTGCGTTTAGGGTCATTGTCGTGCCAATTTCCCCGGAATAGCGCCACAGGTTTGAAAGTGTATAACTTAGATTATGTTAAATAAATTACAGTAATTACTTATGAGCTTATTACTATTACGATGGCATAATGCATAATCAGAGAGAAGGTGGAAGGGCTTAAAATATGTAAATCCGCTTAAATTGCTACCTTAGAGTCAGTTAATAATCTGATGCCAACCCAACTATGAGATACAGACGAAGGTAAGCCATAAGAGATGAAACCAAAGAGCTTACTGTTCCTGTTTGTGCAGTGCCTTATAACTGGTGAGAAAAGAAGCAGATCTTTTTATCTTTATAATTTACCAGTTTCTATTGGGCTATTTTTTTATATGAGTAAGCACTCTGTTGAAAAGTTGAAGAAAGGAATTATTATGAACTCTTTGAATAAAGAATGGGACGAGCTGCAACTGGCATTGAGAAGTGGGTATGTAATAACTCTCAGGGAGCTTGCCTGCGCTCCTGGATGCTTTTGCCTGTGCCCGGAGCAGAGACACCCCACGTTTATTATAAAAGCAATGCCGGGGAATTTTAAGAAAGATGAAATCAAACGATTTCTAGGTCACATGAAGGTTGACTACAGACTACTTCCTGCTAAACATCCAAATAACTAAAAGCCGCATAGGGATCCTATTTCACTTCCATAACATTCTCGTATTCAAACTTTGTATCAAGCTTTCTGCCAACGACGATCCCATTGGCCCTTAAAAAATCAGAATCTTTGTATTTATTTTTGTAAATGATCTCTGTGAAGGCAAAGCTACCACTCAGAAGATAGAACTTACTGTTATAAAAATCTAGACAGAGTCAGGCAGCTTTTCAAAAAACTTTTCATCTAGCTTTTTGAGAATGTACTTCTGCGTGGTATCCAAAGAAGAATGCCTGAGCTGTCGCTGCACGTAGATCGCCTCTACGTTCTTGTCAATAAGCAACTGGGCGGCCGTATGTCTAAGTGAGTGAGTAGAGAGCTTCTTGCGGTTCAGACCACAGGCTTTGAGAGCTTTCTTCACCTGGTACCTGAGCTGGTCACAAGACAACGGGCTTTCTTTATCATCTACAAACAAAGCATCATGGGCGGTCTTGATCCTTTTCCTTTGTTGCAGCCAGGCTTCAACAGCGGGCAGGCAAGCAGAGAATAACTTCACGGCAGTGTAGCCGTGCTTACCTTTCCCTCTTACCATGATGATCTTCTTTTCCAGATCCAGGTCTTGCAGACGCAAGCGCGTGACCTCCACAGTTCTCAGGCCACAATAAGCCATCAAAGCACAGGCTGACTGCCACCTAGGCTCCTGAATGCTGGAGATGAAATGCTCCCTTTCATGCTCAGTAAGAGCATCTTTATAATAACCTGGTTCAAGAGATACATTCCGTACGTAGGCTACATCACGAAGCGACTCAAGTTGATCAATGGTAAACTGATGGCTGATCCGCTCCCGGGATTTGACAATCCACCTGGCCAGTTGCTTGACAACTGAAAGGTAAAGGTTGACCGTGAAAGGAGACTTCTGGTTTTTGAGCAGGTAGTTCACATATTCACCTACCGAAACCTGGGTGAATGACTGCCCGGTGCGGTGCAGGTATTCAAAGAAAACATTCAAAGCTCTCACATAGGTATCTTTAGACCTGTCTCCCCTCAGGTGAGTGGCATCCCGGATGAAGCCCAGTATCAGTTCATTAGCCGCCGGTGGCAGTTGGTAAGATGCAGGATCAGGCAGGACGCTACGGATACCTTGTTGTTTGGCAAAGCGCAGGAACTTCCTCACCGGCGAGGCCTGGTTGCTCTTTTTGCCAGCGATGTAGCAGGAGACCGAGAAATCATCAATACCATAGCCCTTGTCCAGGCAATACAGCAGGTAAGCTTTTACAATACGCGGATAGTTGTTAGGCTTTTTCAGCGTAGAGGCAAAATATTTTACTGCCTGGCTAACCGTATATAAATCAGAAGCATAGCTGAGGTGGCCATGGGACTGTTTACTTGTCATGATTGAGTTCTGCTTCTGCTTATCCATTATCTGGGTTGTTGTAAGCTGAAAATTAAAAATTAGCCACTAAAAGCTAAACGGTTCAATATGCTCAATCTTCACCCGTTTTTGAAAATCATTGAATGCAGGATTGAGCAGGATATGGTATTCCGAACGGATCAGCGAAGAGGGCACCCTAAGACCCAGGCTTTGCTTGTCAATCAGGAAGCGCCTGCCGATCTGCTGGCAAGCCAGGTTGAAAGGATGCCGGGAGTAGTCTTCCGGAAGAAGGGAAGGATCAAAATCCTCAACCATCGTCTGTCCTCTGCCCGCTGAAACTGACAAACTTACCAGGGAAAGATCATCCATCATTTCAAGCGGGTTCATACGAACGCAAAGCTCCAGGGCTGCTAAAGAGGAACTCTCTGAGGTATAAATCACAGAAAGCCCTTTCGGATGCCACCGTCCACCGCAGCGGCTGGCCAAGGTACCAGATAGATCCTCTGCGTACTTAGTTTTGGTGATACGGTAGACTCTCATGCCAGTACCCCGTATTCAATCCTGGAAAGTTCATCAAGCAGCAGGTTGATGCCAAAATGGGTATCCAGTAAGTCTTTACCCTTTTTACCGCCAAAGACGATCAGCTCCTGGTCCATCCAGCGCAGGAAGCGTTTTTTTTCCTTCCAGACCTCAAAGCCCCGGGCGTAGAGCTGGGCAATGGCAAGCACCCTTTCGGAAATCCTGGTCTTAAGGACCTCATCGGCTTCATAACCAAGCAGGGCACGGAGGCTGATCTGTAGCGCATCGGCGAGCTCTTCGTTGGTCAGGCCAGTTTGCTTTTGTAGTTCCACCAGCTCGGACTTGAGCACACCGGCCTTGGCTCGCATGATTAAAGTAACGGGATCGTGAGAAATAGCGAGGAGATTTTCCATAGACAAAATAAATTGCACAGTAAAGTATGCAAATATTGTAATTAAAATTAAAAATAATATCAATTAATATTTTAAAATTTACAAACTGAAAAATAAAAGTTAAATATAAAAACAGTAAAAAATCTAGATAAAATGAGTGACTAATGCATAGAATAAACTTTAAAATATGATTATTGCATCAAACTAATTTATAAATTCTAACTTAGTGGCTTTTGATGTATTACAGTCAATGAAGAATTTATTAATAATGTTGTCAAAGCAAACTTCTGCTTGTCAGAGAGTTCTCCCTTATCAATGCAACGGCGGCGAACAGACTCCACAAAGCCAGTATCAAAGTCAGGATGATCACTGGCCCAAGTCAGTATCTAATTAATCCTGTACATGATAGAATGCTTCTCATAGCTGTTGGCCTGCAGCAGTTTATAATGGATCTTTTGCCTGAGCTTGAACTACCGCTTGCTGAGATTGCGTTTCCTGAACGTTTGGTCATAAAAATCAAATTCATGTTTTCGGATCAACTTTTTGTCCAGGAGGTATTGCAAAGCTTCTTTGTTCATGTTCCGGTTGATATCTTTCCTGATACGTGAGACGGATTCAAAGATTCGGTTAGCTTCTTTCAAGCCCAGGAATTTGTTCACACAGCAGTTACCCACTTCCACCATGCGCCCGTTAGACCGGGTCTTAATAAGGCAAACGTTGTATATAGGAAAGTGTCCGCCAAGGCACCACTGCTTTGATTCACTAAAATAAGCAGTCTCAAAACTCCACTCTAACTTGGCAAGAACCCAGAAATTTATCTAGCTTAATCTCAAAATTATTTCTCTTAGAATACCCTCTATGATAATACAATTTTGATTTTTAGACTTAACTTTTATATTTATATTTTAAGAAATTTTGCTCTGCTATAAATTTTTTTTACCATATATAATCATTAACATATTAAAAGAAGTTAGAGGCAAATCATGCCTTCTTCTCTTTTTTTCACTAGCCTACTCCTCTGCCTGGAAGCTTAGTAAAATTATAAAAGTCAACTTTACATAAAAAAGGCTTTGCGTAATATGTTGATTTTTAAGGCTAATTCTGGATAAGATTTTTCTCACCCCTGTAAGGTTTGCAGATACTCTAACAGGCAAGACAAGCGGGGGCTGCTTATCTTCGTATTGTCTTGAGATAATACTTTAATGCCATGTAGACCCGGCTTAGGCCGGGTTTATTTTTTGCCCATAAATAAGCTCAAGAACATGCTTGAAAAACTGCTCTCTATCCTGCCAACAAAACTAAAACGAGTAAAGTACAGGCTGTCAGAGTTGCGCTGGAAGTAGGGGTATGAGAATTAGTATTAGATCAGGTCAAAGTCTGTACTGGTTGCCCGTCGTAAGCTTCCTCATACTCTTGCTTTCTTATTCACTTGAACAAATCAATCATTATCAGTCAAAGAGAGGTATTCCTTGTAGTCTTCATGATCCATATGCTGCCGGATATATTCCTGCAGACCTATGTCGTTTTTCTCCATCACATATCTGGTGAAAGAAAGTATTGTCTTACATTGCTCAAAGCCTAGACCTTGCGTTTTTATCCTAATATCTTCTGCCAAGCCTTCTAACCACTCCTCATATTCTTCTTGAGTAGGCCTAAAGTCCTTGGATCGCTGATGATAGCGATAGGTAATGTTTCCAACAGTGAATATAAGCTCATGGAACCGTCGCTGATCAGGCGGAGAGGCAGCTAACATCTCTTCCTGGCTTCTATTATATTTTTCGTCTGGATGCTTTACTTTGATCATGGCAGATAAATTTAACACTCAAACTTAAACTAAAATCGGTTCAAGCACCTCCCAGGAAACATAGCTTATTGGCATAAGTGGTGTTGTCGAGGACAATCTGAAGGATTTTGTACTGAAGATATTCACGTATGATAAACCGTTGAAAACCCCGCAGTTTCTCCGGATAATATTTGACAATTTCTGGTAGCCCTAACATAATTCCATGAAAGTTAAAAAGCGAAGCACTCTTTTATCCAGCGCCTTTATTTTGGTAATAGTTAAGTAGTCTTGAAGCTTTTGAGCATCCATTATTTCATGATTTGTTTCCTGATTCAGTCGCAAGGCCTGCCAATCTTCCTCCTTGTTCAATTGCGGGTTGAGATACAGGTAATCTAAAATGACTTTCTCCGGCTCAGCCATTTTTATTGGAAATCCCTGCCACTTTACAATTCTGTAGCCGAAAAAGAGGGCAGGCTGTACACGACTATATGCAAAGTCACCCAAATGAGTATCAAACGAAGAAGTTTTAAGTGTACTCACTGAGGTAGTGGTATAAACTGCTTCCGGAATCAGGCTGTAGTAAGCCAGCGCTGTTTCCAAAGAAAGATAGGAGGGCTGGTAAATACGATTGGCTGCCCAATAGATTAAGTTATCTTCAAGTGGAACATCAGTAAACACATACCAGCGGTTGATTACTTTTTTGATGTATCCCTTTTGCTGCCACTCTACTAGTCTGCGGGAGTCAAATACCGGAAAGGCTTTTTTTATATCAGTTAATGAGAAAACTTTGAATCTATGTAACGCCTCTCTAAAGCTTATATAATTCATTTCTTTTTTTTGTTAAAAATAACAGTTTCAAGAAATGAATCTAATAATATAAACTAACATAAAAGATTCATCAGCACAAATGGCCTCAAAAATCACCTGCACGAAATAATTTTTTAAACTCCATCAATCCAGGACGTTCAGCTCTTGCCAGAAGTAGTATCTTCAAAGATACAATCACATCCTGCTTTGGTAGGGGCGTCCTTTTGCAGGTCCAGGTTCTGATCATTGGATGAAACGCGCCATGCAATGGACGAGCATATCCATTAAGCTTAGGGTAGTACTGTCTGGTTTAGTTATCCTTTTCTTTCACTAGCCTACACAAGATACGAAGAACTAACTTTAAAAGTATGAAAAGCCTGTTCCATAACTAGTTTACAGCACTTTCATTTTCGTACCAAGTTTTAGCACTTTTGAGTATCAAAAAATGAAATTGAGAGGCGTAGCAAGAGTTAGGAGAGGAGAGTGCGAAAAAGGGAGGTTTTTAGGAGAGAGTAAGAACAAAATATTAACAGAGCAGCTGACGCTAAGAATTACCGGACGGTGGTCCTGCAAATGGAGAGTACTATACAAACTAATATTTTTGAAGCAATTCAAACTTAGGAGTACCGATATACACTTGGTCACCAAGTAGTACTTTCCCTTCCATTTATATTAATCTTTTCTTAACCTATACTTAACAGTACCGATGCTAACGAACTAGTATATGTTTTTTAATTTTATTCAACTATCTTAATAATTAGAAACCTTACTAACCTAACCTCTAAACTATGAAATTTTTTCCCCTCTACCCTCCTTCACAAATCTATGTGAAGTGGGTAATGATCACTTTTATTTGTTGCGTTGGCAGCATGCCTGTCCTTGCTCAGGACCAGCAAATCACGGGCAGAGTCACTGATGAATCTGGAAATAGTCCGATTCCCGGTGCTAACGTCATTATTAAGGGCACAGGAACAGGGACTGTAACCGACATTGACGGAGAGTATCGGATCAATGTGCCGACAGAAAATAATGTTCTGGTTTTTTCTTTTATCGGCTACGATGCTATGGAAGAAGAGATCAACGGAAGGTCAGAGATTAATGTGAGTCTTCAGGAAGGGGTAACTGCTCTTTCCGAAGTGGTAGTTGTGGGTTACGGTACACAGAAGAGAAAGGATGTTACTGGAGCCGTGTCTTCCGTAAACGGTAGCCAGATACAAAACCTGCCGGTGGCGGGAGCTTCTCAGGCCCTACAAGGAAGAGCAGCTGGTGTAAACGTTGTAAGAAACGGCGGTTCTCCGGGCAACAGTGGTTCTATCCGTATCCGTGGTACGGGTACAGTCAATAATGCCGATCCATTGGTCATTATTGATGGTTTTCCTGCGGGCAATATTAATGATGTAAATCCGAACGACATCGAGTCCATTGAGGTGCTAAAGGATGCATCAGCATCAGCGATCTACGGTACACGTGCTGCGAACGGCGTAGTGATCATCACTACCAAACGTGGAGATTATAATGAGCCCATTCAGTTTTCATTAAATGGCTATACCGGCGTTTCCAACGTGGTCAATACTATCAATATGCTAGATGCTCCAATGCTTGCCGAACTTAAGCGAGAACGATATACCAATGATGGACTGGACATCAATCCCATTTGGGAAGATCCTGAATACCAGACGCAACGCACCAACTGGCAGGAAGAATTACTGGGAACCGGCAACGTGCAAAATGTAGACCTTTCCCTAAGAGGTGGTGGAGAGAATTCTTCTTTTCTTATTTCAGGAGGTTATTACGATGAAGAAGGTATGGTGCAGAACTCTTATTTCCGTCGCCTTAGCCTAAGGATCAATTCTGATCATCGGGTAGGGGATCGCCTCAAGATTGGGCAAAGCCTGCAACTAACCAGCCAGCGGGGTAATAGCCTGAACACTAATTCCGCCCAGACAGGAGTGCTCTGGAGTGCCATCCGTTTTCACCCTGGCCTCCCGGTGCGCTATCCAGACGGTAGCTGGGGTTCCTCCCAGATTAGCGGGGAATTCGGTGATATCAACAACCCTATATTTACGGTAAGTACCGAGGATGAAGAAAATACCAGCCATCGCCTGCTGGGAAATATCAATGCAGCATTAGACATTATAGGAGGACTTTCACTGAGAGCCAATATCGGTTTGGATGCTGCGATTTCTGATAATTATGACTTTAATATCATTATTGATGATCAAATCCGTCAGAATGCTCGTAACTCGCTTTCCCGAAGTTACCAAGAGAACTATTCAGTGCTTTCTGAATTTTTCCTGAACTATAGCGAGCTTTTTGGGCAGAAACATGCCGTGGATCTGGTAGGAGGCTATACGCAGCAAACTTTCAATACGGATGGTTTTTTTGCCAACAAGCTAGACTTTCCTGATGAGTCAGATTCGCAGCGATACTTTGATTCTGGCAACACACCGAACACAATCAACGGAGCCCGCACCGAAGATGCTTTGGTCTCCTGGTTTGGTCGTGCCAACTATGGTTACGATGACCGTTACCTGCTGACAGCGACGTTCCGCGCCGATGGTTCCTCCC
>CAZZGE010000214.1:0-8095 GCA_964653665.1 uncultured Porifericola sp. | reverse complement strand
TACTTCAAAGCCTTACTCCACATGGTTTTGAAAAGATATGCCAAAGACTATTAAGGGAATCAGGTTTTGAAAATGTAGTCGTCACTGGACAGTCACATGATGGAGGAATTGATGGATATGGTACCTTAGAACTTAATCCTTTTGTAAGCTTTAGGGTTCTTTTTCAATGTAAAAGATATAAGGGAACTGTCTCACGTGCTCATGTAGGAGATTTTAGGAATGCTATGCTAGGTAGAGCTGAAAAGGGTATAATTATGACAACTGGAACCTTCTCAAATGATGCAGTCAAAGAAGCTAATAGAGATGGTGCTCCACAGGTAGAACTTGTAGATGGAGAAAAGTTAGTTGATATGTTTAAAAAGGTTGAGCTAGGTGTGAAACCAAGAGTAGTATATGAAGTTGATCTCCCGTTCTTTGAACCATACATGCGATCAAATAAATAAGCTTTAATTATTTTCACTTGAATTCTATACGTTACTTTTGAACAAATCAAGCCACATCCCTGGCCTTGAGCATACGGAAGCTACCGAAGAAAAAGAGTGCCGTGTAGCCTACAACAATCAATACTTCATGCCAGACAAGATAATCCTTGATCTCCCGGAAAAGATACTTGCCGTAGGGAATTTCAATCAATTTATTGAAAGAACGGATTGGTAAAAATTCATAGAAAGCAATACCGTCATAGGTATTGACTAATATAGCGTAAGCGATAGGCTCCAGGAAAAGGCTATAGAGTGCCAGCAGCACAATGGAAAACCCTGTTTTTTTGATAAGCATACCTACGAAGAGCGAAAATACCAGGAAGGCGAACAGATCCAGGAAGTAGGCAAAAACAAACTCAAAATTCTGAAACATCACGTCCGGCCCGGTGACTGGAGAGTAGATGCTGCCGAGTAGTAACCCCAGTACGATCAGGTAAATGGCATTAAACAAGGCCAGGGCCAGGATAATCAGTAATTTACTGGTTAGGAATTCCCACTTATTCATACCGTCTATGATATTCTGCCTTATGGTACGGAAACTCCACTCATTACAAATGGAGATCACCACAATAAACCCCAGGAAAATCTTAAAGAAACTTGCCAGGTAGGTGAGGTTGTGCCAAATATCGGCAAAATCATAAAACGGTATCATCACCGGGCTGATGCCATTAAAGTCGGCACCCTGGCTCTGCATGTATTCAAACAACAGCGTTACACTGGAACACACCAGCGTCAGTACCAGAAAATACAGGCCGGTCAAAATCCAGAACGGACGATAATGCTTGAGTTTGAGCCATTCTATGCTGAGTAATCTATTCATCGGATGAAGCCAGTAGTTCTAAAAATTGTTTTTCCAGGCTTTTGCGCTGTTGTCGGAGGTGTGAAAGGACTACACCTTTCTCAATCAGATATCTGTTTAGATCGGTACTGCTTTGCGAATGATCCAGCCTGAGCTTCAGATGACCGTTTTCCTGGCTGATGTGTGTGACATGAGGAAAGTCGGCTACCAGTTTTTGTAGCTCTTCCATGTTGGCTGAGGCTACTTCCACCGTATCAAAGCCGGAAAGTGCTTCTGCTACGCTTCCACTGTAGATTTTCTTTCCCTGCTTAAGCACTGCAAAGTGGGTACACACCTTCTGCACTTCGTAGAGAAGGTGGCTGGCCAGGATGATGGTCTTTCCGCTTTGGGCTATGTCAATAATGAGCTGCCTGATTTCGGCAATACCTTGGGGATCCAGCCCGTTAGTAGGTTCGTCCAAAATCATCACCTTGGGGTCTGCCAGCAATGCTGATGCGATGGCCAGGCGCTGCTTCATTCCCAATGAATAGTTTTTGAAGGGATCGTCCTTTCGCTCCAGTAGGCCCACTGTCTGTAACACCGGGTTAATGCGATTAAAATTGACTTCCTTGATGCGAGCAACGACTTTGAGGTTGTCAACCGCGGATAGGTAGGGGTAGAAAGTAGGTGTCTCCAGGATAGCGCCGATCTGCTTTCTGGCTTCAGTTGAAGAAGGCTGACCAAACCACTGGAAGTCACCGCTGTCTTTGGCCACCACGTCCAGTAGAATACCCAGAGTCGTAGACTTGCCGCTACCGTTGGGACCCAGAACACCAAAAACGGATCCTTCTTTTATTTCCAAAGAAAGACTGTTGACTGCGTGGATCTTACTGTAGCGCTTGTGTAAGTTATTTATGCTGAGTACAGTTTTCAATGATCATCCGATTTTGACGATTTATTAATATCACCGACCACATTGGCCATCTCAGCGATCATGCCGAAGTTGAAGTCACTCTGAACCAGTCTCATGAGGGAGGGCAGATCGGGCGCTCCCTGCATATCAAACATCATCAGCGTCTCCTCATTGTCTACTAAAGACACATAGGCTTCCGGGTTGTTACCCCGGGCATAGACAAAGACCTGGTTGCCAGCGTCGCGAAAGCTCAGGAGTTCCTCATATTGCTCTTTGGTGAGTTCATCTCTGAATCTGGTAATACTGCTTTGGTTGAGGTTGTTTTGAGCTTTTTCGTAAGTCAGGAAGCTCAGCTTTTTGATATGCCTGACCAGCTTTTGGTAGTCGCGGTTATTGTCCCGGTTGATCATACGTAAAGTGCTGGGATACAGGTAAAAAGAAGCACTGGGTTCGTACTTCTCCAAAAACTGGCTTACCGTCCTGCTCTGGGCCAATGCGGTAAGGCTTAAAAAAAGGGTTAATATTGATATCAGCAGGGTTTTCATGGTCATGTTGTTTTTGGTGTTAAGTCAGATTAGAAGGGTTCCCGGATATTGGCCCCTTGGCTGGAGCGCGAGGCACGAAGCCGAGCGACTGCTAAGAGCGGTATTTAGCAGTCGCGTTTCCTGTTAATGCAAGACATCTAATCATACCTCTGGCATTTAAAATTTAATCTTTCCCGTTCTTACCTTTTTCCTCAATGTTCTCCAGATACTCCATCCCATTGATATTCATGCCTTTAGAAAGTTTGGAGATAGTTTTGAGGTCTATTTCACCGTAAAGGCTCATGGCGACAAATTCCTGTTCGCCCCCTACCAGCATCAGCATTTCAGTGATAATGTCACCGTCTTCCTTGATCATAAACAGCACATCTTGCTCGCCATCGCGTACCGACATGAGTTCTTCAAAATTACTGTTTTGGACGTTTACCCGTGCCTCTTTGTAAAATTGTTCACCGCCTGTGATACTGTCGGCGGCCAGTATCTTAAGGCCTTTGAGCTTGCTGATTGCTTCAGTCAGCTCTTTGGTATCGGGATCTTCCGGATCAAAGTCGGTAAATAACTGAAACATCTTGCTGCTTACCGAGACTTTGGTAAAGCGCTCATCATCCTGGTATTTATCAAATAGGGAAGCGATGGCGGATTCCTGAGCTTGCACGCCGAAAGCGAGCAACTGCAATGCGATAATTGTTATGATTAATCTTTTCATTTTATTCGGTTTTAACAGTTTTTTGGGCTTCGTGAAATTTCTCAAGTTTTTCTACCTGCTTCGTTCCTTTATTCATCATACTGGAGATTAGCAGCAGAGCTTCTTTGGTTTGCTCGTAGGCAAGCTGAGGGTCTTTATAAGTATCTACTTCAATACGCTGGCTTCCAGTAGTCACGGGCTGTGTCTGCTCAGGTAACATATCCTTTACCCAGAGAGCCGATACGATCAGTAGTAGGGTAATGACTGCAGCGACACTGAGCCAGTTTTTAAAAGAAAACTGTTTCTCAGTCTTTTCTATATCCCGGATGAGAGCTTCATCAAAGTCGTCATCCAGTTGCTTGAACTGCCGGTCAGCGCTGAAGGTCTGAAAAAGGGTAGCTACGCCTTCCAGATGATCGGGGACTCTCTCCTCTGAGAAGTAGCGCTGCAGTAATTGCTCCTCCTCTACAGTGGTGTCACCGTTCCAGTACTTGTCCAGCAATTTTTCAATGTCTGTCAATTCCATAGGCATTCATGCTTTGAAGGTTTTTCTTCAGGTTTTGCCGTGCTCTGAAGAGATTGATTTTGACTTGTCCTAGCGTAATGTCCAGCATCACGCTGATCTCTTCGTAAGCGTATCCCTCCACATCGCGGAGTTGGAGCACTTGCTGTTGTAGGGTCGGTAGCTCCTTCATAAACTTCCAAATGTTGGTTAAAACATCCTGTATTTCGGTGCTTTCGTAGGGACTCTGTTTTTCGGTAGAAAGCCGCAGCTTTTCTTCCAGCACCTCTGTTTTGCTGTAGCGTCCGGACTTCAGCTTGTTGAGTGATATGTTACGGGTGAGCTGCATGCACCAGGCCTCTACATTTTGGTAATGAGCGAGATCCTCACGTCGATCCCAGGCTTTAATCAATACCTCCTGTACTACGTCCTTAGCCTCGTCTTCGTTTCCCAAGAAGCTCAGAGCAAAGCGGTAAAGCTTATTCTTAACCGGTAGGACGCTATGTTTGAACTCTTCCAGTAGCATATTCAGTGGTGAGACAAGTGTGCTGTGCGAAAGTTACAGGCGAATTAGAGATTTTTTTAAATTTCCCGAAATACCTCTGAAAGCTAAACATATACACTCACTCATGGACATAACAACTCAACTTAGTAATGCTATTAAACAGGAGTTCAGCAGACGCGTAGCTGAGGAATCTGTTCCTCGTATCAAAAAATGCCTTAGCCTGCTTGATGAGGAAGAAGTCTGGCATCAGCCGAACGAAATCCTTAACAGCGTTGGAAATCTGATTCTGCATTTTTGTGGCAATGCCCGTCAGTGGATTATCAGTGGGATAGGTGGGCAAGCTGATGAACGCGATCGTGATGCAGAATTTCAGTCAAAAGGACATATCAGCAAGGTGGATCTCATGGTGATGCTGGATCAGCTTTTGGCAGATATAGACCCAGTGCTGCGGCATGTTCAGCCCGATACCTTGCTGGAAGTTCGGCCAGTACAGGCATTTCAAGAATCAGTTTTGTCCATGCTGGTACATGTCATTGAACACTTTTCTTATCATACAGGGCAAATCACTTTTCTAACCAAAAGCCTGAAAAATGTAGATACCGCATATTACGGTAATGTAGCTCTCAAACGTAAAGGAAACACAAAATAAAGGCCCACCCGGGATGCAGGTAGGCCTTACAGTGATTGAGTACTAGAACGTTATTCTTCGCTATTGATGGCAGCTTTCTTCTCGTATTCTTCTATGATCTCTTCGTATTCACGGGTTTTTCTCTGCATTTCCTCTTGCGTCGCCTGTAGCTCTTCCATGTTCTGTCGCATCTCTTCTTCCTGAGAGCGCATCTCTTCAGCCTGTTCCTGTGACTGTTCCAGCAGGGCTTTGGTACGAGCATTCGTTTTGACCGTGGATAGGGAAGAGGCTATGATTTCAGCTAAATCCTCAACAAACTGTATCTGATAATCTTCAAAAGTCTTGAAGGAGGCAATTTCAATTACTCCCATAACCTCTTCGTTATACTTAAGCGGTACAATCAAGATGCTACCGGGTAAGGACTTTCCCAAGCCGGAAGTGATATTCACATAATTTTGGGGTAGCTCAGTCATGTAAATAGTATCCTTTTCCAGGTAAGCCTGCCCGAGAAGGCCTTCCCCAATTTCTACCTGCTTTCTCAGGTATTTTTTCCTTTCGTAAGCATAGCATGAAGACAGTTCCAGCTTTATATCATCCGCCTGATCGTCTTTGACAGTAAATAGGCCCGCCTGGTTGGCATCCAGGTAGCGAACGACATTGACTACTAGTTTATCAGAAAGTTCCTGTACATCGTGCTGATATTTACGGGTAATCTCAGCAATTTTTGAAAGCCCCTCTGTGGCCCAAAGACGACGTTGATCTGCTTCCTTAACTTCTTTCATCTGCTCTCGCATCTGAATCAACTCGCCGGCAATGTTATTTTGGTTAGCCTCCCGGTTATGCTCGTTCATACCTTTCCAATGTACACTGTAATCGCCGTCAGTGATGGCTTTGATAAAGTCAGATGCTTGCTTCAAATTGCCAATAATACTTTGGATGATATTATTTTCATCAAGTTCGCTGCGTTCATTGTGTTCGCTTTGGGGATCAAAAATGTACTTTTTGTTACTGCTATCCAGCTCGGTAAATAGTTGCTGCCGTGATTTTTCACTCTTTCGGATACGGACAAGTACCAGCAGCAGTGTTGGTAAGCCTAATAGGAGAAGCAACCATTGGATAAAAGAAATAAGCTGAATGGCTGCCTGACTTTGCTGTTCAGCATCCTGAATGACCTTTTTTTCATAAGCGATAACCTTATCTCTAAATTGCCAGTAGCCGGTAACTAGTGGTAAACCTTTATCCTGATAAAGGATATCTGTAGCTACTTCTTTTTTACCTTGGCGAACATACTGGTACATATTGTTCAGTAAGTCCATGTAGGCGGTAATATCCTCTTTAATGATCCGGAAGCTATCCATTTCAGGATATTGTTGAGCTTTTAGCTGCTCTTCTATCGTATTAAGATGTCCTGCATACTGTTCGCGGGCAAATGTGAGTGGAGCTGCAAATCGTTCTTCCTGAATCAGCATATAACCCCTGGTGCCTACGTCACCAATGATGATGCTGGAAGTCACTTGGTTCATGTTGAGAATGATCTCATGAGCCAGTGTTTTACGGTTTTCCTGCTCCTGGATGGTAGAGCGTAGGTAAATGGTAGACAGCGCGCCAAAGAAAATGATAGCGAGTAGGGTACTCAACAAAAAAGGGATACCAGACTTATTCAGCCATGTAGTAAATTTCTTTTTCATAGATGCGGATAAGATGCTTTGTAAATACTAAATCCGAATTTACAACAGCCCCCCTTATGCACAGAAATTATAGTATGTCAAGAAAAAACATTGTAATATTTTTATAAAAAGTTAGCTCTTGATTCGTTTGCTCAATAACGAGTCAAATTATGCTGTCAGCTATCTTCTCTACCAATGTAGCGGTTGATAATACTGCGGTACTCAGGCGATGTCAGCTTGCGTAGAATCATAATATTCAGATCTTTTCTGAGGCTGCTACCTTCCGGTATTGCAATCCCGTAGTTACTTTGTAAAATACGATTGGGGAGAACCTGCAGATCGGAAAAGCTTTCGGGCTGACGCACCATGTACTAAAGTATTGGTTTATCATATACCAATGCTTTGATATCATTATTTTCAAGGGTCTTGAGTGCTGTCTCGGTATCGGCGTAAAGGGATGCAAAAATCCCCTCACGGTTAAGATACTCTTCACTACTGCTTCCGCCTACTGTGCTTACCTCCATGTTGGCCAGATCTTCTACGCTTTCAATACTCTGGCTTAGCGTACTTACTGTCAATGCAGAAGCAATGGCTGCCGTCAGGGTAGAGGTAATGACGATAGCGGTAAACATCCGGATAAATGCCACGAGGCGTCCTACGGGCGTGATGGGGGGCTTTATCACTATAGCCTACGGTCATGGTAACGGCGGACCACCAGAATGAACTACCAATACCCCGCATTTGCCCTTTACCAAACATTTCTTTGTTCTTCTTACGCTCAAATATCCACACCAAAAAACCAAAGATCAGGATAACCAGGCAGAGGGCTCCGGCTGCTCTGACAAAGTCCCATGAAGCTATGTTGAGCAGTTGGGTAAAAATGCCCTACTCATTAGTCTGTACTGCCACCCCCAGACCCGATGAAAAGTAGGAATGGGTAAAGTCCATCATCATTTCTCTTTCGTCAGTAATGGTAATAGCACCTACTGCCAGGTCTACTTCTTCTTTGGCAACAGCGTCTAGTAAGGATTCTAATTTATCGTACCGCTGATACTCGTATACTAAACCGAGGTCTTCGGCTACTTTTTCCCAAAAGAGGATACTAATGCCACTGTATACGCCGTCATCATTATCAATCACGAAGGGAATAACCGGCTTGATACCGACTTTGACAGTATCAGGTAAATCAAAGTCATCCGAAGTTTGTGCTATCAATGGCTGAGCTATGGACAAGAAACTGATAATCAATTGTAAAAAGTAATGAGTCATAGAAGCATATTTTACCATGAAGGTGGTTTTGACAGATTTTATGTGGTGATGAATAGAAGCTAAGTTATTTTGAGTTGGCTTTTTTATGGAATTTCTTCGGTCAAATTAAAAAAACAAAATCATT
>CAZZGE010000213.1:0-8126 GCA_964653665.1 uncultured Porifericola sp. | reverse complement strand
TTGGCTGCCAGCATGCTACCTTCTACCACCCCGACTACCGCAAAAAGCTGGAAAACATCAGCCTGCAGGGCAGCTTCACCAATGGCTCCCTGCATAGCCTGCGCTCCTCTGTGCTCGTGCTGAAAAGCGTAAGCGGCAGCCTGGATGGCCATACCATTGCTGGTTCGCTGAGCCTTAGTAATTTTGATGATTATTTCCTGCGCACTCACCTTAAGTCCCAGATGGATGTTAATTCTCTGCTGGCTTTTTATCCCATCCCACAAATCAAAGCAGCTCGTGGTCAAATAGACGCCGATTTTGAGATCAGCGGAAGGCTAAAAGACCTGCAGGGCAAAACGTCACGCTACTGGCGGCGGGTGCACAGCCAGGGGGACATCAGTCTGCAAAACCTGGATATCCTCTGGAATGCCAACCGCTTGCCCGTGGAAAGTCTGAGTGGTAATCTGATGTTCAAGGGTAACGACCTTTCGCTGAGTGACCTGGAGGCACAGGTGGGTAACAGTCACTTCCGGCTCAACGGGATGCTGCGCAATGCTTTTGCCTACCTTTTATCAGATACACAACCTGTTCGGATAGAAGCCGATCTGTATTCCCGGAAGATTGACCTGGATGAGTTGCTTTCCGGTGAGCTATCGGAGGAGGTAGCTTCGCAAAACTGGCAGACAGTAGCCAATAAGCAACCTTACCGCTTTGAACTGGACCCTCGGCTGAAAATGAACTTTGACTGCCATGTGGAAAGAGTCAAATTCAGGAGATTCAGAGGACGCCAACTAAAGGGTAAGCTCGACGTAGAGAATCAACAAGCCCACCTTCGCCAGGCTTCTATTTACACCGCAGGAGGAAAAGTAACAGCCAGCGGACGTTTGAACGCCCGCCGTCCGGACATTATCACGGTGGACGCCCTATCTTCTTTTGAGCATCTTCAGGCCGATAGTATTTTTTATACTTTTGAAGACTTTGGGCAGGGCTTTCTTACAGCCCGTCATCTGGAAGGAAAAGTCTATGCCGATGTGGAGTGGGATATGACCTTTGATCATACTTTACAGCTGGATTACCCATCTCTGCGGGTAGATGTACTGGCGACGATCCGCGAAGGCGTGCTCAATGAGTTTGAGCCTATGCAGGAGCTGGCTCGTTTTGTAGAGGAGGAAAGCCTGGCACGCCTGCGCTTTGCCGAACTCAATAACCACATCCGTATCCTGAACGAGCGCATCTTCGTTCCCCGCATGCAGGTTAATTCCAACGTTTCCAAAATATGGCTGGAAGGCATCCACACTTTTGACAACCACATTGACTACCACTTTGAAATACCAATGAAGACCTTCAGCATCCGAAAGGCAGCCGCTCGCGAAAGGGCTAAAGCCAGAGAAAAGCGATTTGGTCAAATCCTGGAAGACAATGCCGCACCGTTAAATCTCTTTCTTTCTGCCAAGGGTACGGTAGACGAGTACAAAATCAGCTACGACATGGAGCATGCCCGAGAGGCTTTCCAGAATAATCTGCAGAAAGAGAAAAATGAGGTGAGAGATATTTTTAAAAATAAGGGCCAGCGGCCTAAGTACCAGCTGGAACTCGAAGAGAATGAATACTTTGAGTTCGGCAAAAAAAAGGCTACCTCCGGCAATCAACCCCGATAAAGCTCTATCTTACGACCTATGCAGCGATTTTCCTTGATCTTCTTATGCCTGCTATTTTTCAACCTTCGTTCCGCCTCTGCTCAGTTTTCTGTCACCGACCTGGCCGATAAGGTCATTGACACGTTTTCCGGTACGATCGAGCGAGATTCCGCTGCTTATCCTATCAGCTGGGTTGTCGCCCCCCTCCTGGCCTATTCGCCCGAAACCAGCGTACAGTTTGGGTTGGGGAGTGTGGTATTATTCAGGCCCAACAACGCACTGCCTCAGGATCGCTCATCAACGTTTTTCTTTGCCGCCCGCTACACACTCAATCAGCAGATTACTGCTTCGCCTACCTACGCTATCTTTAGCCCAGGCGAAAAATATACCCACCGGGGTAAGATCAACTTTCGTAAGTTTCCCCAATTCTACTATGGCATCGGCAACGATACGCCCGAATCTAACGAAGAGCTGTACGGCATCAACACCCTGAGCATTGAGCATGTTACCTACCGCAATGTGGTGGGAAAACTGTATGCCGGGGCGGGCCTGCGCTTTTTCCGCTCCTACAACCTTGACTTACAGGAAGGAGGACTACTGGAAACTATTGCCCCCATTGGCATACGCGCTAATACCGCAGTAGGGCTAGACTTCGGGCTACTCTTTGACAATCGTAACAACCTTACCAGCACCACTACCGGTATACTGGCTGAGTTTCGCCAGCAGGTACACCGTAAATTCCTGGGTAGTGATTTTGACTATTCCCTTACCAAGCTGGATGTGCGTAGCTACTGGGCACCATTTGAGCAAAGAAACGACATCCTAGCCCTACAACTTTTTGCATACCTAAGCTTCGGCAATACACCCTTTAACGAGCTGGCGCCGCTGGGTGGCGATGTGATCATGCGGGGCTACTATCAGGGCCGCTACCTAGACCAGAAGCACATCGCTACGCAGGCTGAATACCGGATGCAGGTATGGAAAAAACTAACTGCTGTGGCTTTTGTCGGGCTCGGCGATGTTTCTCCACAGCTGAGTACTTTCAGATCCAATGAATTGAAGTATTCCCTGGGAGCCGGGCTACGTTATGCAGTGCTGCCGGAAGAAAATCTGAACCTGCGTTTTGACTTTGCGATAGGCAAGGATACGCAGAATTTTTACATTAACATTTCGGAGGCCTTTTGAGAAAGAGTTGGCCCCAGGAAATAAACTTAAGAGAGAAAAAGTTGGGCGCGACGCCTTGGCAATATTTGTCACCATGCAAGTGCATGGCGACTGAAATTACATAAGAAATGGTTCGTGGAGGAACACGAATACAAGCCATGGTTTGTAAATACTTTCCACGAAGATCAAAGACCACTGAAGGAGCCGAAAATTTTACTAAAAAGGCTTCTGGATTTTTGCTCGGGCACTCGCAATTCTTCTTCAGGCTTAAGCTGCCTCCAGACTTCGCTCCAGCCGGGGAAGCCTCCCAGATTACGGTCGTCTATGTAAAGGTCTGCAACAATTTTAGGGCTATCGTCCGGATCAAGCACTTCACCGGGATAATTGCTGTTGACAGCGTAAAACTCTATCCCTTTTTTCTGGCAAAACTCGACAGCTTCTTCTAGGCTCTTACCGCGGCGGCAAGTCCAGAGTATTAACTTATGCCGGTCCTTGTGCAAGGCTTTTAGCGTTTCAAAAGCAAAAAGCTGCTCCTTACCGATTCTGGGATAAGCATCTTCTACAATGGTTCCGTCAAAATCTACCGCTATGATCATGTATAGTGTTGTTTAGCTGTTTTGTTAAACGCTAATATAACAAGGCTAAGCTGATGACTTGCAAAAACGTAATTTTAAGTTAACGCGAAAGTTCTCGCCATAGTTTTCTTATCGCCAAAACACGCAAAAGTATGGGATCACGTTAGTGCTTCCTGCTTTTACCTATGCCAGCCCGATATCATTGTCACGATACACGTCCTGCACAGCGTTGATGATCTCTACCCCTTCTTTAAAGGGCTTTTGGAATGCCTTACGTCCCAGTATCAGGCCAATACCTCCCGCACGTTTGTTGACTACCGCGGTTTCAACCGCATCCTCTAGGTCCGAAGCTCCTGAAGCACCCCCTGAATTGATCAGACCAATTTTACCCATGTAGCAGTTAGCCACCATGTAGCGGGTTAGGTCAATGGGATGGTCAGTAGACAGCTTATCGTACATATCTGGGTGAATCTTTCCAAAGTTAAGTGCCTCAAATCCGCCGTTAGTCACTGGCAGTTTTTGCTTGATCAGATCGGCTTGTATGGTCACACCGATGTGGCAGGCCTGGCTGCTGATATCCGTAGCGCTGTGGTAGTCTTTGCCGTCTTTCTTAAAGGCATTATTACGGGTGTAGCACCAGAGGATAGTTCCCATACCCAGTTCGTGTGCGTACTCAAAAGCTTCTGCTACTTCCTGTATTTGCCGGTCAGATTCTTCCGAGCCAAAGTAGATGGTTGCTCCCACAGCTACTGCGCCCAGATTCCAGGCATCTTTGACCGAGCCAAACATGATCTGATCATAACTATTAGGATAAGTTAGCAATTGGTTATGGTTGATCTTAACGATAAAGGGGATCTTATGTGCATACTTACGGGAATTCTGGGCCAGCACGCCAAAGGTTGTCGCCACGCCGCTGCATCCTGCTTCCATGGCCAACTTGATAATATTCTCCCCATCGAAATATATCGGGTTAGGTGCAAAGGAAGCTCCGGCAGTATGCTCTATGCCCTGATCTACCGGTAGAATAGAAATATAACCAGTATTACCGAGTCGGCCCTGGTCAAACAGTTGCTGCATACTACGGAGTACTTGGGGCGAACGATTAGACATTCCCAGGCTTTCGTCTACATAATCAGGGCCGGGTCGCATTAGATTGTCTTTCAAGTATGTCCGTGACTGGTGAGAGAGCAGATACTCTGCACGGTCGCCCAGGAGCTGCATGATTTTATTGTCAGGCATAATCAATTGTGTTTGGTGAAAAAATATGTATCAGAATTCGCTGTCATGTCTTTTGACAAAAAATACTACTTGATGATTTAATAGTTTTAAATTTATAAGACAATCCTTTTCGTCTCTTGTTTATCTAAATTTTAATTTAGAATTTGAACAAACGTTCATTTATTGCGTAGGCTTATATATGAGCACCAAAGAAAAGATCGTTAGCACCGCTTTGCGACTGTTCAGCCAAAACGGATACGAAAAGACATCCATACGAGAAATTGCCCGGGAAGCTGAAATATCCCTGGGACTGATGTATAATTACTTCAAGGGCAAAGAAGGCCTCCTGGAAGCAATCTTTAACGTAGGGCTGGAGGATATTCAGGCATCCTTTGCTTTTCCCAAAGATACTGATGACCCCATTCGTACGCTGTTAGAAAATATCTTCCGTATCCTTGAAAAAAAGCGTGACTACTGGCGACTGCTGCACAGCATTCGTATGCAGCACAACCTGATAGAAAAATTTAGTGAAAAACAGGAGGCAGTTAATAATTACATCCTGACCGAGATCAGCCTGATCCTGGAAAAAATGGGTTACACACACCCGATGCAGGAAGCCATTTTGCTCTATGCTACCATTGACGGTATTGCAGCGCATTATTTTATGAATAACAAATATCCCGTCCACCGCATTGCCGCGCTGCTGGTGGACAAATACCCAAATTTAGAAAGTCATGAACATCAACATTAACCCCAAACTTTATCCTTTCAATTCCAATTACTTAGAAACTCCAGCTGGGCGTTTGCATTACCTGGATGAAGGCGAGGGATCGGCACTGCTAATGGTGCATGGCACCCCTGCCTGGTCATTCAGCTACCGCCACCTGATCCAGGAGCTAAGCCAAAATTATCGCTGCATTGCGGTAGACCACCTAGGTTTTGGCTTATCCGATAAGCCCAAAAAGTCCGACTATTCACCCACTGCCCATGCCGAGCGACTAGAGCAACTCATCACGCATCTGCAGCTCAAAAATATCGCCCTGCTGGTGCATGACTTTGGCGGCCCGATCGGATTGAGCTATGCTCTGAAGCAACCAGCCGATGTTAACAAGGTCGTCATTTTCAACACCTGGATGTGGTCGCTCAATGACTACCCGGATATTGTCAGAGGAGCCAAAATCGCAGGCAGCTGGCTGGGTAGGGTACTTTACAAATACTTCAACTTTTCGCCTAAGATACTGGTGAAGCAGGCCTTCCATAATAAGCGCAAGCTGACCAAAGAAGTGCATCGCCATTATACAGATGTGTTTCCCGATGCCAACAGCCGGAGCGGCCCTTTTGCCTTTGCTCAGCACCTGCTCAAGAGCAGCGATTGGTATGATCAGTTATGGATGCAGCGGGAAGTATTGCAGAAGCAAGAGGTTATGATCCTCTGGGGGAAAAAAGATCCGCTACTGCCCTATGCTTTGCTGCAACGCTGGAAAAAGATCCTACCCGACGCGGAAATCCACGAACTGGAAGCAGGACACTTTATGCAGGAAGAGAAGCCTGAAGATGCCATCGGCTTCATTCGGCAGTTTTTGTCGGCCGGGGTAAAGGCAGGGCAGCATTAAAAACAGTTTGCAAGAAGACAAACTACCGTGTCAGTAAGTGGAATTTGGGATAGAGGCCCTTGCAGATATAGGTCACCAGTGGGACGTTGGCGACTGTTTCCTTACAGACCCAATGCCCCTGCAAAGTGACAAAAATCCTCTCGGCCCCTGGCTGAAGGTCTAGATTTTGGCAAAGCTCGTGGCTTTGCCAAAATCTATGTTTTTTAGTTACTCAAATAGCTCCTCCACCGGATGACCAGTAGCTCCATCAGGTAGGGCAATGTTGAGCAGCATGGCGACGGTAGGCGCTATGTCGGTGATGCGCTGGTACTTCACATTGGAGCCCGGTTTGATTTTCCAGCCGTAGAACAGCATGGGTACGCGGGTATCGTAATTGTAGCACGTGCCGTGCGAAATACCCTGGTAACGGCTGTTGTTTAGTAGCCCGGCTCAGTGACAAACAGGACATCGCCAGAACGCTGGAAGCTATATCCCATCTGCAGAAGTTGCTGCTGCCCACGGATGTACTCATTTTCGCGCATATTGGCTGCCGTATACGTTTCTTTTATACCGCGAAAGTCCAGCAGGCGGTCGGCTAAGTAACGTTGTATTTCCCGCAGGTCTTTGTTTTTTTCTTCAATCAGGTCGTGGTTGAGGATGATCTGGCTACCGGCATACTCTATCCATTCTCCTTCGCCGTATTTTTTCTGTAAGTCCTGGTTAAGGATATTACCGATTTTAGAAATTTCCAGATAGCCGCCCGGCATGTTTGCATCTACCAGCAGTTTGGGTACGTCTACCACCGCGTGGTCAGCCGTCAGGAATACGAGATATTTTCACCCACTTGCTGATCCAGCAGCGCAAAGAATTCGGCCAGCTCGCAATCCAGGCATAGATACGTATCTTCCAACTCTTTAGACTGGGCTCCGAAGTTATGTCCGATATAGTCGGTAGAGGAAAAGCTTACTGCCAGAAAATCAGTGATGTCATCCTGGCCCATCTGTTCGGCATCCAGAGCAGCTTTGGCAAAATCCAGCACTAGGGTGTTACCAAAGGGGGTAGTACTGAGCAGGCCGTAGCTGTTACTGTTTTTGCTGATCGCACCCAGGTCGTAGGGAAATACCTGCTGGTCGGCAAATCCCACTTCGTAGTCGCTGGTATCATCCGCACTGGCGGTATACTGTACTATGGGCAACAACGGACGCCAGATTTGGCTGAGGTACTACTCAGGCTGCTTCTGCACATTAGATTCTTCTACCCACTCCGGTAGCTCATCCATGTAAAAGGTAGAGGTCATCATCTCCCCGGTACGGCCATCGTACCAGTAGACACCGTCGGCACGATGACCGGCGGGCAAGGCAGAACCCCGGTCTTTGATAGAAATTCCTACTACCTTAGAACGACCCTGGGTTGCCATCTTGAGCTGGTCAGTGATGGTGGTACTCAGCAAGTTGTCCGGCGAAATCTTCCCGGCACTCTCTGAGCCACCCGCTGCTGAGACAGTAGTATCCTCAGCGCAGTACACAGTGCGCTTCAGCGCACGGCTGTACCAGTCGTTAGCAATGATGCCATGGACGGCCGGTGTGGCCCCGGTGTACACCGAAGCGTGGCCCCGGGTCCGGTATAGGTAGGGATGTAGTTGTAGTGGGCGTTACGCGCCATGAAGCCCTCATTCATCAGGCGCTTGAAGCCACCTTCGCCAAACTGGTCGTAGAAGCGCAGCAGGTACTCCTGCCGCATCTGGTCTACCACAATACCCACTACAAGTTTGGGCTTTTGCCCGGGGTTGGTGCTGGTACGAAAGGCAGACAGCAATCCAAGGCTGCTAACGATTGCCAGCGCTTGTAAGGATTTTCTGAACATACTATGAAGTGTTTTTCTGATAATAATTCGTAAAGCCGAATTGATGGAGAATTGCAACAAAGCTTCAAATATCCGATTCTTTTCGGCAGAATCTAGCC
>CAZZGE010000212.1:0-8134 GCA_964653665.1 uncultured Porifericola sp. | reverse complement strand
GTAAACTGAATGTACAGATGTCTCTAAAAGAGTTTTCTTCCAAGAGTCTTTTATAGATGGGTAAAATATTCTTCTTTATCTCACTTGTCATTTTTTTCTTTTTTACATGAAAGCTAACGATTGTACACACGCCACAACCAAAAACTGCCATCGCAAGGGATTGATTGTCATTTGCATTGCGGTTATTTTTGGTTGTACATACGTCATATGGCGTATATCTACCTTATACCAGAAATGTAAGCAACAAAATTCTGCATTAGCAATCCAAGGTGATGTTCAATGCGAAACCGATGGAGCCTGGTGGGCAAATCTTAAGCTTCCTGCGATTGCAGAGCCTTCACTACCAGCTTCGCTACCTTTTCGGAAGGTCGCGCATCGCCCATAATGCGCTTAATACGTTGATAGCCCTGTAATTGGGCAGCTCGCTCGGGACTGTCGGTCATCAGCTGGCCGATGCCCGCTTTCAGTTTCTGCGTATTAAAATCCGCCTGTATGAGTTCAGGTACGACTTCCCCATCAGCAATCAGGTTAACCAGCGAAATGTAGGGTACTCTGATGAGTGCTTTGGCAATCTGGTAGGAGATCAAGCTGGTTTTGTAGCAGACCAGCTGGGGTACTTCAAAGAGGGCGGTTTCCAGTGTAGCGGTGCCGGAAGTCACTAGGGCAGCCCGTGCCTGGTGCAGAATGTCGTAGGTTTTATTATCGATTACATGCACGTTCTCCGCCCGGCGTGCGTCGTCGTACAGGCTGTCGGGCAAATTGTCCACGGCGGCTACGGCAAATTGGTATTTGGGGTAAGCACGGGCCACTTCCAGCATCGTATTGAGCATGTTCAGCACCTCCTGCTTACGGCTACCCGGCAGTACCGCCACCAGCGGACGCTCATCCAAACCGTAGTGCTGCCGAAAATCGGACTGAGGCGCAAACGCCCGCACCGCATCCAGCAATGGATTGCCCACATATTCAACGGCGTAGTCAAACTTCCGGTAAAAGTCTTTTTCAAAGGGCAGGATCACATACATGCGGTCCACATGGGCTTTGATTTTACGGGCCCTCCCCTGGTTCCAGGCCCACAGCTTAGGCGAGATATAGTAGTGCACACGAATACCCTGCTTTTTGGCAAAGGCCGCCATGCGCATATTAAAGCCCGGGTAGTCAATCAGGATGAGGACATCGGGCTGGTAAGCCAGCAGGTCTTTTTCGCACTGTTTGAGAAAGCGGCGGATGGTACGCAAGTTTTGTAGCACTTCCAGGAAGCCCATAAAGGCCAGGTCGCGGTAGTGTACTACCAGGTCGGCCCCGGCCTGCTGCATGGCGTCACCACCCCAGCAGCGCACCACTGCCAGGGGATCTTCTTCTTTGAGGGCTTTGATCAGGTTGGCACCGTGCATATCGCCGGAGCGCTCCCCAGCAATGAGGTAGTACTTCATAGGTGAGCAGGCTGCATCGCCCCTGCCTCCCGAGCAATGCGGGGATCATTTTCCAGGCCTTCACCAAAAAATTCTACGAAGTTGTTACGGGTTTCGTACAGGCGGATAGAGTGCAGCATGCCCCGGTCGGTGATTTCGTGCAGCGCGGGCGCCAGTATCTTCCAGATTTCTTCTATCAGAATTTCACAACTGGCCATTTTGCCCTGCATAAAGTCTACGTCCAGGTTGAGGTTCTTATGATCTAATTTTTCTATCACCCGCTCTTTGATCAGGGTACTTAGCTGTTTAAGGTCTACCACAAAGCCGGTTTCCGGGTCAGGTCTGCCCTTTACCGTCACGATCATTTCAAAATTATGGCCGTGCCAGTTCTGGTTGGCACAGGGACCAAAAACTTCTTCGTTCTTTTCCTGGCTCCAGTGGGGGTTATATAGTTTGTGAGCCGCGTTAAAGTGCTCTTTTCTGCTTACATAAATCATAGACTCTGCTTTATTTGGCGCAAATATACAGAATAGACCTTTGAATTGCAGGATGATAACAAAGTGCGTAAGGGAATCCTTCCCATAATTTATTACCTTTCTAAAAAAACAGAAATACACTATGATGATCGTCACCGGAGCGGCCGGATTTATCGGAAGTTGCCTTATCAGCAAACTCAACCAGGAAAATTTTAACTACATCATCGCCGTAGACCAGTTTGATGATCCGGAAAAACTCAAAAACCTGAAAGGTAAAAAGATACAGGAAAAAGTAGAGCGGGATCGTTTTTTTGACTGGCTGGACCAAAACTACCAGGAGGTAGAGTTCATCTTTCATATCGGCGCCCGCACCGATACTACCGAGTTTGACAAAGCTATATTTGACAGGCTCAACCTCAACTACTCTAAGGAAATCTGGAAGCGCTGTGTAGATTATCAGATTCCGCTGGTCTACGCCTCCTCGGCCGCCACCTATGGCTCGGGTGAGCAAGGCTATGAAGATAACGAAAGCGAAATAGATCAGCTTCAGCCGCTCAACCCCTACGGAGCGTCCAAAAATGAATTTGACAAATGGGCGCTGGCGCAGGAGAAAAAACCGTTCTTTTGGGCCGGGCTGAAGTTTTTTAATGTTTACGGTCCCAATGAGTACCACAAAGGCCGCATGGCTTCAGTCATCTTCCATGCCTACCGGCAGATACAGCAAACTGACGGCATGAAACTTTTCCGCTCGCATAACCCCGATTACAAAGACGGGGAGCAGATGCGCGATTTTGTGTACGTCAAAGATGTGGTAAACGTGTGCTACTTCCTGATGCGGCATCGGCAGCATTCCGGTATCTATAACCTGGGCAGTGGCAAGGCCCGCACCTTCCTGGACCTCACCCGCGCTGTGTTTGACGCCCTCAGCAAAGAAGAAAACATCAGCTTTGTGGATACACCAGAAGACATTCGCGAGAAGTACCAGTACTTCACTGAAGCAAACATGTCCAAGCTGAAGTCTATAGGCTATTCAGAACCTTTCCACAGCCTGGAGGAGGGCGTCAGCGATTACGTCCGGCATTACCTGGAGCCTGACCGGTATATGTAGTTTTAGAAAATAGGTATCACCGTCTATTCGTCAAAGGCCCGAAAAGCCTGATTGACCCGCTCTGCTGGCGGCGCATCAGCGTGAGTACATATATCGTCGTAGTCACCCTGGATAGCTTTGAGCAGGTTGCGCTCCCTGAGTATTTCTTCCTTGGTACGGATACCCCGCTTTCGGAAAAAGGGCAAAGACGGGCACCATCCCTGCAGGCCATGCTGCAAGAGGAAACCTGCCACCAGGGCCGGTAAAATTAAAAAGCGGCGGTCCACGAAGACACTCAGCAGTATACCTACCAGGCTCAGCGTAGAAGCATTAGTCTCCAATGTACGCTCAATGTCCCACTCCTCTTCCAGTTCCTTTAATCGGCCAGGAATAAGCTCGGGATGCTGGCTGTAAAATTTTACATTTTCATCAGTTTCGTGCCGGATATGGCGGTTTGCCTCATCGGAAGACTGCGTCGCTACCTGGTTTTGCATGGTGTGTGTTTCAGACATAGGTGCTGTAGTTAAGACGAAAAAATTAGGTAATAAAAAATGTATTGCAAGAACGCTTAGACTCACTGATTGTTTGTTACGATCTCTTTTACCTGTTTGATAGCCTCCTGGTAGGCAGTGTACTCTTCTAGCGCATGAGCCCACGCTATATCCTCCAGTCTTACTACCAGTTTCTCCAAATCCGCCTCAGTTACATTTTCTGACCTGATCATGAGCAGCAGCAAACGCACATAGGGCGTAAAGTTGTAAGGAGCAAACCGGCTACCGCTGGCGGTGAGCACTTCCCGGCTAAGCTGCCATAAAAAAGTATACTGTTCCGGACAATCATAAAACAGCTGATAAGCGTGATGAAGCTTTTGGTTGAGAAGCTGAACGCTATCCTTTTGATAGCGCATCAATGCGTCAAACTGCCGGAGGCTCAGCTTAGCATAACGTAGCTGATCCGCAACCTCCTTGGCTTGCTCATGAAAATGTTTGTACACGACCACAGCCCGCTGATGATACACCGCTTCCTGCCGGTGATCGAGCAACCACTCCAGATGAGGCAGTGCTTCCTGGTAGGCCTGCCTGGCATAGTAATGCGCAAACAGCTTTTCGGCCCGGCCTTCCTGTTCTTCGTAGAGATACTGCCAGTCCTGCTGGGCGACCGTCGGCTGGTAGACGAGCAGGAGAAAGCTTACCAGGCAGTATATGAAACGCATACGATCAGTTTTTTTGTAAAATAGTCTAAATACTTAAATTGCCCGGATATCCAAAACCGCTATTTACAAAAACCCTATTTATGAAAAAAACTACACTAATCACCATCTTATTGCTTGGCTGCTCACTCCTACTTCGGGCACAGGATGAATCCCTCAGGATTATCGTCCTGGGTGGCCACCCGGATGATGCCGACGTCAAGTCTGGAGGTACGGCAGCCCTCTGGGCGCAAATGGGTCACGCCGTCAAATTTGTTTCCGTTACCAACGGCGATGCCGGTCATCAGACGGAGGGGGGCGGTGCCCTGGCCAAGCGACGCATGGCCGAGACGCAGGAGTCAGCCCGTCGCCTGGGGATTGATGAGTACGTGGTGCTGGACAACCACGATGCGGAGTTAGTACCCAGCCTGGACGTGCGCAAGCAGGTCATCCGCGAAATACGTAAGTGGGATGCCGACCTGGTGATGACCCACCGTACCAATGACTACCACCCTGACCACCGCTACACCGGCGTACTGGTCCAGGATGCAGCCTACCTGGTCGCGGTACCGAACGTCTGCCCGGACACGCCGCCCTTAGAGAAAAACCCGGTGTTTATGTACCTGCAGGACGGCTTCCAAAAGCCCTACCCTTTTATACCCGATGTGGTCGTTGCCATTGACGAGGTGTTTGAGACCAAGATACACGCCATGGACGCCCACGAGTCCCAGTTTTACGAGTGGCTGCCCTGGATCAACGGACGCCGCGACGTACCGGAAGATAAGGAAGAGCGTAAAGCTACGCTACGCGCGCTCTGGAGTCGCGACATATCGCCGGAGATGCGTGCATCCCTGGAGAAATGGTACGGAGCCGAAAAAGCCGCCCAGGTGCAGCATGCCGAAGCTTTTGAGGTATGTGAGTATGGCAGTCAGCCCGACGATGCCATGCTCCGTCAACTGTTTCCTATGCTGGAAGAATAGCCTGCTATAGAAGAAAATGCTGCCGTCCCTAAGCTGCCCACCACCATTGACGAAGTGCTGGCCGAATTGGACCGTATCATGGCGCAGTCGCGGCAGCAGAATGATTACGTAGGCCTGTTTGCATACGTTTACCGGCGTACTACGGCGGCCATACGTCAGGGTATCGTAGAAGAAGTTTTTGATGATGGACGGCGGATGGAGCATTTTGACGTAGTTTTTGCCAATCTCTACATTCAGGCTTACCATGATTTCCTGGCGGTGCGGCCTACCAGCCGTGTATGGAGCATTTGTTTTGAAGCTCGTTTCCGCAAAATAACCGTCTTACAACACGTACTGATGGACATGAACGCCCATATCAACCTGAACCTGGGCATCGCCGCTGCCCGCACATCCGAAGGGCAACAGCTGTTGCTCATGAAAGACGACTTTCTGAAAATCAACGATATTCTCAACACCATCATTGACGACATCCAGGCCAGCCTCAGCAAAATCTCTCCCTTCATGTTTCTGATAGATTGGTTAGGAGGACGCCAGGACAAGAAGCTCATTGACTTCGGCATTCGTCGCTACCGGGATCAGACCTGGCAGATGGCTTGTGAACTGGCTTTGGCCCGGGAAGAAAATAAACTCAGTCTGATTCGCCAGGTTGATCAAAAAACTACCCGGCTTGGCCTGACCATACAGGAACCGCCTCGCTGGTGGCTACGGGCCCTTTGCCAACTGGTTAGTTTTTGGGAGGAAAAAAGTACTGCCAGAATCCTGGATAAACTCAGCGAAAGACAAACAAGCGACCCTCAGATTATTGCTAAAATATAAATACACCGAAAAACATGACACTACGCATCATCCTTCTGTTTTGCCTTCTTCCCACCATGCTCTACGCCCAGCAAAAAGAAGTTCCTGCTGAAATCCGGGGCTTCTGCATCGCCGCTCCCCAAAAAGAAAGTCTGGATGATTTTGTCAAATTTATAGAAGGCGAGCTGGCACCTCGTACCATCAACACGCTGGTACTGCGGGTGGATTACAATTATGCGTATCAGTCACGGCCCAAACTCAGGAACGAGAATCCCCTCACGAAAGCCGATGTCAAAAAACTGGTAGCTGTATGTAACGAACATAATATTGAGCTGATACCCCAGATCAACCTGCTGGGTCATCAGTCATGGGCCTCAAGCCTGGGTAAGCTACTGGCGGTTTATCCCGAGTTTGATGAAACTCCTCATATAGAAATGCCCGAAGACTACGAATGGCCCAACGAAGACGGACTGTACTGCAAAAGCTACTGTCCGCTACATCCCGAGGTGCATGCCGTAGTTTTTGACCTGGTAGATGAGATCATGGAAGTCTTTGAAGCAAAGGCTTTCCACGCCGGACTGGACGAAGTTTTTTATATCGGCGACGACCAGTGTCCCCGTTGTGCCGGTCGCGATAAGGCCGAACTCTTTGCCGGCGAGGTCACCCGAATCCGCAACCACCTGGCACAAAACGGGCAGGAACTCTGGATGTGGGGCGACCGCCTGCTGGATGGTAAAACTACCGGTCTGGGCATGTGGGAAGCGAGTATGAATCATACCCACCGCGCCGTGGATATGATACCCAAAGATGTCGTCATCTGCGACTGGCATTATGAAAGAGCTGAGCCGACTGCTGCTTACTTTACCATGAAAGGCTTTCGGGTGATTACCTGCCCCTGGAACCAACCGCAGGTCGCCCTGGATCAGTGGAAAAACTACCAGGATTTTCAAGTTTCAGCGAACCCTACCCTGTCCGATCGTTACCTGGGCATGATGCAAACTATCTGGACCAGTCCGGAAAACTTTATGAAAGCGATGGACAATCCTGAAGATGCCAACGAGAGTACGCAGGGCATGGTAAACAGTTTTAAACAACTGACTGAGGCCATGGAGTAAAGGAGGCTTTATCCTTCCTACATCAGGCAATGTTGGTATACACAGCTTGTACATCATCATCGTCTTCCAGGCGGTCAATAAGCTTTTCAACCTCCAGCATCTGCTCTTCGCTAAACACTACTGCAGCGTTAGGAATACGCTGTAAAGACGCTTTTTGGATGTCAATGTTTTTTTCTTCAAAGGCCTGTGACAGGCTACCGAAATTGGTGTAGTCTGCGTAGGCGTAGAGGGTGCTATCGTTCTCCTCAATTTCTTCTAGCCCGGCATCTATCAGCTCCAATTCCAGCTCTTCAATGTCTAGTCCTTCGGGTTTCTCAAACTCAAAAACTGCTTTCCGATCAAACATAAACTCCAGCGATCCGGTAGGCACCAGTTGCCCACCCAGCTTACTGAAGTAAGACTTGACATTGGCTACCGTGCGCGTTGTGTTGTCGGTAGCGCACTCTACAAATACCAGTACGCCGTGCGGCCCCTTGCCTTCGTAATTGACCTCCGTATACTCGGCGGCATCTTTACCAGCGGCCCGTTTGATTGCGTTCTCAATGTTGTCCTTGGGCATATTTTCCGCCTTAGCATTCTGGATTGCAGTACGCAGTTTGGCGTTCATATCAGGGTCCGTTCCTCCTTCTTTAGCAGCGACAGTAATGGCTTTGGCCAGTTTGGGAAACACTTTAGACATCTTGTCCCAGCGTTTTTCTTTGGCAGCCCTTCGGTATTCAAATGCTCTTCCCATATGAGATATGTTTTTAGCCTGTCGGCTTACAGTTTTTTGACAGCAAAAATATCATTCCTTATCCAAAAAATCCGGTGGACCGTGACAAATTTTTAGCGAAAAAGATCGGGCGTAAGCGGGTGTAAAGATCAATGATGCGGGAGCACCCATCCCCGGTTTTGTACCTCCATAGCGTATACACTGCCTCCTGAGCAGACGTAGAGCGTACGTCCTTTTTCACCGCCAAAACAGACGTTGAAGGCCGTTGCCGGAAATGGCTTAAAACCCACTACCCTCTTCTTCTCAGGATCAACCACGTAGACGCCAGTGGTTTCTCCGGTCCCGGCAGCCCCGTAAATCAGGCCCTGTTG
>CAZZGE010000211.1:0-8174 GCA_964653665.1 uncultured Porifericola sp. | reverse complement strand
CGAATAGTTCTACCCATGGTGACTTATTGAAGGCTTCATTGAAGAGGATAGCACACTTTCGGGCTGCATCTATTTTTGGGCCATACATTGAACCGGATTCATCAATAAGTACACCGATGGCGAGTTCATTACTTTTTACCTTATGGCGTTGCTCATAGATATTACTTACTACCATAGCGGCTTCTGGAAACTTACCGGTATCTAAGATACCCGTTCTCATAACTTTATTGGTGATAGTCTTATCCTGAAAGCTGAGTTCAATGAGGCGCTTTAAAATTGAAGCTTTTGCAGATATATCTTACTTATCAGCCTGATATTGCGCCTAGGAGTTCGGTTGATTGCAAAAGAAAGTATCTTTAACACTCCCTTTTTCGGGACTTCCCTGCAAGACCTCGGCCTCGATGGAATTGTAGCTGATATAGTCGGCCATTTCAATATCTTCACCTTTTTGATGGGAAGGAGAAAGATTATCGTTTATGACTGATGCGATTTCATCAATTTTTTGTTCAAAGTCTGCTTGATCGTCTTTACTGCCACCTCCTTTGGTACCTTTCTTTCCCTTTGGCTGTTCACCTCCACCTTCTCCATCCTCACCTTCATTCTTAGTTTGATCTTCGGGGTGTTCAGCTTTATCGTAATAGTCTTTGAGGATGTTGTAAATATCCTTGGTAGCTTGGTTGATGGCTTCTGCAGAATCGCGGTAGGGGGTAAGGGCTTCAACGATCTGCGATACTGGTTTCTCAAATTTTAGCAGGTCTTCTTCTCTATGATACTTTGGATAGCGCACGATGGTAAAGAAAAGTGAAAACAGTTTCTGGCCTTCGCCTAATGTATCATAGTCAGGTAGTTGTTGGTGTAGCAGGGGAAGTGTTCTCCGGCGTAACGTTCTATCCTTTCATCTTCTAAGACGTTTTGAATAGACTTTTTGATCTTATTTTTGGGCATGATGCTAAAGTCTGATACGATGATATGCAGTGCTTCATGTACGGCTTCTCCTAGCATTACATCTACCTGTTCAAATGCTGTCAGGCTATTATCATCAAAAACAGAAGTTTCAAGGTAGATCTAATTGCTGGCAGTAGCGAACGAACTTGTAGGGTGAACAAATACTGAACATGTATTGGACAAATAGTTGAAATAGCATTGCAGGAAAGCTCATAGGCTTTAGCAATTGGTTCTGATTGGTTAGCATGTTCAAATCCTTTAAGAAGGAACTCCGCGAAGGAAGTTCCTTCTTAAAGCGTAGATTCCCCTTCAAAGCGGTTTTCAACGCTAGCTTTAATGAAGGTGGTTAAATGTCTGTCTAAAAAGTCGGTGTAGTTAGTGGTTACGGCAGTCATAGTTCATATTGATTATTTGCTGGCAAGGATAGATTTTACATTGGCTCTTTCTCCATCAAAGTTGTTACCTTCGAGCATGGGCAGAAATATCATTTCCAGTGATTTAAGGATAGGGAAACCATCTTTGCAGAGTTTGGCGGCTGCAATGGTATGTCGGGTAGATACAGCGGTGGAAAGGTCACCTTTTGTAGCCTTGTTTCTTATGATGCTGGCTATGTTGGCGATGATATCAGCATGACTTACTTCTACACATGTTCTTTTGCTAAGCACTTCCTTTTCCTGTTCTACTGTCATGTAGTCAAGTTCGGCAGGGTAGAAGCGGTCTAATAGGGTTCGGTCGAGGGCACTGGTACCGGTGTATTCAAAACCAATATTAGTGGTGGCGAAAAATATGGTTTCTAGATGTACGGGCATTGTCCGTTCTTCTGCTGAGATAGCGTATTCTACTCTAAGTTCTTTAGAATCGTCAAGCACTGGAAAAAGTATGTTATTGGATCCTGCTGGCGCTCGGCTGATTTCATCAAATAGAGTGATTCCTGGCTTTTTGATTAGCTGGCTGAATCTAGAATAATCTCATTTAGACATAGCACCTTCAAGGCGGTGAACGCCTAATAATCCGGAAATAGCGTCCTGCATTCCTGCCATATCAATTTTGCTGAAAACAAGGGAACGCCTTTTACCGATAAGCTTAACAATTTCTGTTTTGCCGCACCCTGTAGGGCCTTTGATCAGGGTATTTTTCTTTTGCAGCACGTTTCGTACTAAAATGTACCAAAGGTCGGGTTCTACATAAAAACCATCCTCTGCGGTGGGTGCTTTCAGGGCATCGTCGTTTATGATCTTTTTCAGCAGTTCAACGACAGGACTTTCAGTTTCTGGAATATCAACGGTGGAAGCGGTGGGCAGGGGTTCACCTGTCCGGTAGCTGTCGTAATGCTCTTTCATTTCCTGTGTTGCTGGTGTATAACCGTTGTGTCTATGAATTGACGGGTAAATGTCGCATCCTTTGGGTACGTTGTAGCAGTTCCAATCTACCAGTATGCCCGTAGTTACAAAGATGGTTCTCTCTGGAAAACTGGTTCTGATTTTTGTCGCATTTAACATTCCAATCAGGATTATTTTGGAAAAATAAATCGGGTTTATCATAATCTGGCACTCACTAGCTAGGCAGCGTCTTCATTCGTGGGTACTCTCTTGAACTGTCGTTCTCTGTTTTCAAAAACCAGAATTTTGGCATTTTTTTTTTGGATAGGAGGGTAGGAGTACTGGAAAGCTTAATCATTACAATGAATTTTTGAGGTATTTAAGTATTCTGAATGGTTGAAAACTATTCTGGAGTAGCGTTTGAATGTATATAAATATACAAGAAAGGGTATATAAATATAATATTTATCTAATTAAATAATAAAAATTATTTATATAAAAATAGATGATAAAATTTGCTATTTTAGTGAATATACACACCACACTTTTGCGGGGCTCGGAGGCTGCAAAGTTTTAAGCTCTCGGGGTAGTATTGGGTTGATAGTCATGAATGGGTAATTGACACACCACAATTTCAAGCTTTTCAGAAAGTGTTAAGGCCAAAGGCCGAGGCCTTTCAGGGTAGGGTAGAGGCAGGCTTAATGGAGTGAACCATTAATGCGTTTAGCTATGAAGGTGAACCCTGTACCGCCTTGGGTAAATAGCCCCGAAGCGAAGCTTTGCTTTGCCTCTCATTTTCTGTTAAAAGGTCTATTTGTGGGCGTGGGAAATTAAGATTCTAGGAGCCCTGGTCGTTATGAAAAAATAAGCGAAGCCTTGAGAAATAAGCTACTGGCTGAATCTGTTGTTTAAAATTCAAGTGACTTAATTTCTTTGATATAAGTCCATGTTGTTGCCTATTTTTTTAAGTCGGATCCATTGTCATTTCCTGTCTTGTAATAGTTATTTATCCTCAAGCGCCGGAAGTGCAGAGAGTTTTAAAGCGATCACCCCTATCCATACATCAATCTGCTGATCTTCTTCACTGTCATTAGGCGGCCCCTTTCGGGTTTTGTAGGATACTTCCTCAATACTGAAGGCCAGCACCAGGGTGGCAATCATCTCTCCTGCGGAGGGCTTGCGGATTTTCTCCTCCCAGCGACCGGGCCTCACCCGGTTGATCATGGCACGGAGTACTTCCATTTTCAGATGTTCGTCTATCACTTCCTCAGCCTGGCTGAAGAGTACCAACGACCGGTAATTCATGGAATGCCCAAAAGCCGTATGGGCCAGTACCAGCCCGTCCAGCAGTGTTACTGAAATACAGGCCTTTTGGTTTGCAGGCATGTTTTTCATGAAGTGATTTTTGGAAGAGCCATGTACAAAGAGACGGTCACCGATTCGGGCATGCATGGTTGGCAGGCTGAAAACCTGTCCCTGCACACTGTAAGACAGGGTACAGTAGAAAGCCTCATCCAGAAGCTGATAAACGTGCTCCTGTTCATAGCTGACCTCGTGCATTTGTCGAGAGGGCATAGTTAAATTAGTAGGTTGGTAGGGCATGAAATAATTATTTATGATGGTACTCTATTTTTGAAACTGCGGCACATTGAAAGTCTGAATGAACTCATCCGTGTTCGTAATCCGGGCAAACTCATCCTGCAGGCTCAGCAAGTGGAAAGTGTGGATGTCTTCAGCGGAGTAATGTCTACCCCTGTAGCTTCGATCAAAAGTAGCCGTGGCATCTTCCGGTATGATAACCTCAAAGCCGAGGTTAGACGCCATTCTGGCAGTTGTGCTGATACAGTGGTCGGTGGTCATGCCGCAGATGACTAGCCAGCTGATCTGCTGCTGCCGGAGGTAGGCTTCCAGCGAAGTGCCAATGAAGGCACTGTTGACTGTCTTGCTGAAAAGCACTTCATCCGCCTGGGGAAAAACTTCCGGCCTGATCTGGTTGCCGGGTTGATCGGGACGCAGCGGAGAATGGGGGTTGATTGAATCATGTTTTACATGAATGACGGGAAGTTCGCGCTCGCGCCAGGCCGCCAGTATCTGTACCATCTTTTGCTCAGCCTCTGGATTATTCCGATGGCCACCCCAGTAGGTAGTCTGATCAAAGCCCCGCTGTACATCCACAACCAATAGTGCAGTATTTTTTTCCATAGCTTATCGTTTGTATAAGCAATATCCGGTAAATTTGGTAGGTATGCTCCGGCCAGAAAAATAATTTAGTACCGACCAGATTAGAGGTTATGCAATACGCTTTTCTTTCAGAAATCACTACAGATCGCGACTCTCCACAGCCACTGTATTTACAAATCGCCAACGGCATCTCCGTTTTGATTAAAAAAGGGGTGCTTCTGTCCGGACAGAAGCTGCCGGGTAGCCGCCTGATGGCTGAAAAGCTAGGAGTACATCGCAGCACACTCATGCTATCTCTTGACGAACTGCAGGCCGAAGGCTGGCTGACTTCGCGCAAAAAAAGCGGCTGGTACGTGAGCGAGAAGCTACCTTTGCCGCAGTCGGTTACTACCAAAAGTGAAGTGGCTTATCCTGAGTTTTCTGCTGCCTGGGTAGGAGAGATTCCGACGCTGGATTTCCCTCAGCACAGTGAGCTACCCCTGCAGTTTGACGATGGCTATCCCGATACCAGGATTGCACCCTTGCAGGCTATTGGTAAAGCTTACCGGAGTATCCTGGGCAGCCATGCTTACCGCTCTCTCTTTACCTACAGCACGCCGCAGGGAGATGAGAAACTACGAGAGCAACTTAGCTATTCACTTCATCTCAACCGGGGACTGCGCATAAGTCCTGAACAAGTTTTCATTACCCGGGGCAGTATCATGGGCCTTTACCTGCTTTCCCAGGTGCTACTCAGACCGGATGATAAAATTGTCGTAGGTAAGTTGAGCTATCGCACGGCTAACCTAGTCTTTGGCTATCGAGGGGCAAATTTGCTTACTATACCCGTTGATGATGAGGGCCTGGTGACGGATGCGCTGGAAGCTTTACTGAAAAATCACAGGGTCAGGGCGGTGTATGTGACGTCCCATCATCACTACCCAACCACCGTACCCCTGGCGCCGCATCGTAGGCTGCATTTGTATGAGTTGGCCAGAAAGCACCGCTTTTTCATCCTAGAAGATGATTATGACTACGACTTTCATTACGACCATAAGCCACTGATGCCGCTGGCCGCTTCGGACGAAGAAGGGCTGGTACTCTACATTGGCTCCTTTACCAAAAAGATCAGCCCGGCTATTCGCATTGGCTATGTGGTGGCTCCGCAGAATATCATCATTGAACTGATCAAACTTCGCCGCATCGTGGACCGGCAGGGAAGTAACCTGGAAGAACGAGCCCTGGCCTTTCTGCTGGAAGATGGTACCATCAGGCGCTTCACCCGCAAAGCATTGCAAACCTACCGGCAGCGGCGCGACCTTTTCTGCAGCCTGCTTAAGACTGAACTTTTTGAAGAGATCAGCTTTCAGGAGCCGGAAGGAGGGATGGCGATATGGGCCAAGTTCAGGGAAGATATTGACATGGCAAAGTTATCCATCGCCTGTGCCCGTAAGGGGCTATATGTCTCGGATGGTATAATCTATAGCCCCGATGACCAGTGGCTTAATACCTGCCGCATGGGTTTTGCCAGTATGAGTCCGGAGGAGATAGAGGAGGGGGTAGGGATTTTTAAGGAAGAGATAGCTCGGCTTTAAACGATTATGCATACACTTTGGAACAAACTATTAACATACTTTTGCCCTTTTAATCGATTATATCACCTGCTTAATTTTACTTTTACAAAACTGACATGTATGCAGGACAACTTCCAGTTTTTCCAGGCAGGGGCGCAAGGTCTCCGGTCTTTAATATCCAAATTCTTCTACATCCGCAGTAGTAGTCCTGACTTTTTGCAGGAATAGATGGTGCTGCCCTATCCGCAACTTACTCTGGGCTTTTTTCTCAAAAGTCATTTTGCAGTGAGCAAAAGCAAGCTAGATCAGACCCTTGTTCAGAAATATGTTTTTTTCGCGGCTCACTGACATCCTCCCACCCCTAAAGGATGTGGGCCACTGCGGCGAAGGTTCTCGCCTCACGCACAAGCTAACGCTTCACGTTGAGAGACGCTGGCCATAGCCCTGGCCAGTATATTCTTCGCTGCATTTACATCAGCATTCTGCTCTTCTCCACAGGACAGGCAAACAAATTCAGATTGACTTTGCCTGTTTTCTTTGTCTTTATACCCACAACATAAAAAAGTCTGAGAAGCGTATTTCAGGTCAACTTTAACGAAAGTTCGTCCGTACCTATCAGCTTTGTTCTCTAGATGGGTTCTGAATGTAGCCCATCCGGCATCAGCAATGGGCTTTGCCAACCTGCTGCTCACCATGTTTTAGACCTTCAAATCTTCAACTGCTATCAAACCGTTATATTTGATGATTTTCCAACTTTCTTGGTGCAAGAAGTCCTTTCGTACTCTTCCAATCTTAGCATGTAGCTTAGAAAGCTTTGCTTTCTATTTGTACCAGTTTAAAGAAAACTTCCTCTTGCTAGCTAATGCTCGGTTGTCAATGCGTAGTTGACGCTCGTATTTGACAAAGTGCCTGGGGTTGGCAACATGCTCACCCGTGGAGAATGTAGCAAAATGAGCAATGCCCATATCCAGACCAACGGCTTGGCTCTTGCCCGCCGTGGATACGGTCGCCAGCTTAGGAGGATACTGCTCTAATGCTGAAGCGGTCCGCCGCGGTTATGCAAATATAATAGCCATCATGTTCACGAATAATAGTAGCAGTTTTTGGCTTACCATGCACAAAACGATCTTTAAAAGTCTTGACCTTACCTAGCTTTGGTAGCTTGACATAGTTTCCATCGCCCGGAGACCCGGCTACCTCAACTGATTTCAGGAGTATGGAATTGTATCTATGTTTCGCTGCCCATCTAGGGAAGCCTCCACCGGAAAAGAATTTTTGATAAGCTACATCTAATCGCTCAATTACTTTCTGAAGTGATTGAGAAGGAATATCAGCTATCCAGTCCACATCTTTCGGGTCTACAAGCTGTTTCATTAACTCATATTTACCGATGCTTTTCTGTTTCTGCCAGGCAGAAATACGCGTTTCCAACGCAAGGTTATAGACAAACTTACAAGCTCCTATCCAGCTATCAACACACTGTTGTTGCTGCTTGGTTAGCTTAAGTTTTCGCTTGTAGTTGATTATTTTCATGGCACTAATAAAATGATTATGTTATTTTTAATCTTAGATGCATCTAATTCCCCGAGGCTTGCCTCGTTTTACTATCTTAGGACTCAATGTCCCGAGATAGTAAGATTATTCTAAATTATTTTGATGCCTCGCGGGCTTGCCTCGAGGTAGTTCACTGCCAGAAAAATATTATGTTTGTTCATGGCAAAACAAAGATGGAAGCAGTCAAAAAACCAGCGTCTATAATACTTCATACCACATTGTTTGGTGTCCAAAGTATCGTAGAAAAATATTGCAGGGCAAAGTGGCTGGCCGACTCAAAGAAATTTTACATGATAAAGCTTCTGAACTTGATATTGAGATAGCCTCACTAGAAGTGATGCCTGACCATGTGCATATATTTGTTAAGGCAAAGCCTGTTCATGCATCTCAATATCTTATCAATCAATTTAAAGGATATTCTTCTTTTGTGTTGCGAAAAGAGTTTCCTGCCCTTAAGTCAAGACTACCAACCCTCTGGACAAGAAATTACTATGTGGAATCAGTAGGACATATTTCAGAAGCAACTATAAAGCAGTACATTAAAGATCAGAAGAACCAGTAGCATCAGGGCAAGCCCACGCTCCTCATCCCGTGCCCCGGCGAGGAACCGCTAAAGGCGCGG
>CAZZGE010000210.1:0-8235 GCA_964653665.1 uncultured Porifericola sp. | reverse complement strand
TTTTACAATGAAGTGGTTTAGTCATCTACTACTAGGCATGGTCATTCTGCTCGTAATGCTAGGCACCTCTACGGACTGTAGTAACCAAAAGTTTGAAGATAGTATGATTGATGCGCTGGCCATAGATTTTGAAGGCCTCAAGAAGCACCCCGACGCAGACCGGAAGATGTGAGTTGTATAATATCATTTATCATGTCAGAAAGGTATATCATGAAACGAATAGCTTTCTTAAGATTTCATTGCAAAACAAATTTTTTCACGTGTATTGTACTGGAAAGAAAAACAATACTTAGATAGGAAAAAATATGGTTACAGAGCTCCCGTAGTACAGGTACCGCCCTCTTACGGAACGTATTGTATGGGAAAACACAATGTTTACACATAATCCTAATAAACCTATTGCCTATGAAGACGAGCTTTCTAGATTACTACAAACTGATATTACAAAAAGTGAGTTTTGACACCGCACTGTTTGACAAAGAATACCAAAAAGCGCTACAAAGACTTCGCCCAGATGAAGCAGAACAGTTAAGAAAATGGGTAGAACAAAAACCTGTTTACCGATCGCCACAGGCTAAAGACTTGACCATGTCAATCAGGGTATAAGCTGTTAGTTCTCTTCTAGTCTTCTAGGTTTTGCTCAAACGAAATGTTTATTTTATTGGTCAATAAAAAATACTGCTGCGAGCAAAGAACGAAGCAAATTCCTCAAATAGGTCTCTTTATTGGGCGTCGGAGCTACTCAAATTAGTAATTAGCAGTACAAATCACTGCCCTCCCAACACTCCTTGTTAACGTTCAAGTATAAGCATAGTACGGGTTTTCGGAGCAATTCACTGTCCACCTGCACTAAACTTTGATAGATGCAAAATACTGAGTATTAACAATTCACTCCGCATTACGCTTATACAACGTTGGTAGCCGTATTCTTTATTTCGTCTTATGTTTTGGTTCCCAAATCAGTCTCACAAAAGAACTTAATCTCTCATTTTCTCTACTTACGGGAATTCCTGCTACAATTCCAATCAATAAGTTGTCGGCAATTCCTAAACGCATTTGTGGTCGTATGGTCATATCAAAGTCTCCATTGTCAAAAGTCTTATTGAATTCAACACCAATGAAGTTTCTTGTCCCTGTAATCATATAATGAAAACTCGTATTGATGTCATAAGTCGTATGAAATTTGTTGTTGCTGAAATTCTGTTCAATCATTGGTCCTGTATAAATCAATGAATGAAAATTGTTTCCCCAACGCTTGGCCACTACTAAGAATGGATTGTACACATTACCCTTAATAAACGGATTCCCAAAGTTTTCAAAGTCCGACAATTCAAATTCATTGATATAGCCAACCGCCATTGAGGTAGCCATTGGTTCATTAACGAAGAATGACCATTGCGCTGCAATTTTTATACTGTTCAATTGATTTGATAGAACTGAATCGTTTTGCGTGCCGTTTAGAGGTGAATAAAATGTAAAAGGCAGTTCAACTTCTAATCCCAATCTGTCAACTGGTGCCCATTCGTACTCAATCAGGGCTTCATGGGAGTCAAATTTTAAATTGTCTGTCAACCCCAATCCCAAGTTCCATTCTTTTTCGCCTTTCCTTGCGCCTAAATCACGTATAAGGTCAATATAGAGTGGTTCTGCGTGTAAAACCTTGTCAGACTTTTTATGGTCTTCCACTTGTTGAATATAAGTACTGTCTTTTTCAGACTCGGTTATTTGAGCAAAGGCCGATATAGGTGATGCCAATACAGCGATTAGCATTAATATTCTTTTGATGTTCATATTTGATTTGTTTTAAAAGCAATAAGAATTACCCTATGACCTTTAGGTCACAAGGTTTTAATAGGTATAAAAACAAATCAAACTTTGGGCGGGGGACTATCTATTTCTTTGAATCCATTTGTTAACCGGTCTTCATAATATGGATATGGCTCTTTCTTTTCAATAAATTCTCGATGAGCGTCTGCATTGGTTTTAGCTTGGTAAACCAACAAATCAATTTTTACATTCTTTTTCTTGTCGTGGTCTTCTGTGTCATGGTCGTCATATTCTTTGATAGCGTTTTCATAACCCAAAATTTGCTCAACAATAATTTCCACAATGCTTTCTTGGTCATTAATTGTTAAATCTTCAGGAAGATGCGCAGGATTGGAGTCTGCTGGGTCAACACTAATGTTGAGCAGATAAAGTGCCATTAGTCCCCAAAGGGTTTTGGTGAATACATTATTTCTTATTTGACTAATCAAGATTCAAAATTAACGTTCTTTTGTCGGTTTTCCTATATGGCTACCTACTTCCAAATTACAATGATCGGAGTGGCTTGAAAATCAAACATATAGAAAGTTTTTGCAACAGTATGCTACTACTGTCAAGGTGACTGCTGACGACGACTCAGAAAGCTTTGGACGCTGTGGAGATCACTCAACCCGATATCTGCTATATTGGAGGCATTGGGCGGGCAATGCAAGTAGCAAAAATTAGCGGAAGCCACTGGCAAAATGTGCGTGCCGCATTCTGTCACCTCTCCATGCTCACAATTTTTGTGCTGCATATGGTGGCAGCGATTCCTAACCCTCCCTCACCTGGAATATAGCATAGAGCCAATGCCCTGGGCATAAAGCATATATTTACCCCTGCCCCGGGTAGAGGCCGGAAAAATCAATCTACCGGATGGGCCTGGCTGGGCATACAAATCCGGCATGACTGGCTGGAAAAAAACAGAACGAGAAGTTAGCGAGCAGGCTTAGGGGTTAGCCGTTGCTTCACATCAATCACCTCCCAGGCGATACCTTCGTAGGGGCTGTTTTGCCCTGCTTCATAGAACAGCCCTACTTGCTGATTGGCCAATGTCACCAGGTCTGAGTAAGCAGAAGGCCCCGCATGCACATGCTTGAGTATCTGCCAGCTTTCTCCACTGTCCTTACTTATTTTGACAGTCATGTTTACCCTTTGCTCCCGGTTGGCTGGGTTAGAAAACAGGACATAAGAGGTGTTTCCCGCATCCCAACGTAGCATGGCACCCTGGCAGATAGGTTCTATCAGATCAAGAGCATGCTGCATGTCCGCCCAACTCCCACCACCGTCCTCGCTGTAGGCCAGTTGTCGAGACCGCTTGCTACGATCGTAGTTTCGCATGTTGAGCAACAGACGCCCGTCTTCCAGCTGAACCACTTCACTTTCGTTGACCTGATCTCCGGGTGTAGTACCCCCTAGCTGCCAGCTTTTACCCCGATCGTCCGAGTAGATGACGTGTGAATAGTATTTTTTAGATCCAGCTTCAATGTGGTCACAGGCCACTATCAGGCGACCTGCATAGGGGCCTTGCTTCATTTGTATGCCCGAACCGGGTCCGGTAGCGTACCAGGTCCAATCGGGCTGTTTTACATCGGTAGTAATTTCCTGGGGTGGACTCCAGCTCTGACCTTCATCCACTGAGCGCAGCACATATACTCGCCGGGTATCAGTACTGGTCTGCGCGATGATCTCCGACTCGTGGTCTTCTCCCAGGTTCCGGGTAGCGAGCAGCAGAATGTCGCCGCTCTGCTGCTCCACGACAGGGGCAGGATTTCCACTGGTATTGCCTTCATCGTGCCAGATAAGCTGCAGCGGGCCCCAGGTTTGCCCTTCATCTTCCGAGCGTTTCATCACCAGGTCGATGTTGCCAGTGTCGCTGCAGCCGTTTTTCCGGCCTTCTGCAAAAGCCAGCAGGTGCCCTTCGGTTGTCCTGACGACAGCAGGAATCCGGAAGCAGGCGTAACCGTTCTGTCCACTTTCAAAGATGTAGCATAGTTCCTGCGCCGCTGTGTCAGAAAAAATACTCAGACTAAGGGTGAACAGTATGGCGATGTTAATGGTCAACAAGGTCGTCCGCATAACGTGGGTGGTTTTAAAGTTGTAAACATATTCTTTCTAGACGGTGTCTGGCTGTTACATTTCCTGTAAAGCTACTGTTTCGTAATTTAAAGTATGAAAAATCTTCCCGCCATTTTATTTTTTGATGTCAACGAAACACTTCTTGACCTCGAGCCGGTCAAACGGTCGGTGTCCCAGACCCTGGGTAACCGGCCTGAACTGGTCCCACTCTGGTTTACCAACCTGCTCCAGTATTCGCTGGTAGTCACGGTGAGCGATCAGTTTCGTGACTTCGGCAGCCTGGGAGTAGCCACATTACGCATGCTAGCAGAAAGCCGGGATATCACATTATCTCAGGCACAAGCTAAGGACGCACTAAAACCTATGCTTTCGTTGGCGCCCTATCCTGAGGTAAAAGAGTCATTGGAAAAACTACGGTGTGCCGGATTCCGGTTGGTTGCGCTTACTAACTCTTCGCAACAGGCCATGGAGGAACAGCTTCGCTATGCTGGCCTGTCACCCGCTTTTGAATGCATGCTCAGCGTAGAACAGCTGGGTTTTTATAAACCGCATCAGCACGTGTACCGTTGGGCCGCATACCGTATGCGAGTAGCTATATCTGAATGTATGATGGTGGCAGCGCACGCCTGGGATGTAACCGGTGCGCAATGGGCGGGGATGCAAACCACTTTTGTAAAACGCACCGGAAAGGCCACTTTTCCGCTGGCTCCGGAACCTGATCTTCAGGTAAATGATCTTCGGGAATTTGCCCGTATGCTTACGGAATAAACTGTTATCCCGGATTTTTTTTTGCATTCTACCACAAAAGCTCTTTCAGTAACAAATTCAGGGGATGCTATTTTTTTACTATGCACTACCATAATAAATTCGGCAGGTTTTTATTTTACCAGGAAATTAAGTGTAGTTTACTTTTTGTTAAAATGTGAGCAAAAAATGAAAGGAATTGACAAAGAATTTGATTTCGGGGTATTATTTCATCCTCATTATTCTTTGGCTTACCGCCGAGAACTTTTTAAAAATTACCAGCACAAATACAATGTTAAGCTCTACAACGTAGTAAAGAGCTTCAGCTTCCCCAAGCTGATAGAGTCCCGAAAATATACCGAGGATCAGTTTATGTTTGCCAACGGATTTGTCGTAGGGAATAAGCTTCCAACTCCTGCTTTAGCTCGTTTGTAGCAGATGAGTAATTAAAGACGCAGTTTTACCGAATTATATACAAACAGAAAGTGCTGACTTCGCCTAGCTCAATACATATCCCGGAACTGACGACCTGTGGACGGCTTACCGAAAGCCAAAAAACCGGCCCCTTTCAGGACCGGTTTCGGGTATGACAGCGGCAGCGTTACAAAAATAACTGACTAATCATCATCGTCCTCATTATCCTCGTCATCATCATATATGCCGATGAACTCACCCGTTTCTGCATTTACGTAAATCTCAATATCTTCCTCTTCCTCAATTTCAAACTTGTACAGCCAGGTGCCTTCGTCAAAGCTCAGTTCCCACTCCTCGATTTCCGGTTGGCTTTCCAGAATAGCGTAAGCGGTGTTTAGTGCCTGAGCAAGAGTCACAAAATTATCGCCGGGGTCAATTTCGTAAGCAGGACTTCCGTTGATTTCTTCTCCTTCAATTTTTACTACTTCAAAGAGCTCCTTAGATATGTAGAACTCCAGTTCTTCATCATCGGGCAGTTCAATCTCTACTTCCCAAACCTCAATGCCACGTTTTTCTTCGGTCTCTATTTCGTCAATATAACTCACGTCGGGAAAAATTTCTTCAATCTTATCCATCAGCGTACGAATATCCTCCGATGTATTCAGCATACGGCCGTTGCTGCTACTCCCCTGGAAAATATGCTCGTAGGGCGTATGAGTATCAGACAAAGCTGAGAGGTTGATATCTGCAAATTCCGGTCGAGGCATGTTTTCAGTCCCGGGTGTAACTGCGTTTTCTTCAGAACATCCTGTAAACACGATTGCTGCAAAGAGCATGGGGATTAAAACAAGCTTTTTCATCTTAAGGTGGTTAACGGTTGAAAATTAGATGAACCAGGCGTATTAGCTGCCTGATTCTTTACAATGTCGCAGTGCCCGTAACTGATGTAACCGAAAATGAAAAAAAATTTATGACCACGCATACAGCATACTGTCAGGTATCGGCAACAGCTTGTCAAATGCAGGCCGTGTGATCTTTTAAATATTATCTCTTAACTTAGTCTGTCACTTGCTCACAGGTAGTGGCTAACAACCTGCTGCACATTGAATTGTAGCGTTTTTTCAGTATTTAACTCAATATTTTTGACCATTTACCAATATCTAATCTATGCAATCCAACAACTTTCGTTTTAGGGCTCTTGAAAAAACGCTCGACCACAAAGCCGTGCCGGTAAGCCTACCGTCCGACAAGATTTCCAGTTACTTCGGAGAAAATGTGTTTGATAAAGAAGCGATGCGGCGGGTACTCTCTGCTGATGTCTACGAAGCAGTCATGATGGCCATTGATAAAGGCGTCAAAATAGAATCGCACGTGGCCGATGCCGTAGCTTCTGCCATGAAGTCATGGGCGATCCCGGGGGGGTAACGCACTACTCCCAATTGTCAGGCAGAACGGTATTTGGACACTCGTCTGCCAAGAGGCAGCAGCTCGACGATCATTACTTTGGCTCCATCCCGACCCGGGCCCATAATTTTATGGTAGAGCTGGATGCCGAATCCCATAAGCTGGGCATACCCCTAAGCACCCGGCACAACGAGGTAGCACCCCGGCAGTTTGAGTGTGCCCCTATGTTTGAAGAAGTCAACCTGGCAGTAGACCACAATCAGCTCCTGATGGACCTGATGGAAAAGGTAGCCGAGCGCTACGATTTGAAAGTACTTTTGCATGAGAAGCCCTTTGCTGGTATCAACGGTAGCGGTAAGCACAACAACTGGTCGATGATCACCAGTACTAGTAAGAACCTGCTTGCGCCTAGCGCCAGAGATTCGGAAAAGCTGCAGTTTCTTACCTTCTTCATCAACACTATCAAAGCAGTGCACGAACATAATGGCCTGCTGCGGGCTTCTATCGTCAGTGCGGGCAACGATCACCGCCTGGGTGCAAATGAGGCTCTCCCGGCCATCGTGTTTATCTTTATCGGCTCCCAGCTTACGCAGGTGCTGAATGACCTGGAAAGCAATGCAAACGCCGAGATCAGTAACGGAGAGAATGTGTTTATGAAATTGGGCATCAACAAAATTCCGCCCATCCTACTGGACAACACCGACCGTAACCGTACTTCACCTTTTGCCTTTACCGGTAATAAGTTTGAGTTTCGGGCAATGGGCTCATCAGCCAACTCAGCCTCAACCATGACGGTGCTCAACACCATCGTTGCTGATCAATTGGTAAAGTTCAAGCAGGAGGTAGACACTGAAATCGCCAGGGGTACAAAAAAGGAGATAGCACTGTTGAACATATTGCGCCGCTACATTCAGGAGTTTAGGGACATCCGCTGAGGGGAACGGCTACAGTGAGAAATGGACTAAAGAAGCCGAAAAAAAATACACACCAGCGGGCAATTATGTACAAAGACATCAAAGAATCTTACTTTAACGAAATTCGCTACCGTATGAATAAGCTGGAATTTCTGGTTGACGATGTGGTGTGGCCCCTGGCGAAGTACCGGGAGCTGTTATTCTAAGCCTGACTACAATACCCGCCTACCGCCTAACCTGGTAGAAGGGTTTTTCTCCCACACTTTCATTTCAGCATGTTGGGCACTTTGTCTATTTTCGCGGCATGAACGAATTCGCCAAGAAAAACTTTAATCTGATTCTTTTCCTGGCCACGGTAAGTGGCTTTATTATACCGGATCCTGGGGAGTATTCAGGGCCGATCATTCTGGGTGTACTTTGTTTTATCATTTTTGCTTCTTCTTTCAAAGTAGATTTTTCTCCGGCCTTCTTTCGGGACCAGGCGCGTACTATTGGCGGTTTTTATCTCATTCGTTTTCTGCTGCTTCCGCTCCTGCTGTTCTGGCTTATCTACCCCTGGTCACCTTTTTACGCTACCGCGCTTTTTCTGTTCGCGGCCCTGCCGGCGGGCGTCACATCACCGGCTTTTACCAATGTTTTTGGCGGAAATGTATCTTTGGCGCTGGCGCTGCTGATCCTGAGCAGTTCGCTGACTCCCCTGGTACTGCCTTACCTGGGAGGTATGCTGCTGAACGAAAACCTGAAAATTGACCAGTTTCAGTTATTTTCTACACTTTTTCTGACTGTTATTTTCCCCTACCTGGCCCATCTACCCTTTCGTAAGCATGAGGGTATCAGCAGTTGGATGCGGCACCACGATTCTTTCATTTCTATCTTT
>CAZZGE010000209.1:0-8252 GCA_964653665.1 uncultured Porifericola sp. | reverse complement strand
GCAAGCCTCGGAGAATTAGACCCAACTTAGATTAAAAGTATCCTTGGCTACAGACTTGACCTGTCTATTGATTGTGTGGCTACAGGCGTTGATAACGGAGATTTTACCAACAAAAAACCCTCAATGACTAGACGGAGACTGAGGGTTTCGTCTTATTTACTCAAATTTCACTCTCCCCCTATCTCCTCCTCAAACAACTCAAAAATTCTCCGGTACTCATCAGTCCAGCTGCTGGCTTCTTTGAAACCGTGAGGCTCCAGCGGAAATACGGCCAGGTCCCAGTTTTTTTTGCCCAGCTCAATAAAGCGCTGTGACAGCCGCACTACATCCTGGAAGTGCACATTATCATCTACCATCCCGTGTAGCATAAGTAACCTTCCTTCCAGGCCATCGGCAAAATAAATGGGTGAAGAGCGGCGGTAAGCCAGGCTGTCTTCTACCGGCGTATTGAGGATGTTAGAGGTATAGGTATGATTATAGTGCGCCCAGTCGGTAACTGAACGCAGGGCGGCACCTGCTTCAAATACGCCCGGCTCCTTGAGCAAAGCCGCAATGGTAATAAAGCCGCCGTAAGAGCCTCCGTAGATGCCCAACCGGTCTTCATCTACTCCCAGTTCTTCTACCATATACTGAGCGCCGTCTACCTGGTCAGTGAGGTCTTTACCGCTCAAATGGCGGTAGATCGCCGTGCGCCAGTCGCGCCCATAGCCAGCACTGCCCCGGTAGTCAATATCCATCACGGTATAGCCCAGGTCAGTCAGCATGTTATGGAACATGTATTCGCGGTAGTAGCTGCTCCACCAGCGGTGTACGTTCTGCAGGTAGCCCGCTCCGTGCACGAAGATGATACCCGCACCATTGGGATTTTCCGGGCGATAAATTCGGGCCGGTACTTCCACACCGTCACGGGCGGAAAAGCGAACGATTTCTGGTTCCTTCCAATTGTAGGTTTCAAAATCCCGGGTAGTAGAATTGGTAATTGGCTGCATGACTGCCCCAGCTTCGTTTTCCATCAGGTAGAGTTCCCAAGGATCATTACTGCCCGAGAAGCGGATAGCCCAGTATTGTTCGTCGGGCGAAAGCTGCACTTCGTGGTTACCAGCCTGCTCCGTAAGTTTGGTCATACGTCCGCCTTTGGCAGGCATGCGATACAGGTGCCGGACAAAGGGACTTTCCTCACTAGTGACGAGGTAAAAAGTCTTCTTATCCTGGGAAAGCATCAAGTCGGTTACCTCAAATGCTCCGCTGGTCAGGAATTTCTTTTTTCCGGTGTTCACATTAATGATGTAGAGGTGAGAGTAGCCACTTTGTTCTGACTGAAACCAGATTTGCTCATTGTCCAGCCAGCCCAGGTTGTTCTCACCAAAGATGTACCAGGGAATACCCGGGCCGGCGATCCAGGCCTCATCGTGCTGACGATCCAGCAGACTTAGCATGGCATCTTCGGACTTGAGTTGCATGATCCAGCGGTCTTTGTTGTCCAATGACCTTATTACAACCACTGCTTTACCTTCCTCCGAATAAAACGGTCCTTGCATCAGCACCTCGCGAGGATCATCGTACTGCTCACTATAGGCGGAGTCGCTGGAGTGGTATTCGCGCAGGAACTCCGGTTTATCATAAATGCCAGGAATCTGTTCGGTATCCACCTGGTAGGTAGTATCTCGTTCCCTGTCATAAATACCAAACTCGTAAGTAGTCTGAGGGGCGCCTACCTTGCTGCGGGCATTAATGTCTTCCGTAAAACCAGATTCAGTGACATAATCAGGTACATCGGTACGCTCACTTTCGGGATTCTTAAACAGGCGGTAGGTCACAAAGCGCATATCCGGGCTGATATTGATATCCGTGACCAGCTTTTCGCCCGTGTAAATTTCCGGCGGACCTTCCGGTTCCAGGGCTTCTTCCCGCTGCTCTTCCAGTTCTTCAGTTGCCTTTCGCTCAGCCAGGATATCAAACAAAGCCAACTGATCTTCTTCCAGCCACTGCTTGTAAGCTGGTTCCTTTTTGTCATGCTCAGCCTGCCCTTTAATAAAGTTGGTCAGTTGACGCAGGCTGCCACCGTTAATATCCCAGGCAAAGAGGTTAGAACTACGGGTAAAGATGATCTGCTGCTCGTCTCCCGAAAATTCCGGATCGTATTCGCGGTCTACCGTGTTAGTAACTTTTCTGACTGACTGACCAGCTATGTTTAGCAGAAAGATGTCCCCGTTTTTCTCATAGACCAACAGGCTACGGTCGTCATTGTAGACGCCATCCACAGCAGGTATATTGCTCTGTTCCTCCAGGCTTACTTTCTGCGGCTCCCTTTGATTCAGGGTGATTTTGTAAAGACTGCGGAGCGTATCCTGATCGGGGTTCCAGCTAAAATAAATGCTCCGGCTGTCAGTACCCCAGCGGATATTCCCGGGCAGGTAGCCGACAAACTTTTCGCCCTGCATGATCTGGGGAATAGACAAAGCGGAAGTACGTACCTGTGCGTAAGATAATAATATGCCTGCACTGAGGATCAGCGTAAGTAACTTTCTCATAGATAGGTTAGATCAAAATCAACGGGAAATCTATCAGCTTCACGGGGGGAAAGCCAAATAGAATACGGAGCATAAGACGGTAAGTCGTTTTGTTTAAGGATTTGTACCATCAATGTTGGTAAACGTTTTAACCTACTCAGGCCATTCCCTCCTTAGATACATCTTTGGCCAGTTTTACCCGCAGGGATGTACCCTCGTCACTAACCACCACCACGTAGGAGCCTTTGTCAATATAGTCGCCCCGGGTGTAGGCATCGTAGAGTTCGTCGTCTATCATAATTTTGCCACTGGGTCTCAGGATTGTATAGGCCTTTCCTTCTTTACCAATGAAGGTACCCACACGGGTGCTGGAGGTGTAGCCATCCTTCGTCGATTGTGTGCTTTCTAGGGAAACTCTTTTGAACGCGTCTGAACTAGCCAGCCGGACACCGCCGAAAAACATGAGAATGATTCCTCCCACCATTCCAGCCAGGGCCGTGGTAACCGCCTTGACTACTTCATCACTATCTACAAAGAAAAAGTCAAGATCATTGTTATTAAGCATTACCAGAATGAGCGAACCGATGGTCAGTATCATACCGGCTATGCCAGCAACACCGAAGCCCGGAATCACCAGTACCTCCAGGATAATCAGCACCGCTCCCACAAAGAAAGCAGCGATCTCCCAATTGGCGGCCAGGCCGTTGAGGTAGTAAGGTACCAGGTACAGTACCAGCGCCCCGACCGACGCCAGGATCGGAAAGCCTACGCCGGGGGTTTGCAGTTCAAAGTAAACACCTGCCAGCATGATCAGGATCAGGATGCCGCTGATAAAGGGGTTCAGAAAAAAGGCTATGATCTGCTCCGGCACATCCCGCTCAAATACAGTAGCCTCATAGTCCTCAGGCTCCAGCCCACTGCGCCGCAGCAGTTCTTCTATGCTAGTCACTTCAGCCTCGCAGAAGCCATAATTGATGGCTTCGGAGGTAGAGAAAGTGATAACTTCACCGGCACTGGAGATACTGTCTACCTCCAGGTTTTGGTCTACCATCGCCTCGGCGATTTGAGGGTTACGGCCGGTAGCCTCGGCTGTCGCCCGCATGATAGAGCGCATGTAGGACTGGTACTTGTCGGGAGCGGCTTCGCCGGTGCCGCCACTCACCACCGTAGCAGCGCCGATACTGGCCCCGGGTGCCATGTAGATACTGTCACAGGCAATGGAGATCAAGGCACCGGCTGAGGCGGCATCTTTATTGATAAAAACGTAAACAGGGATTTCTGCCTCCAGCATACGGGTGCGGATATCGTCTGCATCATACAGTGCTCCACCGTAGGTGTCCATATCAATGACAATGTAGTCAGCATTTATCTCTTCCACTTTTTCAAAAGCCAGTTCCACATAGCGGTTGGTGCGGGCATCTATCTCGGAGCGTATTTCCATCACCAGTACCTGTGCTTTGTCAGTGGTGGTGGTATCGGTCTGGGCAAACACCTCCCAACTGAAAAGACAGAAAAGGCTGACTAAAAAGGGGAGGGGCCACTTGTTATTGCAGGTGAGTGTCATAAATTTGAATGAATCGGGATCATATTTTGTGGTTCTAATAATAACTAGAAAACGTTCAGCTTGCCAAAAAAGTTAAAATCTGCATTTTCATTTTCCTCTACGGTCAAAATCTGGAAACTGCTGACCGACCACGAAGCACATTACCTTTACCTGGAGCTCCGGGATGAAGAAGCACACCAAGTGAGTTTTGCCGCATATGACCTGCAGGCCAGAGAACTGCTATGGGATGATTTACATTTTGAAGAAGACTGGTGGGTCAGTTTAAGTGTCGCCGAAGGCCAATTGCTGGTGCTTCATACCTATGAAGACAGTGACAATCCGGAGGTAAAATCTTTTTTTGCCATTCACAACGATACCAAAAAAGTTGTCTGGCAGGATCAACGCCTGCAAGTGCTGAATGTGTATCAAGGAAAACTCTATGGCTTTATCAAGGAAGATACAGCTACTTCCTACAAAAGCATCTCTTTAGAAACCAATGACCAGCATAATCTGTCTGATGAAGAGACAGCACGCGTACTGGAGAGAGCCTCAGCAGAAAATAAATATATTCGCCACCCGTTTCACTATGTGGAAGAGGATGCCTACTTTGGGACAGTCAGCCGCTTTGTGCAGCATTATCTTAACCAACAGATAAAAGTAGGCTGCGAATACCTAGACGAAAACGGACTGATCTTCATAAGCTATTACATGGAAGAAGATAAGGCTTTGGCGAATTATTTGTTGGTGTTGGATAAAGAAGGTGAGCTACTGCTACACGAAAAGCTGGATGATCAACTTGTGCACATTGGATTAGGAACGTTTATGCTCGCCCGCAATCAACTGATATACGTCAAGCAAAAAAGAGAATTGTTAAGTTATGCATTTTAAGACCTATACACTTATCGTATTCTTCGCCATTTTTTTTCAGGATAGCTTTGCTTTTCATAAGCTACCGGCCACCCTGGTTACGGCGGATTCGATAGGGGTGGAACGTATCGGTGGCGAAATGTATATTCTCCATCAGGTATCGAGGGGAGAGACACTTTTTAGCCTGTCACGAAGGTATACTGCTGAAGTAACCGACATACGTGAGAGTAATCTCTCTGTTGACGTTGATAACCTGGGCATAGGAGACACACTCCGGGTACCTCTCTTCCCGCAGTTCACCCAGGGAAAAAAATCAATCCATACTGTTAAGGAAGGAGAAACATTGTACCGCCTTTCCAAAGAGTACGATGCCAGCATTAGTGATATCAAAAAATGGAATGCCCTAGGTCGTCAGCCTCTCGCCATTGGTCAGCAGATTGTCATTTATCACGTAGAACCTACACGTCAGAATCAACCGCAAAACGTTATTGATGAAAAGAAATATGTAGTGCATACAGTCATGCAGGGCGAGACGCTCTTCGCTATCTCACGCGCCTACGACGTAACCGTCAAAGAACTGATGCGACGCAACAAACTAGCTGATGAGCGGATTTCTTTCGGACAAGAGCTCATCATCCGCGAGCGTGAACTGCTTGTCTCTCCGGAACTAGCCGTTACGGCTTCTACCAATAACGCACCAACGATTCCGGAGCCCATGGCCAGCCGTGAAGAAAAAGAGAGCGAAGGAGTAAAGCGCAACCTTACCCGTGCTGAAGCACTGGAGCAGGAAAAGCAGCGCATCCGGGCTATACGTGCAGCTGAGAAAAAGGCACTCTCCGACTTCGAGAAAAAATCAGAACTGGGTTTTGCTGCAGCTATTGAGGGAGGCGTTGAAACGCAGAAGTTTCTGGCCCTGCACCGCACTGCACCTGTTGGTACTATCATCCAGATACGTAATGAGATGAATAACCTATCTGTTTTTGTACGAGTTGTTGGTAAACTACCTAATACCGGGGTCAATGAAAAAGTCAGCATCCGCATTACCAGAGCAACCTACGATAAGCTGGGAGGTATTAATGAACGCTTTCCGGTTGAAATCACTTACATCCAGTGACACAGCTGCCTCTAAAAATTATTCGTCTAGGCATATTTTAAAACCCCTCAGTTGAACTAATATCGTATACAGTGGTTTACTAAATTCAGTTCATTACAAAACGTAAACTATGCAAGACCAACAGTCCCAGAAGCGAACCGTACTACAAACGCTATGGAACGGTGCCTTTACATTGATGTATCCCTTCATTCTGTTATTTTCGCTAGCCTTTATCGGCGTCATCCACATTTTCTCACTACTCTCTCGGTTGATTTCTTTGGTGATCCCTAAAAAAAATGAGGAGGACCAGGACAGCATCCCTACGTGGAGTACTTTTGCCAAAGTCGGCAATCTCAAGATTGAGCGTAAGTTTGTAGATGAGGTAATGTTTGGCCCCAGCTACTACAAGCTAAAAGCCAACCAGGCCATCCAAGATTTTTCTGAGCATTATTTCGGTGATTTTCAGCTTCCTTTCCAGGACGGCATCCTACTCCAAAAATGGCACGATGCCACCAACAAGCAACTTCCTGATTTTGACCTGGTATTTCTCAATGCAAAAACCGGTACCCTCCATCATCTGAAAACTATCAAGTCGTTCAGCTGGAAAATAGAGCAGGAGAAAGACAAGATCATCCTCTGGCTGGATGAGAAGAAAGAAGAGGGTAAACTCATTATCCGCGCTGCCGACCTTCAGTTTAATACATCCATGCAATAGTGATCTCCGGTACCCGCAAACAGGAGCTCTACGAACTGCTGGAGGCTAAGGCAAGCGAATTTAACCGTCCGGTTTTTATAGAAAATGATCCTATTTGCATACCCCATGCTTACCGCAAAAAGCAGGATATTGAGATCAGTGGCCTACTGGCTGCGATACTGGCCTGGGGGCAGCGCAAAACCATCATCAATAAGTGCCGGGAATTTTTTGCACTGATGGATAATGAACCATACGATTTTATCCTACATCACCAGGAAGATGATCTGAAACCCTTTGAAGATTTCAGACACCGTACCTTTAACGCTACCGATGCGCTCTACTTCATTGCCTTTTTGCATCACTTTTACCGCCAGCATGACTCGCTGGAATCAGCCTTTGCAGGTGGACTTACCCCTGAAGCAGGAGATACCAAAGTGGCCCTGATCCATTTTCATCAGATCTTTTTTAGCCTACCTGATTTTCCACACCGCACACGTAAGCACATTGCCACACCAGCGCGCAACTCAGCCTGCAAGCGCCTCAACATGTACCTTCGCTGGATGGTGCGGCAGGATGATCGAGGAGTAGACTTCGGCATCTGGCAGCATATCGCGCCACGCCAACTTATCTGCCCCTGCGATCTGCACGTAGACCGCGTGGCCCGTCGTTTGGGCCTGATTCGCCGAAAGCAAACCGACTGGCAAACGGCCACCGAACTCACTGAAAATCTTCGGCAGTTTGATTCCGACGATCCGGTCCGCTACGATTTTGCTTTGTTCGGGCTGGGAATTGAGGAGCGGATGCGTTAACATTGGTTCGTAAATCTTTCCTGTGTATGTCACAAATCACTACCGTAATTTTTGACCTGGGTGGGGTTCTCATTGACTGGAATCCCCGCTACCTCTACCGTAAGATTTTTTCTGACAAAGCGGAGATGGAGCACTTCCTTGAAAAAGTCTGTCATCATGACTGGAACCGGGCACAGGACGGCGGACGTACCTTTGCCGAAGCTACGGAAGAACGGCTGGCACTTTTCCCCCACTATGAAAAAGAAATCCGCACCTACTTTGACCGTTGGGAAGAAATGATGGGCGGTATTGCTGAAGACAATGTTGAAGTTCTGAGAAAGTTGCACCAGCAACAACAGTACCCGCTCTACGCCATCACCAACTGGTCGGCGGAAACTTATCCCATTGCACTGCGCAAGTACGACTTTTTACACTTTTTCCGTGACACAGTGGTATCTGGCGAGGAAAAGCTGCTCAAACCTGATGCGGCCATTTACCAACTTCTGCTGGACCGCAATAGTCTACAGGCTGAGACTTGCGTGTTCATTGATGATACCCCTGAAAATGCAGAGGGGGCTTGTCAGCTGGGTATGCAGGCCATCCATCTTACACCAGAAACAAATCTAGAGACCGAGCTACAGCAGCTCAATATTCATTATTGATGTCATAATTTGTAACTACTCAGCAGTAGGATTATTTATGAATAATCCTACTGCTGAGTAGTTACACGTACTAAAAACCCTACTTTTTTTCAAAA
>CAZZGE010000208.1:0-8304 GCA_964653665.1 uncultured Porifericola sp. | reverse complement strand
ATGAAGAATCCCGGATGATCAACCTGCCTCTCGGTTTTCTGGGAGAGGGTAAATTTCAACTTAGTCTGTACACAGATGCAGCGGAGGCAGACGTGGATCAACTGCAGCAACAGGTAAGCGCTGAAGACACGCTCAAATTAGATCTGCTGGCCTCGGGAGGTGCTGCCATGCGCCTTTACCCGGTGGACTCCTCATCAGTAAATCAGGTGCTCAATCTAAAGTAAACCCGTATGAAGATAGTATCTATACTGGCGGCAGTGTGTGTGCAGGACTAGGAGCCTTTTTTTTCTTGCCAGCGGTACTGATGGCCATACTTTTCTGGCGTTTCATACTTTTGATGTACTCGACGCGCTGAAACCGCAGAGCAGACCAGTCTTCGTCTATGGCTACCTGCCGGAAAGGTTCAAAGCCAAAGGTACCCAGTATGTCCCAGCCGGTATCGCGGTTAAAATCACAGCGGTATTTCCGAAGATGCCTTAGGATAAGCACACCAAAATATGCCGTCGCCTGGCATAATAACGTTGAATAGCGGCACCAGATGATCAATTTCATGCTGATACCTGACAAACGTCATCATAAAGTCAAATGACTTTTCTTGACCTAACTGCAGTGATAGACGCGTACTGAGATCTAAGTCGGCCATCAGATTTTGAAAACTGTCGGGTGCATTCAGTACCAGCACGTTAGGCTGATCCTTGTAATTCAGTTCTTTGAGAACAGGGTCCATACGTTCAGTTTTGAGCCGGACATTAGATTTACTATTACCAGGGATTACATAATTTTCACAAATCTAAAATCTACTTCTGTAAAGTAAATGTTTAGGACATATGCTACTAGCAAGCAAAAAGCTAATTTTATTGAGCTTGTGTAAATGCGGATAAAGGACGGCAAAAGTGCACCGCCCTCACGCGTCTTACGGCCTTACTGGTGTACCGTCTTTCTTACGAAGCTGGGTCCAGTTATAATTATGCTTTTCGGGCAGCGGGTACTTAAGCGCCAGTTCCTCGTTGACTTCTACTCCCAGTCCAGGTGCCTCGTTTACGTGCATATAGCCATTTTTCATGACCGGGCTTCCTGGAAAGATTTCCAGCAGCTTATCAGAAAAATTAACAGACTCCTGTATGCCGAAATTCCACACTGCCAGGTCTATGTGGGCGTTGGCCGCGTGCCCTACCGGAGAGACATCACCCGGACCGTGCCAGGCAGTTTTCACGTTGAACCACTCACCTAACCGGGCTACCTTCATAGCAGGGGTGATGCCCCCAATTTGCGAAATATGGATACGGATGTAATCAACCAGCCTTTCCTTCATCAGGCCTAACCACTCGTGTGAGTTGTTGTAGAGTTCTCCCATAGCGATGGGCACGGTAGTATGATTGCGTAAAATTTTGAAGTAACCATTGTTTTCTGGCGAAAAAGGGTCCTCAATAAAAAAAGGACGGTACTGCTCTAATTCCTTAATCATTCTTACAGCGTCCATAGGTTGTATGCGCTCGTGGATGTCGTGGAGCAACTCAATATCTTCACCACAGGCTTTGCGCACTTCGGCAAATAGCTCGGGTACCTTTTTTAGGTAGAGGCGTTCGTTGATGACATTATCATCGGGCATACCAAAACCTGCCTCTTTAAAATCAGGCTCTTCTGAAAGTGAGGCAGCTCCGTAACCACCGAGCTGAATGCGGATGTGGCGGTAGCCTTCATCCATGTAGCGTTGTACGTTTTCTATGGTTTTTTCAATGCTACTAGCTCCGGCATGAGCGTAGCAGTCTACTGCAAAGCGGGTTTTTCCTCCCAACAGTTGGTATACCGACATGCCGGCCCTCTTGCCTTTGATATCCCACAGGGCCTGATCCAGGCCGCTCAATGCGTTATTGAGCACGGGGCCATTGCGCCAGTAGGAACTTACGTAGGCTGTCTGCCAGATATCTTCAATGTTGTCCACATCGCGGCCCTGGCAAAAGTCATTGAGATAATCATCAATGGCTGAAACGACAGCGTGGGCACGTTGCCGGAAGGTAGCACAGCCGTAGCCTACCAGCCCGGGTTCACTAGTTTCCACTTTTACAGTGATAAGCTCAATGTTATGCGGACAGGTAGGAATTGCTTTCACCTTAGTGATCTTAACCTGAGGCATCCCATTTTTGTAATTGGAGGCTGCCTGGGCAGTACTGCCGGGTAGGTTACTGCCCAGCACACCGGCAGACAGGCCCATACCGAGGTTCTTGAGTACGTTTCTGCGGTTCATGTAGTATAGGTTTATTTGAAAAATCGCTGTACCAAAAGATAAGCAAAATTGTAGAAAACAACCTATTAGCGAGTACATCTAAGCAGACCACCGGAACGCCTTCCCGAAGTAAGCTCGCTCAAGTTTGTATGGCTTTACTGTCGCTTACCTGAAAACCACCGACACGATGTGTTGCAGGCAGCGGAAGAACAGGTAAAGGAAAGGGTTACCATTGTTAACCGGGAGCAACGTTCTCATGCCTGGCCAGACTTTGTCCATGCATTAGAAACAACCGCGCTGAGTGTGGAGGAAACACTCATCCAGATCAATGCTCTTCCTGGCAGCTTAGCATAGGAGCGCTCCACAAGTTCTAATACCGGCTTTCTTGGCTTTGGAGAGTAATTTCAGCAATAGTTTTGCGGTGATGTAAGCATCGCCAGCAGCAGTATGGCGATCATGTGGGCGAATATTATATCGTTCGCACAGCCGGTCCAGGCTGTAGTCTTCGTGTCGGATATACTCGTTTAGTTGTGTCCCTTGTTCCAGTCGCTTTGCCAGGTGAGCGGTGTCAATAGTCTCATTGTTAAGTTTGATACCGAAATGCTTTTTGCTGAGCTGGTTGATCATAGCCAGGTCAAAAGCGGCATGGTGGGCTACTAGTACAGCGTTACCAATGAAAGAAAACCAGCTTCGGAGAATTTCTTTTTCGTCCATTCCACTTTCCAACGCTCGGCGGGTAATGCCATGGATAGCGACATGATCACTGATTTCTGTGGAGGGCGTATAAGCCGTCACTTCCAGACTTTCTTGAACCGGTAATGAGTTGTGCTGGACTACTACTGCGCCCAGCGCAAGCAGACGTGCCTTCTTTGGCTCGAGGCCTGAAGTTTCGGTATCAAATACGACAAAACGCAATTGATCCACCGGCATCTGGCGGTCAGTTCTCTGCTCAAAAGCCTGCAGATATTGTTTTACAAAAGGAGGATGTTGTACGGTGGGCTCAAACCACTTTTTCCAGAATGTCATAAGCTTAAAGCATGGTACTGGCCTAATATCTTAAAAAAATGACTTTTCAATAAGCGGCTATGCTGCAAAACCATTCATTGGCCCTTCACCTCCCCAAGGTAAAATGTATGCAACCCACAATGTTTACCTCGCTGGTTGTGATGCTCGTCTTGATCATAAGCGCTACCATTTTCTTCTGTTACTGCAGAAGGAGGGAGAAGTAGCGTCTTGACGAAAAGGAAAGAGCACTGAGGACAAAGGCAGCGCATAAGGATCATAAAGAGAAGTAAATCTTATCTCCTTAGGTAATCCAACTGAAAGCGGTGCCTGAGTATTTCCTGTACTTCGCGGATGGTCTCAAAAACGGCCCGCAGGCTCTGTCGCTGTATCTTGTTGAGTTGTTTCGGATCAATGAAGCGGCCTGAATCATGGTTTCTTAATCCTTCCAGGGTGCGCAGTTCCAGTAACAGGCCGTAGGCATCGGCTGCATCACGGAACACGTTCCGACGGATATGATCATTTTCAGCTAGTGCTTCGTAGCGCTCCATCGTACTGGTCAAGCCACTGATTCCCTGTTCGTAGCAAAGCACCCGCGCAGCATCGACCAGTGGCATTAATGCGCGGCGTTTAATATCAAATTCGTTTTTGTGCTCACCACTTTTTTCTACAACAAAATTTCGGAAAAAACTGAGAGGAGGTGGGTTGAGCAATGCATTATTGGCAAAATGATGGATAAACAGCGTTTGTTTCCCGATCTGTTCGTTGATAAAAGCAAAGAGCTGATTTGCCAGATGAATGTCACCGTACGTTGCCCGGAAGTCAAAGAATATAGCTGCATGCATCAGAGCCTTAGGGTCGGGCTGGCTGATCCAGTCACCAAAGTGCTGTTTCCATGCTTCTAAAGACTGGCACCATTTCGGATTGCTAGCCATAATGTTAGCCGGACATTTCTCAAACCCGCACTTAATCAAAGAATCGGTGACGCGCCGGGCTAACTCCAGGCAGTAGGTTCTTACAGCCTTATCGTTATCCCCAGGGCCGGTAAAGAGTAATGCATTGTCCTGGTCGGTGCGGAGTAGCTGCTCTTTACGTCCTTCGCTACCCAGCGACAACCAGCAGGAGCGAACTCCCTCGGGTTTTTTATCTGCCAGTGCTTCTTCAGCCAGTCCGATGGCTCTCTGAATGATGGCATCGTTCACGGCAGTAATCATCTCCGACACCAGCCTGATTTCAGCCTCCTGCCGGATATAGCGGGTCAGCAGGTCTTCTGCTTTATCGCGTATGTAACGCAGCTCATGCACCTGCCAGGCTTTCTGGGCCTGCTTGATAAGCACAGTCACGTTGTTGGCCTGGAGAAGTAGGAGATCGTGGTCAGTAATGATTCCTACTGCTCTGCTCTGATCACTACCGTCTTCGGTGAGACACAAATGGTGAACCTGATGCTGTAGTAACTTGATCTGAATATCGCCCAAAGAAGACCGCGGATGACAGGTAACAGCCGGGCTACTCATAATGGAGGATACCGGGTCCTGGATAGGTACGTCTCCCGTTACCACTTTTTCCCGGAAATCAGTGTCGGTGACGATGCCGACCGGCGCTTGTCTTTCGTCAACGATGAGTACCGATCCAACCCGCGAACGCGACATTATCTGGGCAGCTTCCTGTATGGAGGTATCCGCTGAGCAGAAAACCAGTTGTTGTTTTTTCTGTTGTTGAAATATCTCGTCCAGCTCAAAGAGATGGAAGTCAAAGGTTTCTTCAGAGCCTCGGAACCTCAGCGGTTTTTTTTCAGCGATCTGGGAACGCTCCTGCCGCACTACCGATTGCCCGGAGGCTAATCCAGCTGCAAAAAAAAGGGCTACCTGGGGTGTTTGCTGAAGTTCTTTTTCAAATTCTGCAATAGGTACCGCATATAACAAAGATTCTTCTTCTACCAGCGCCGTAAGTAAGTAAGGCAGTCGGGACAGCATAGAACGGACGCCAAACAAATCCCCTTCGTCACAAACGTCTACTAATTGTTCTGCTTTACGCAGCGAGACAGAGCCTTCTCGTACAATATAAAGGTAATCACCGTGAGGGTCATCTTCGTGGAAAACGGTTTGTCCGGCCTCAAAATACCGCACAACAACTGACTTGGATAAGGTCTGGAGACGATCCCCGTCTACCAGACTGAATGGTGGATAGTTTTTCAAAAAATCATAAATCCGCAGACTGATGGTATTTGAAGGAATAGGCATATCGGTTAGCAGTCAAGATTCATTTAATGTAGAGTTTTTCCATCGTTGAAGCCAGCCGCACCCGAAAAAAGCAGACAGCGTTCACTGGTTAAAGATGTAGCAGCTTATGTTGACTACCCTTTTCAGGTACAAATAAGATAATAAATCACCCTCATAGAGAGCTTTTCAAGGAATAAAATACTTTTCAACATCCTGAGGCAGGTCACTTTTGTAAGGAGTCTTATACTTATCACGGTTTTGCAGTGGCATCCCTTAATTATGAGTACACTTAGCAGTAAGCCTGCTTTTCTATCTCGTAAAAACTTATGATATTTCTGAAACCAATTTTTGATGGCGATTTAGCCTACAATCGGCACTTTGTACGATAAACTTAAACTAACGTTCATGAGAAATCCTCTGTACACGATGAAAAAGAAAATTCAGGTAAAATCGCGAGATGCCAAGCAGCAGCATTTTTACGCGCTATGTGGCCCAGATGATTCGGTGCTGGACGTGGGAGTTCACAGGGAAAAGCAAAACAGCCCTGAATCAGCCAATCACTTCATCAAGACTTTCCGCCGTGATCCGGCAAACTACACCGGGCTGGGTATAGAAGATATGAGTCGGGTACGGGAAAAGTACCACCATATGAAATTTGTGCAATATCCGGGCGGCAGATTCCCTTTTGAGGACAAAGAATTTGACTGGATTTTTTCTAACGCGGTCATTGAACATGTTGGTGATTTATCCCACAAGATTGAGTTTATCAAAGAAATGTGCCGTACCTCCAAGAATGTTTTCTTTACTACGCCTAACAAATTTTTTCCCATGGACTCGCATACCATGGTGTGGTTTATCCACTGGAGTGATAACAGGTTTATGAAATGGCGAAAAAAGCATAACCGCTGGCTTCCTAAAGAAAAGCTGAACCTAATTTCATGGAAAGAACTCAGATTTTTACTCAAAGAGGCCGGCGTAAAAAATTACCAGATAAGGAAAAACAAGTTGCTAGGCATGACCGTGACCTTTACGGTGGTAATCATAAGTCCTGTTGCTAAGGAGCAGACAACTGATGGTACCTGGCAAGAAAGGAAAAAAATCAAAGCTTGAGTTACCGTTGGAGCTAATGAAGCTGCGGTTCCATATTGTACGCGGGTAGACTGAAGTAAAAACTACTCCCTTCGCCCAGCTTACTTTCTGCCCATATTTTACCGCCATTTTTTTCTACAAAATCCTGGCAAAGTTGTAGTCCCAGGCCGGTTCCTTTTTCATCAGCTGTCCCCCGGGTTGTAAATGACTCATGGGTGAATAACTTTTCAAGGTTTTCCTGAGAAATGCCCAGGCCGGTATCCGAAATGCATACGACGCAATCCTGCCCCTTTTGTTGCGCACTCACAAGAATCCTATCACCGCGATTGCAGAATTTAATCGCGTTGGAAATGAGATTTTGCAGCACGATCTGAATCATAATATCGTCAGCGTAAACAACGATAGGTTGGTCAATTTCAGCCTGTAAAGACACACCCTTCTGCGATGCCTGCGGGGATAATAATTCTACTTTGTTCAGAGTCAGTTGCCGCATATTGATGTTTTCCCGGTTGACGTTATTGCCTCTTCCCAGTTGATTTTTCGCCCAGTGCAGCAGGTTGTCCAGCATACTGGTGGTGTAGCTTACATTTTTATTAAGTTCGGGAATAAATGTCCTGAATTCCTCCTGAGAGATCAACCCCTCTTGCAGGAGATTCAGGCTCCCTGCAATGGAGTTAAGCGGACTTTTCAGATCATGGGAGATAATGGATAGTATTTTATCCTTGGTATTGTTGAGCTCCTGAAGCTGCCCTGCCTGTCGGGCAATGTTCTCTTTTTGATCCTTAATTTCCTCGTTTCGGTGCTGAAGCGTCCTGTTGCTCTTGAGTTTTAGGTTACGGCTTCTGTAGAGCGCGACAATCAGTATGGCCGTGACGATTAAGAGTCCGTAAAGCAGAAAAATCTGGGCTCTTTGTTGCTCCCTGGCAATTTTTTCCTGGCCCTTTTCAAGTAGCAGTTGACCGATCTCTTCCCTCTGATTGTCAAACTGCATTAGGTTAAGCCTTCCCTGATAACTTTCACTCTGGAGGCTCTCTCTCAGTTCAGAAGAACGTTTCTGGTAGAAATAAGCACTATCATACCGGGAAAGCGCTGCCAGCGCGCTGCTGTATGTCTGGTATGTAATGTATTGTAACTCCCGTGAGGCGGTTGCATCAGCGAGGCGTACTGCTGCTCGGGATAAATTAAGGGCTTCTTCCTTGCCGTCTTGCTGAAGTTGTATTTCCGCCTGCATCTGGTTGACCCTGGCCAGGGAACGTTTATCTTGGTATTTAACAGATAATTCCCGGGTTATTTGCAAGTAGTAGGATGCTGTTTCGTACACCTTCTGCCGCAACCAGACTTCGGCCATTTTAATATAAATGTAGGATAGCAGTGAATTGGGTTGTGACTTTGCTAGTGGTTCTGCCAGTTCCAGATAATAGATAGCAGAATCATACTGCCCGAGCTCCATATGGCTCTTACCCAGGTTATTGTAAGTCACGGCTAGTCTTTCCTGGTTTTGTAGTTGCCGGAAAATGGGTAGTGACTGCCGGTAATATTGAATGGCCTGTTTGTAGTTTCCGGCTGCCCCGTAGATAATCCCCATATTGCCAATATTTTTTCCAATCAAATAGCGGTCATTGATCTCCTCGGCTAATTCTCTTGATTGAATAAAATATGATAGTCCCTGCTCCAGATCGTCCAGTGACCAGTAGGCTGAGCCCATCCTGTTGAGCGCTAGTACATGCCCCCTTTTGTAATCAAGACTGCGTGCCAGGCTGTCAGCCTGCC
>CAZZGE010000207.1:0-8315 GCA_964653665.1 uncultured Porifericola sp. | reverse complement strand
AGGTGGGTGATTTACTCAGAAAAAATACTGATTCGCTGGAGCAACTCTCTGAGCAAATCATTGGCTACCTGGTCAAATATTTAAAAGCTAACCAGAGTGCAATTTTCGTCCTGAAAAATGATGAGAGTGAAGATGAAAAGGTAATCCTGGAGCTTACCGGCTGCTACGCCTACGGTAAAAAGAAACATATGCACCGCCAGGTAGAGGCCGGACAGGGGCTGGTAGGGCAGGTTTTTCTGGAGAAAGAAACTATGTTGCTTACCGATGTGCCTGACCAGTATGTGAAAATTACCTCAGGGCTGGGAGAAGCCACGGCTTCCTGTATTACCCTGGTACCCCTCAAAGTCAATGAAGATGTGCAGGGCGTGATAGAGATTGCCTCCTTTGAAGTATTGCGTGACTACCAGATTACGTTGCTGGAGAAAGTCAGTGAAAGCATCGCGTCGGCTGTTGCTAACGGCAAGGTAAACCAGCGTACGCAGCGCTTGCTGGAGCAGTCCCGTCAGCAGACCGAAGAACTGAGGGCGCAGGAAGAGGAAATGAGGCAGAACAACGAGGAAATGCAGGCCACGCAGGAAGAAATGATTCGTAAAGAGACGGAATTGTCCGGTTTCGTGGATGCCATCAACAATACTTTTGCTTCTATAGAATTTGATACAAAAGGATATATTCTGAAAGCCAATCAGACTTTTGCCGAGACGATGGGATACGAACGAGAGGAACTGGTAGGCCAGCATCACCGAATTTTTGTGTCATCCCAACTGGCAAAAAGTAAGGAATACCAGGATTTTTGGTCAGATTTAGAAAATGGTAAAGCTTTACGACAGGATATACTCCGATACACCAAAGAAGGTAAGCCTATCTGGCTGTACGCCTCCTATACCCCTCTGTTTGACCAGCAAGGGAGGGTTTTTAAAATTCTCAAGCTGGCGCAGGATATCTCTGTCAGAAAATCTGAAGAAGAAAAAGTCAAGCGCCTTTCACTGGTGGCCGATAATACCGATAACTCGGTCGTGATCACCAATAGTGACGGACTGATTGAGTACGTCAACGAAGGTTTTTGTCGACTGACTGGCTATACCCTGGAGGAAGTAAAAGGAAAAAAGCCAGGTAGCATGCTGCAGGGTGAAGACACCAGCCAGGAAACCAAAAAGAGGATTTCTGAGAAGCTCCGTAAGCGAGAATCATTCTACGAAGAAATCCTCAACTACAACAAATTCGGGGAGTCTTACTGGATATCGCTGGCTATCAATCCGGTCTTTGACAGTCAAGGTAAGCTGGAAAAGTTTATTGCCATCCAGGCAAACATCACGGAGACTAAGTCAGAGGCTATTGACTATGCCTGCAAGATGGATGCGATCAGCCGCTCCAGTACCATTGTAGAGTTTGACATGGAAGGAAATATCTTAACTGCCAATAATAGCTATGCCGAAACGCTAGGATATACACTGAACGAAATAAAAGGGATGCACCATAGTCAGTTTGTAGAAAAATCCTATGCTCAATCAGAAGAATATCAGCGGATCTGGAAAACGCTCCAAACCGGAGAGAGCGTTGTGGGGGACTTTCCCCGTGTTGATAAGCAAGGCAACGAAATCTGGTTCCGGGGTAGTTTTAATGTAGTTGAGGACATCAATGGTAAGCCCTTTAAGATTGTAAAAATAGCCCAGGATATCACGCAGGTAAAGCTGCTGGAACTGGAAGCTGGACAGCGCGCTGAGGAGTTACGGGAGAACGAAAAGAAACTCCGAAAGTACACTGGCGAACTGGAAGAGCTACAAACCAACCTCAGTAAGAAGTTGCAGGAGGCTAAAAATGAGATGAAAGATCAGCTTGAACAACTGGAGGCTGAAAAGCTAAAAAATACCGCCATCTTGGAAGGCTGTGTAGATGGGGTCATTTCTTTCAATGACCGGGGTACTATTGAGTTTTTTAATCAGGCGGCAGAAGAGATCTGGAAAGTGAAACGCGATGAGATAGTGGGCAGAAATGTCAACGAGCTCATGAGTATTGAGTTCAGTCAGGCCCAGGACGGTCGTATCAATGTGCTGCATTACGACGAAGAAATGGACGTAAAAACCCAGATTACGATCAGGACAGAAATAAACGTAAAGGACAGGGAAGGAGAAGAAGTAAGTATCCTACTTACCTGTTCGCCGGCCACGGCCATGGGACGTCACTTTTATACCCTCTTCATTCAAAAAATCTCTGTGGACCTGTTTTGATACAGACCCGCCTGCAGGTACTCTCATGAGCCAGCTGTGGACCGCAACTGGCTTTTTCTTTTTCCATATTACGCCGCAGGCTAATCAGGATTTTGCTGATGAATGGTACAAATCATAGTCTATAAAGGAGTCCCCATTCTATCTGCTCCGCTTTACCGAAATAGGCTTTCAGACTACCTGACACTGCCATTTTAGGATGTAAATAAAGCCGTAATCCATAACGTTGGTAAAAATCCTGATATAACCCTTTGTAGGGCTGGTAAAAATGGTATCCTACCTGAAGCATAAATGAAAACCGATCTACCAACAACTCATGGCCCAGGGTGAGCGCTGCGCTTTTAAAATCAACGTCCAGTTCTGGTTCCTCATTGGCAATCCATTCTCTCATGGCGATGTCATAAAAACCATCCAAGCTCAGACTGACGATGCTCACCCGGCTGACAGGTTTGTTCAGACCGATGCTCAGGTTATAAGAAGGGAAAACTTCGCCACCGCCCCGGCCCAGTTCTTTAAAGCTAACACTAGGCAACAGGGATAGGTAAGCCTTCTGATTGGTTACCGTTTTGCGTTTCCAAGTTTTTCTCTCAACAGGCGCCTGGGTCAGCTGGTGTGTAACGGATACTCCCCCTTGAATTAAGTTGATGCCTAGATTTGGCTTTTTGAAGCCTCCGTTTGAGTAATGATCCAGGTGCAGGAAAAAGCCTGATGTAAGGCGGGGTGACAGCTGAATCTGGTAGCGAAAGCTTACGTACAGAGCGGCACTCCAGGACGACCCGAGGGCTATATTAGTGACATTGTCCTGAGGATGAAAGGGCCGGGTGTGGTAAGCTAGCCCCGTTCCCATGATCCAGCTCAGACTACTGCGATTGGTGCGAAATGGAAATAGACTTATAAACGGTACAACAGACAGGCTTCGTCCCAACTCTGGATTGCGGTAGTCCTGAAACCCAAAACTTATGCCTAGGTCAGGATACCCATAGTGTGCTTCCCAGTAGTTTTTTCCAAGTGTTTTTTTGGTGTAGTTGATTTTAAATCCCTGGGGATTGCTCCGGACCAGGTGACCTATTCTTGTGTCATGCTTGAGAATAAAGCCCTTATACACCATAGCCTCCAGGGCGTGTTGGTAGCCTGCCTTATCAAAGGTATCCTGGGACTGAGCGTTGATGCTGCCCTGACAGATAAGTATAAAAAAAGTTGCCAACAGAAGTTTGTACATATGATTGGCAGCGTCATGAGAAAATGATCAGTCAAATATATTGCCTGTCCCGAATAAGTACCGTATCCCAGCGATAAAAATACAGATTAGCCATATTATTTGGTGGAGATGAAGTCTTACGGTCTATGATTAAATGATTAGGCGGGCCGAGATCCGGTAGCTTTATTAAATTTTTAGAACCACTTATCTTCATGTTTGTTATGAATCATACAAAAGCATATTAGCCATGGTAAGACTCATGTTTTATGTTAGTACTGTGTTGTTTAGCCTGAGTGCATGTGCGCAGTCAGCAACTACCGCCGGGGTGGAACAAGAAGCCTCGTTTAACCAATTTGAGAACAAAATTAAAAAGATGGAAGTAGCAACTTTTGGAAACGGATGTTTTTGGTGTACAGAAGCCATTTTTCAGAATTTAAAGGGGGTGGACAATATAGTGTCCGGGTATTCAGGAGGGCACGTTGACAACCCTACCTACCGTCAGGTGTGCTCGGGTACTACCGGCCATGCCGAGGTTATCCAACTGGAATATGATCCTAACACCATCACCTACGACGAACTACTGGAGGTTTTCTGGAAAACCCATGACCCCACAACACCTAATCGTCAGGGAAACGATGTAGGACCACAGTATCGCTCCGCCGTATTTTACCACAGCGAAGAGCAACGTGAAAAGGCTGAAAAGTACAAAAAAGAACTCAACGAAGCAGGTGCTTTCAATGCGCCGATCGTCACTGAGATTACCGCCTTTGATAAATTTTATCCAGCAGAAAACTATCACCAGAATTATTACAATCTCAACGGCAGTCAGCCTTACTGTAATTATGTGATCAAACCTAAGCTTGATAAACTCGAGAAGGTATTCAAAGATAAGCTCAAGGTGACGCCCTAAAGTCGGGTTACATTGACAGGAATTGCTATTGTTGAAAGATAGCGGCGCCAAGTAAAAGAGCCACATCCTGTGCAGGGTATGGCTCTTTTTTTTTCTGATATGTGTACTTTTTTAGTCTACGATGTCGGCTGCCACTAGCCTGATGCGTAGGCCGTCCATTTCTTCAGTAAGACGCATCTGGCAGGCCAGCCGGCTGCTGTCGTTTACTTCAGGAAGCGTATCCAGCATATCCAACTCTGCATCCGTAGCTTCTCTAAAGGCCTCACCTTCCGTTATTTCTACATGGCAGGAAGCACACAGGGCCATACCACCACAGGTAGCAGCGATCGGATACTCCGAAGCCTTGAGCACTTCCATAAGACTTAGCCCCATATCTGTAGGCGCTTCTACTGGGCGAACGTTACCGTCCACTTCTTCTATATAGATTGTAATGTCCATTGTTTAGAAACTTTGTATGCCGTTAACTGTCGTATATTTTAAACTTGCTTTTTTACCACCACTGACGCTACGGTAGGCACTCTGTGCCATCAGGGCAGCCTCGTGAAAACCACAGAGGATCAGTTTTAACTTTCCTGGATAAGTGTTGATATCCCCGATAGCATAGATACCCTCTACGTTGGTGGCGTAGTCTTCTGTACTGACCTGTATCTGGTTACGCTCCAGGTTCAATTTCCAAGCGGCAATAGGCCCCAACTTAGGACTCAGCCCAAACAGGGGTATGAAATAATCAGTATCCACTTTTTCAGCCTGACCATTTTTACGGGTGATCAGGCATTCCTTGAGGGCACCATTACCATTGAGGGCACTTACCTGGCTGTTAAGATGAAGTTTTACTTTACCTTCCCCAGCCAATTGCATTACTTTTTCAGCAGAGTCAGGTGCGCCCCTAAAACTGTTGCCCCGGTGCACCAGGGTTAGTTCACGAGTATGCTGGGCCAGAAAAATTGTCCAATCCAGGGCAGAATCACCACCTCCGGCAATAACGACTCTTTTGCCAGTGTATTTTTCAGGGTCACGTACCATGTAGTCAATGCCTTTACCCTCGTAGGTTGTTAGGTTATCCAGGGCAGGCTTGCGGGGTTCAAAGCAGCCCAGACCTCCTGCTATCACTACTACCTTGGCCTGGCATTGAGTACCTTCGTTGGTCTCCAGCAGAAAAGATCCGTCTTCTTGTCGGGCTACCTTTTCTACTCTTTCCCCTAGGGTATAAGTGGGATTGAATGGGTCAATTTGTTTTTCAAGGTTATCCACCAGTTCCTGAGCCATCACTACAGGATAACCCGGTATGTCATAGATAGGCTTCTTCGGGTAAATCTCTGAGAGCTGACCCCCGATTTGTGGGAGTACATCCATGACGTGGCACCGCATTTTGAGCAGTCCTGCTTCAAAAACGGCAAACAACCCTACTGGCCCGGCTCCGATGATGCAAATGTCAGTATGAATCATATCTATTTTTATAAAGACAACGAATCAAACAAAAAATAGTTAGTATACTAATTAATAGTATAGCATTTTTTATTGAAAAAAAATATTACCGGTCCAGGTTGGTGTATATGGTATTCAGGATGCGGACGAAGTGCTTGAAATCATCATCGCTAAGATTTTCCCAGGCATGCATACGGATTTCCTGTACCTGGGGTAACATTTCATGCACCAGTACCTTTCCGGCAGCAGTAAGTGCTACCTGCTGGCGTCTCCTGTCCTGGTGATCAGCATGACGACTGACCAGTTTTTTTTCTACTAGCAGGTCCAATATCCGTGTTACAGTAGGGGTATCCTTGTGGCAACGCTGTGCCAGATCCACCTGGCTGAGCGGTGCCTCTTCGTGGAGTGCCTTCAACACGGCCCACTGGTCTATTGTAACTAGGAATCCGTACGCTCTGAATTTTTGTCGGGCAAACTGCCTGATCTTTTTACCGGTTCGTTCCAGCAAAAATGAGTAATTGCTATAAATTTCATCGGGCCCATTGATCATGGGGTTAAAATTAATCTTTTCAGCTTGTTAAGAAAATTAGTTAGAAATTGTAGAATTATTTCTACAGCACCTGCCCAGTATTGGGTATTTTCAGCATCAATATTTAGCCTCTTTTACTATTTTCTGTTAGGTGTTGAGGTGGCACGGTATTCTCACTATAACTAATAAAATTTTTTTGGCTAAATCGATCAATACATTTTTTAAGCTTAACGTGGGGTTACATAAGTGCAAGGGGCTGTCTAGCAGCCCTTTTGCTTTTCGAGGGGGATGCGTATTTTTGGTAAGGACAACCTAACTGCGCATGCGATACTTTGCCTTACTTTCTTCTCTTATATGTTGTTTGAGCCTGGGATGTACCCCGGATGATGCTCAAGAAATCCACAATGTTACTTCACCTAATGATGAATTAAAGTTCACTTTCAATCTCCAGAAGGGTGAACTTGGATATGCACTTTCTTTTCAGAATGAACCTATCATTCGTAACTCACCCCTGGGACTTGTCTTTGAAAAGGGAGTTGATCTGTCAAGTCAACTGGTACTGGACAGCGTGAGTCGCCGGGAAGTGAGTGATACCATATACACTCATTTGGGTGAACGAAGCCAATTCCCCAATCATTACCGTGAGCTTACTGCTCATCTTCAGGTAGAGAATCAACCTGATCAACATTTACAATTGATATTTCGTTTGTTCAATGAGGGGCTGGCAATCCGCTACCATGTACTCTCTTTGGGTACTGAGGATACTGTTCGCTTGCTGGAAGAAAAAACCGGCTTTCACTTTGACACCCAAACCGAAGCTTATGCAGAATATGGGCACGAGGGTGAGTATGAGCGGGTAACAGTCGGAAAGATTCATGAAAAGTGCGAAATCCCCCTTTTGGCCCTCGGAGATGGATTTGCTGCGGCGGTCAATGAAGCTACCCTGGATAACTACGCCCGTATGTTTCTGCAACCTGACACGCTAAAAGAAAATGCTGTAAAAGTGATGCTCACCAGCCCGGTACGCCTGCAGCCGCCGTTTCACACGCCCTGGCGGGTGGTACAATTAGCAGACAAGCCGGGCAGCTTGCTTGAACAAAATTATCTGCTGGAGGCTCTTGCTCCTTGTTCCCGTCTTGCTGACACCAGCTGGATCAAACCGGGAAAAGCCATGCGCATCGTGACCGACCTTTTTACTACAGAAGACAGCAAACGTGTAGTAGATTTTGTGGCACGCAACGGTCTTGATTACGCTGAGTTTGATGCGGGCTGGTACGGAAAAGGATACGGCATTCCGAACGAATCCGATCCCGAATCCGATGCCAGCAGTGTAATCAGTAGTTTGGATCTACTTTCGGTAATTGCGTATGCCCTCGAGAAAGGTGTTGGTACCATTTTGTACGTGAATAAAGTAGCCCTGGAGCAGCAGATTGACGAGATACTGCCGCTGTATCGTGAATGGGGCGTAGCCGGACTAAAATTTGGTTTCGTGGATGGTCGTACCCAGGCCGGTATCAATCATACGCACACCTGGGTAAAAAAAGCGGCCGAGCACCAGATGATTGTGGACATTCATGACAACTACCGGCCCACTGGCATGGGTCGCACCTATCCTAATCTGCTCACGCAGGAGGGGATTCGGGGTAACGAACACATGCCCACCGCGACCCATAATACCCTACTTCCGTTCACCCGCTACATCAGCGGGGCCGGGGATTACACAATCTGTTACCTGAATGATCGCCTCCAGACTACCCCGGCACATCAGCTGGCCCTGAGCGTGATCTATTTCAGCCCGCTGCACTTCATCTACTGGTACGGTAAGCCGGAAGAGTACCAGCTTTCGCGGGGGAAAGTCTTCTTTCGTCATTTGCCCACCACCTGGAACGAGAGCCGCTTTCTGCAAGGGGAACCCGGACAATTTATAGCCATGGCCCGGCGAAAAGGGCAAGCGTGGCACGCGGGTGTCATTACCAATGAAGAATCCCGGATGATCAACCTGCCTCTCGGTTTTCTGGGAGAGGGTAAATT
>CAZZGE010000206.1:0-8415 GCA_964653665.1 uncultured Porifericola sp. | reverse complement strand
TAATTTCCGGCAAAGCTTAAAAATATTTTTCGGGTTAACAGGTAACTTTTTGGGAAAAGGAAATACTGTATTATGTTATGTGTGCTGATACTTATCAGTACATAAGACTACAACTCAATACCAGTATTGATTGACAATTGGGACGATGAAAACAAACAACCATTGGTAGCAATTGCCATTGAAGCTATTGAAGGGGAAACTAAATACATCAAAGCTTATGATAGTAATGGTAAGGCCTACCTGCTTGATGCTGATAAAGAACCAGATGTACCTTTCATTATCATTAGAAACAATGAGAGAATGGATATGGTAGAAGAACTCTCTAAATCCCCAAGTCCTGACAATGCAAAGACTTCTGGTAAGATGCAAACCATTCCCTACCTTCGGTGCCCGAATCTCAATGATATTGAATCTTGGTATTTTGTGGGCCTGAAATACGTTTTGGCGGTGTAACATATTTTACAGGGAGTGCTACAGCTATTCAAGCATTCCAGGTAACAAGAAAACCTTCACGTAAAGAGGCAAAGGATGCCTATAGTTTTACTCAAGATTTATACAGGTGGTATTTCGAGGGAAGCAATACTAGTAATGGACCTAATTTTTACATTCAGTCTTCAGAAATAGACGATTCAGGAACTACTGTAAAATTTACGGTCAGTGTGACTGCTGGCCAAAAAGATGGACCAATCTCTGGAACAGCCGGTTTTGAGATTACTTACACCGCACAAGATAAAAGGATGTTAGGCCGACTTATAAACTATCAAGACCCAATAACAGAAGCACTATCCGATGACCTTATCTTCTCCAGGATGTCTGAAAGATATATCAAACAACATACATTCAAAAAAGCTAAGTATTATGAAGAATATTAAATTTATTGTGATTCTGTTGGCAGTTCCGTTTACAGCTTGCGACAGCGATATGATCAATCGTCTGGATGATATGGCCGGTACCTGGCAATGTGGATGGTGTACGCTTTGGTAGTTTGGATACCCGAGAAGAGGTCTTTCGTTTTCAATACTCTGTAGATTTCTCCCAGGATAAAATCAACATCCTTTTTGAAGACCCTGATGTTAGGAGTCAGGATTTGCTTTCATTAGATGCAGTTGGAAGAAAGCAGGTTGACAATTTCCAGGTAGATAAATCTACTATGGTTATATCAACCGAAATGGAGTTTAACCAGGACCGGGCAAACAGTGAGATATTTACAGATGTTCGCTATTTGCTAAAAAGATAGTATTTATCATTTTTAACTTAGAAGCCCTACACCGAGGGCTTTTATTTTTTCTACATCATATACTACTCTTTCAGCTTACCCATCGCCTTGAACTTTTTAAAAACCGTATCTGTATGCGGGGCGTCGGGCAGTTCATCCGTGAGGTCTTGCCCTGCCCAGTGCTCGTAGTGCTTGCCCTCGCGCCAAAGCCTTGATTCACTGACATCATAAATAATACCCTGGTACGCTACCCAGATTTCTTCCCGGTCTTGTCCGTTGCGCAGCGCCAGTTGGGAGTAGGTAAATTCCTTGAGTTCCACTACGGCTTCCTGATGTTGATGGTAAAGGCTTGGCGGGGATTGAGCACCGTGAGCTGTCGGATTTCTTTTTGAGAAAAGCCTTCCTGACGAAGTCGAGGCATAAAGGTCGTGAAAATCGCATCATACGGGCGGATAGCTCCGCCACGAGGAAAGGAATTACCATCGTGTGAGAGTAATACCTGCTCCAGGTAACCGGCTTTCTTCAAATCTTTAAGCAAAGCTACATGATGGTCAATGCTATTTTGTCGTACCCCATCCAGCGAGATCCAACCCCCGGCCCGGGCTGATTCAATCAATGGCTCAGCATTTTCCGATTGGTTGGCATGGGTCCATATCCAGGCGGTAGGACTGACTCTTTCTTCCCGTAAAATCTCCAGTTCCTGCTGCGCCGCCTCCTGATTATTGCCGGTATGGCAGGCGATGGTGAGTCCCGACTGCAGGTGGGTTTTAGCCGCTGCTCTGATCAGCTTCGCGTCAATGTCTGAAATACTGCCGCCATCAACGGCTACTTTGATAAAACCAGGGTAGACGCCAGTATCTTGTATGCCATTTTTCCACCCCTCCAGCCAGCGGTTGGCGATTATTTCTGCATTTTCATCATAGGCATGTTCCGGCACGTAGCGATCGTCAGTTGCTCCGTAGTAGCCGGTATTGGTCATGATTTGTAATCCACTTTGGGCGGAAAGCTTCTGTAAAGTACTCACATCCCGGCCAAAATAAGCAGTGGTACAATCTATAATGGTATCTGCGCCAAGGGATTTTACTTCCTTCAGATAGGGCAGCACCTGCGCGAAAAGCTGCTGCTGATCGTAGCCCGGATCAAGGGCCATCTCGCCACCAAAGTTAGACATGACATGCTCATGGGTCAGGCAGAAGCCGAGTTGTCGGGGCTGAATAACCCCGTTCACCGTATAGATTTTCCCTTGCCTGTCCTGCAAAAGCTTTGTCCAGGGGTGGGTAGCCAGGCAGAAGCCAATGCTGGCCAATTTGCTAAGAAATTGTCGGCGATTGTCCATGGTAGTCAGAGGTATTTGGCGTGATTCTGTATCCAGCGGTCAGGTAATTCTCCCTTGGTAGCCATTTCGTAATCCGAAGGGTCGCACGGTACAATACTTTTCCGTGCTTTCATAGTCTCTACCTGCGGATTGGGTACCTCCATCCACCACTTTTCACTTTTCCGTGCTTTGTAAAACATCAACACGGAGGGTTCAGAAGGCATGGGTACAATGTATTTGGTAAAGTCATTGCTCTCAAAGTCGTCTTCGTAGGTACGATGGTAATAGCCTTCTATAATGTACCAGACCATAGTGGCTACTACCGAAGCGGTCTTCTTACGCTCATTGTCCCAGTCAGGATTGTATTCATAAAAACCAGCCGAGGATAACTTCTCACTGTGGCCGGCGTACCAGCAGATCTGGCAAGCCTCCTGCCCGCTTAGTCCAAAAGGCTGGGCATGCATGTTACCCGGCGCATCGTCCATCTTGATGGCAGAGATGTCAAAGCTCAGCATATCAGCATGCCGAATGACCGGCTCCATGGATGTAAGATTCTGATTTACCCTACCCAAGCGATAGGTATCAAAGTAAAACTTATCCAGCAGTCCGGGTACTGTATGGTCTACCAGGTAACTCTGATAAGCGATATGACTGTAGTTGAGTAGATAGTTTGGCTCGTGCACCAGTATATCGTGCAAATGATTTTTCCAGGCACTCCCTACATGCTCTGGCTCCGTATTGGGTTCAATGTCAATCTGCGCATCTACACTCAGCACACTGATCAGCTTTTCCATATTTTCGTACGCCTGGTACTGCCCATAGTCCAGGTCATGCGTGCCTCCAATGAGAATAGGAAGCGTTTGATGGTTGATAAGGGTTTCACATACTTCCTTGATACGCAGCCTTGTCTCTTCTACACTGTGTCCATTGTTCAGATTCCCCAGATCTACTACCCGGTACGCGCCACTGCCTTTTTTGAGACGGTAAAGAGCGTTTCTGATCCGATCTGCTGCACGCTCGGCACCACCGTTTTCACTGTTGCCCCTGTTTTCGGTCAACCCTATAATAGCAATATCCGCTTCCTCATAACCGGGAATGATATCGGTATACACTTGGATTGAGCGAAAGAAACTATTGGCCGCGTAAATGCCCTCGTAAGCTTCAGGACTCACCGGCGAAAAGAAGATATTCAGGTTCATAGGAGCAGTTTCATTCTCTGAAATAGCCGAAAATTACGAAAAGTAAGAGCAACAAAAAAAGGAGCGATCTCTCACTCCTTTTAGAATATTTATTAGATTTTACGATTAGCCACCGAAGTCGTCAAAGCGGATGTTTTCCGGGGGAACGCCCATATCATCCAGCATTTTTAGCACAGCAGCGTTCATCAGAGGCGGTCCGCAGAGGTAGAATTCTACTTCATCCGGTTCCGGGTGATCTCCCAGGTAATTGTCATACAATGCCTGGTGGATAAATCCGGTATAACCTTTCCAGTTATCTTCTGGCAGCGGCTCAGAGAGCGCAATATTGTAAGCAAAGTTAGGGAATTCCTTCTCTATCTTACGAAAGTGATCTGTGTAGAAGAGTTCTCGCTTAGAACGTCCACCGTACCAGTATGATACTTTACGGTCTGTCTTATCGGTGTGGAAAAGGTGGAAAATATGCGACCTTAACGGCGCCATACCAGCACCACCACCAATGTAGATCATTTCGCGTTCGGTAGGGTTGATGAAGAACTCACCATAAGGACCGGAGATAGTTACTTTATCACCCGGCTTTCTGGAGAATACGTAAGAAGAACAGATGCCAGGGTTCACATCCATCCACTTGCCAGCAGCCCTGTCCCATGGCGGGGTAGCGATACGAATGTTAAGCATGATGATATTACCCTCTGCTGGATGGTTGGCCATGGAGTAAGCACGGAAGATTGGCTCAGGATTTTTCATTTTCAGACTCCACAGGTTGAATTTATCCCAGTCTTCTTTAAACTTATCCTCGGGGTCACCGGTCTGCGGGTCAGGTTTGATATCCATGGTGCTGAAGTCAACCTCAACTTCAGGTACGTCTATCTGAATGTAACCTCCCGATTCAAAATCAAGGGTTTCGCCCTCGGGCAACCTTACGACAAACTCTTTGATAAATGTGGAGACGTTCCAGTTAGACACTACCTCGCATTCCCATTTCTTAATACCAAATATTTCTTCAGGAATGCGGATACGCATATCATTTTTCACCTTCACCTGGCATGAAAGGCGTACGTTTTCCTGTTGCTCTCTTCGACTCAGATGACCTACTTCGGTAGGGAGTACGTCTCCTCCACCCTCATCAATAGCACATTTACACATGGCACACGTGCCCCCTCCACCACATGCAGAAGGAAGAAATATCTTTTGACCGGAAAGGGTAGAAAGCAAAGTACTACCTGCCTGGGCAACAATGGGGTTTTTCTCATCACCGTTGACAATGATCTTCACATCACCTTGTTGTACCAACTTAGACTGAGCGAAGAGCAAGAGCATCACCAACAGCAGGATGATCAGCATGAATGCGACAATAGATGTTATAACAACCTGCGTCATTTGACTAGCGTATTTGATTTACAAAATTTAGATGTTAGACTACAAATATATTCAATAAATTAATACAACGACGAATATATATGCGCAAATTCTTTCGTGCTTAAGAACATCAGCATAACGCAGCGATTTTGGAAAAAGTTGATGAATCTTTACTTATTTCGCTTTCCTGAAAAAACTTGAGATACACCTTGCAAAAAAAACCTTCAGTTTTTCCTTGATTGTTTTTACGTAATCTAAAAAGTACAATATGTACCGATTCATCTTACTATGTACTTACCTAATTTCTTTGTCTTCTGCATTCGCTCAGGATATTGCAGTGCCTCATATTTTACCTCTGAAGGAGCGCGCTAAAGTAATGGATCAGGTTCTGGAAGAACGTTTTTACACACTACTACCCAGGCTCATGGAAGAGAAGGATATAGACATGTGGCTGGTGATGGCACGAGAGTACAACGAGAATCCGGTAATCCGGACCATGTTACTTGCTTCCTGGCTCAATGCCCGATGCCGTACCATTCTGGCAACTCACCACACAGGTGGCGACGATATTGAAGGGCTGGCAATTGCTCGTTACAACGTAGGCAGCCTGTTCGCCAGTGCATGGCAGCCTGAGGAAGAGCCCGACCAATGGAAGAGGCTGGCAGCCATCATCGCGGAAAGGGATCCTGAGAAAATAGGCATCAATATCTCCGGCCTTTATAACTATGCTGATGGACTCACCAGCACCAAACACGAAGCTTTCACAATGTGCCTGCCCAAGAAATACCAGGACCGGGTTGTTTCAGCTGAGACGCTGGCTGGAAACCCGTACCGACACCGAACTGGCACTCTATGAGCAGATTTGCCGTATCGCCCATACGGTCATCGCCGAAGGACTGTCTGAAGAAGTGATACAGCCCGGAGTCACCAGCACCGAAGACGTCAAATGGTGGTACCGGGAACGGATCGCCGGGCTTAAGTTGGATGCCTGGTTTCACCCCACTGTAGATGTGACTCGCCCGGACTCTGAGTCTGACGAGGCCAGCCGCTCCTTTGATGCCCAGACTACGCCTGACGCTAACATCATCATGCCTGGCGACCTAGTACACATTGACTTTGGTATCACTTACTTACGCATGAATACCGATACTCAACAAAATGCTTACGTGCTGCGTCCCGGCGAAACGGCTCTTCCTGCCAACCTGTTGGAAGCCTTCAAGAAGGGGAACCGATTGCAGGATATCCTCACCTCAAATTTTGAAAAAGGCAGAACCGGCAACGAAATCCTGAAACGCACACGAGAGCAAGGGATTGCAGAAGGGCTTATTCCGAGTATCTACAGCCATCCCATCGGCTATCATGGGCACGGCGCCGGCATCAGCATTGGTGTGTGGGATAATCAGAAGCATGTAGACACAGGAAAGCACCCGCTACATGAAAACACCTGTTACGCAATAGAACTCCATGCTCGAGAGAGAATACTGGAGTGAGGTAATAAGGAAATCCGGGTAATGTTGGAAGAAGATGCGGTATTCAAAAACGGAGAGGTACACTATGTGGACGGCCGTCAGAAAGAGCTGATGCTGATTCCGAGACAATCCCCTAATGCACAATAGTATCAGGGTTATTGGTGATAGGGTGTTATGGCTTTGTCCTCACAGAGTTAGTATTATTAACCATAACACTTTAATCCCCTAACACTATCAATTGTCAGTCTTTCTCGGCAGCGGCGCGGGTGAGGCGATCGTTGATGGCTTTTCCCAGGCCATAGTCGGGCATTACTTCTGCCAATATGTATTTTACCGGTAACTTGTCCAACTTACGCAGGGCGGAGAATAGATGCTGGGCGGCTTCATTGAGGTCACCAGATACCGAAAGAACTACTTGTCGGTCCTGCGCTATTTGAGGATAATAGTCTTTCAAAGTGATTAGCGCTATTTCGTGACTACTATAATGGGATACCAGCTTACTCAGGTCACCAATCACGACTTTTTTATCGGGTGCATAGTGGCTCTTGAGCATACCTGATGTTTTGGGCCGATTTTTTTCAGCAATCTTGGCGTTAAGGCTGACATTGTCTTTTCCAACCACTTCCTCAATTTGCTCCACACTGATCCCACCCAGTCGGTATACTAGTATTTTTTGCTGCTCAAAACCAATGATCGTAGATTCTATACCTACCTCGCAGTACCCACCGTCCAGGATGTACGCGATCCTGTTACCCAACTGCTCTTCTACATGAGTGGCGCGGGTAGGACTGATATAACCAAAAGGATTCGCACTGGGGGCAGCCAACGGAAAGTCTAATTGCTGCAATAGCCTTAGGCTAAGCGGATGACTGGGAATACGAACGGCCACCGTATCGGAACCGGCAGTTACGATATCAGGAATGACATCTTTTTTTGGCAACAGCATAGTGAGTGGCCCCGGCCAAAATTTTTCAGCCAGTTGGCTACCCAATTCAGGAACCTCCTTTACATACTTTTTCACCTGTTGCAGATGATGCATATGGGTAATCAGCGGATTAAAGGAGGGGCGATTCTTAACAGTAAAGATTTTTGCCACAGCTGATGGATCAAATGCATTACCCGCCAGACCGTAAACTGTTTCTGTGGGAATAGCTACCAACTCACCTTGCTGCAAGAAAACCGCTGCTTGCTGAACATCTTTACCAATCTGTGCCATTTAAATGAGGAATTGATGCTAACTTACGTGAATATTTATAAAATTTAGCAATAAGTTCGGGATTAGTCCATTTTTGAGGAACAGTACGCTTACTGCTTTCTGTGTTACATGAACCAGTATTTACAAACTTTAGGACTGGAACCAGGGGTTTCCGCAGCAGATATCAAAAGAGCTTATCGCAGGCTGGCCAAAGCTTACCATCCGGATGTAAGCCAGGATCCAGAGGCGCAGCGAAAGTTTGTCGAAATCACTGAAGCGTACAATTTTCTTATGGAAATCGGAGCAAATCCGCATCAGGAGCAGGTAAGCTATGACTATGACCCGTTTGTTAAGGAGTATGAGGAAAGAAGGAGAAAAGCCCGGCAATATGCTCGCGAGAAAAGAAGAAAGGCCGCCGAAGAAAAGATAAGGGCGCTACAGATGATATATCTTTTTACTGACTACCTGGTAGGACTAACCCTATTTTTCAATTCACTACTCCTTACCGATTACCTGATGCCATCACAAAATCAGGTAGAGCGCATTACCAGGCGGGAATACTCTTACGAAAGCCCCAGCCAACAGGGCCAGAACCTTATCTACCGGCACGGGACCATTTTTTTTGATGAGCATTCTATACTGGTAGACCGGGAAATCACGGATCG
>CAZZGE010000205.1:0-8452 GCA_964653665.1 uncultured Porifericola sp. | reverse complement strand
CTATTGGCGACGACAGTGAGGGCCGCCAGTTCGGTTTTGTCCAGTCCGGCATCCGGATCATCGGCACCTACTTGCAGGTATTCTTCCCGGTCTTGGGGAGCGCTCTTGAATTTATCCATTTCCTCTGTATAAAAATCTTCCAGTAGTATTAGCTCTTTCTCTCTCGGTAAACGACCCGTGATGAGTTGATAAGCATTACTGAGCCTATCCTGTAAATTTTCTTCCCGCTGCATCACTTTTTCGGCCAGCACCCGGGCGGCTTCTATGTACTGCGGGTCGTTGAGTAGTACCAGCGCCTGCAGGGGCGTACTGGTAGGGATACGCCGTACCGTGCAATCGCCCCGCTGGGGCATGTCAAAAATGAGCATAGAAGGTGGCGGCGCGGTGCGTTTCCAGATGGTGTAAATGCTGCGGCGGTACAGGTCTTCTCCTTCCGTCTGCAGGTAAGGGTAACGCCAGTGTTTATTACTGATCTCGTCCCACAAGCCGGCGGGCTGATAAGGATAGACACTCTCTCCACCGACTTTTTCCACCAGCAGATCACTGATCGCCAGGGCATTGTCGCGGATCATTTCGGCAGGCAGGCGGAAACGAGGCGCACGGGCCAGCAATAGGTTTTCCGGGTCTTTTTCCTGCATTTCCGGGCTGATCCTGGACGACTGCCGGTAAGTAGCCGACATCACAATCTGCTTGTGCAGTGCCTTGAGGTCCCAGTCGTTTTCGCGCAGCCAGGTGGCCAGGTAGTCAAGCAGTTCAGGATGGGTGGGCAAAGCGCCCTGGTTGCCCAGGTCTTCGGTAGTCTTACTGAGGCCGCGGCCAAAATGAAGCTGCCAGATACGGTTGACGATCACCCGGGCGGTGAGCGGATTTTCATCCATAAACATCCACTTCGCCAGGCCCAGGCGGTTGCGAGGCAGGTCTTCGGGAAAAGGCAGGATACTTTCCGGGGCATCCGGTTGTACTTCGTGCCCGTGTGCATTGTACATGCCGCGCTCCAGCAGGAAGGTTTGCCGAGGCTCAGGGAGGTCGCCCATCACCATCATTTCGGGGATGCTGTTCATCAGCTCAGTAAGCCGCTTACGCTGTTCTTTCAGCGTAGCTTTTTCCCCAGAATGCGCGTAGCGGTTCTGGTAGTAGCCCTTCAACTGCTGCCGCATTTGATCGTCGGCTTGTGCTAGTTTGAGAGCTACATTTTCAGGATGTGCCAGGTAAGCTACTTCCAGTTCGCTCAGATGGCGGTCAAACACCCGGATTTCGTCCAGGCGGCTGTTGAGCATGGGCACCATCTTGTTACGGCTGCCCCAGTGCATGCCCCGGAAGCCGTAGGTATGGATGTCGGGTACAAAAAGGATACCCTTGTAGAGGTTGTCAATTGCTGTTTGGGTGGTCAGTTTCTCTCCGTTCAGGTACAGGCTGATACCATTGGCCCGGCTACTACCGTCGTAGGTGAGAGTTACGCGGCTCCAGGTTTTGACCGGTAATGCCTCTTGGCTGATGACCTGTATCGCATTATGCGGCCAGGAGTGGGCCATGATAAACTGCAAATGGTTGTCCCTTACAAACAGGGAATAACCTTTCAGGCCTAATCTACGGTCCTCGCAGTGGGTGAAAATGTTGGACTCCTCATAAACCGTATCGGGATAAATCCAGAAGTCTACCGAAAAAGCATCATCGCGGCCAAACCAGCCTACCTTGTCAGCGAAAGCCATGGCACCGTAGTCATTCACCGATAGGGCTTTCCCCTGTATGCCTTCTCCCAGGACCGCATTACTGAGTGTAGCGGGTTTGGCTGCATCCAGGCGATTGGGAGAGTGTAGCTTATTATTTTTCCGCGGCTGAAAGTCATCCAGCGGATAATAGGCCTGCAGACCTTTGACCAGGCTGCGCTTGAGTTCCTGTTCCAGGTCAGACTGGCTACCTAGCCACTGTTGAAAGGCCTGTTCATCATTGGCCTCTTCAAGCGCGCCTTCCTGCTCCCGGATATATTGCTCCAGCTCGGCAATCTGCTGGTCGGTTTTTTCATCACTCAGCAGCAGGGCGGGGCCGGGTGTTTGGTCGGGACCGTAGACCGGCGTGCCGATTTCGTTGGTGCTGTTAAAGAAGGCGAACATGCTGTAGTAATCTTCCTGCGAGACAGGGTCGTACTTATGATCGTGGCAGCGGGCGCACTCCAGCGACAGTCCCAGAAAGGCTTTGCCCAGGGTGTTGGTACGGTCAGCTACGTATTCTACCCGGTACTCCTCGTAGACGATGCCTGCTTCCGAATTTTTTTTGTGCAGGCGGTTGAAGGCCGTGGGTAAAATTTCGTCCTGCCCGGCATTGGGCAACAGGTCACCGGCGATTTGCAGGGTAGCAAACTCATCGTAGGGCATATTCTGGTTAAATGCCTCAATCACCCAGTCGCGCCAGGGTGAAAACTCCCGGTGCTTATCGTCCAGGTAGCCGTCGCTGTCAGCGTAGCGGGCCACGTCCAGCCAGTGGGTAGCCATGCGCTCCCCATAAGCAGGAGAGGCCAGCAGGCGATCCACCACTTTTTCGTAGGCTTCGGGAGAATTGTCATTGACAAAAGCATCTATTTCTTCCAGGCTGGGGGGCAGGCCGGTCAGACTAAAGCTCACCCGCCGAATCAGGGTTTCTTTGTCGGCTGCTTCGGAAGGCGAAAACGAATTCTCTTCCTGCTTTTGGAGTACAAACTTATCAATCGCATTGTGGGCCCATTCGGGTTGCTGCACATCAGGAACAGCCGGTTTTTCAATGGGGGCAAAAGCCCAGTGCGGTTCGTATTCTGCGCCTTGTTCAATCCACTTGATGAGGATAGCTTTTTCTTCCGCCGTGAGACTGAGATTGGATTCCGGGGGTGGCATCACCACTTCTTCGTCATCGCTGAGAATGCGGTGAAAGATTTCACTATCGGCCAGTTTGCCTGGTACCAGGGCGTATGCTCCGGGATTTTCAGGAAGTTCGCCCAAGGCATGTTCGGGCAGATCTAGCCGCAGGTCAGCAGCCCGGTTTTCTGCATCGGGGCCGTGGCAGGCAAAGCAACGGTCGGAGAGGATGGGCTTGACATGAAAGTTGTAGCTGATCTTCTCAGGCAGCTTCTGTTCCGCCTCTACAATCTCCGCCGGTTTTTCCGGGGCACAGGCCGACAGCAGCAGAAAGGCGGTGGATATGTAAAGAAAATGGCTTGTTCGCATAAATGAATCGCGTTGGTAAAAAAGCTATGCTCACCAACTATCAAAATAAAAGATATTTTCCGTTTTTGGAAGTGTTTACCGGATTGATCGTGCTTTGTGGGTAAATGAGTACCGCAGCCTGCAAAGAAAATACAAGATAGACCAAGCATTTGCGATCACTTTTTTAAATTAAGGTTTTACCAAACCTAAAACTACATCATGCGCAAACCGTATTACCTGATGCTGCCCCTGCTGATGCTGGCCTGTAGCGAAGCCACGCAGCCAGAAGAAGGGGAACCAGCAACCGCCAACAACCTGCAACTTGTCAAAAAAGAAGACACGACACCCCGCAACGTGATCTTTGTCCTCAGCGACGACCACCGCTACGATTTTATGGGCTTTACCGGCAAAGTGCCCTGGCTGGAAACGCCTAACATGGACCGTATGGCCGCAGAGGGCGCTTATTTTCCCAATGCTTTTGTCACCACCTCGCTCTGCTCACCCAGCCGGGCTTCGGTGCTTACCGGGATGTACACCCATACGCATACCGTGGTGGATAACCAGGCACCCGTACCGGAAGGACTGACCTTCTTTCCTGAGTACCTGCAGGAAGCGGGCTACGAAACCGGATACTTTGGTAAATGGCACATGGGTTCCGCCTCGGATGACCCGCGCCCCGGCTTTGACCAATGGGTGAGCTTCCGGGGGCAGGGCGTGTACTACAATCCCGAACTGAATGTAAATGGTGAAAGGGTGGTGTATGAAGACTCCAGTCACGTATCCGATGTACTGACCGATTATGCACTGGACTGGCTACAGAACCGGGATAGCGACAAGCCTTATTTTATGTACCTCTCGCACAAGGCAGTGCATGCCTCTTTTTTGGCGGCGCAGCGCCACAAGGGCATGTACGAGGGAGAAGAGATTATTTATCCGCCTTCTTATAACACCTCGGCCCAGCCGGTGAAGGGCAAGCGCGTAGACCCGGACGTGGAGCCGTACGGGGTAGATTCTTACTACGGTACCGGCCGCATGCCCGACTGGCAGAAGATGCAGCGGGAGAGCTGGCACGGGGTAGATTATATGTACCACGGCAGTACCAATTTTGAGCAGTTCTTCATTGACTACTGCGAAACGCTGATGAGTGTGGACGAGAGCATCGGGCGGGTGCTCAACTACCTGGAGGAAACCGGTCAGGCGGAGTCTACGATGGTGGTTTACATGGGCGATAATGGCTTTTCCTTTGGGGAGCACGGCCTGATTGACAAGCGGCAGTTTTATGAAGAATCCGTCAAGGTGCCGTTTCTGGTGCGCTGTCCGGAATTGCTGGAGGGGGGTGAACCCATTCAGCAGATGGTGCAGAACGTGGATATCGCACCCACGGTACTGGATATGGCGGGCCTTAAAGCCCCTGACTACATGGTCGGACGCTCCATCGCGCCCCTGCTCAGCCGCGACTCGGTGGAATGGCGCAACAAGATTTTTTATGAATATTACTGGGAGTATGCTTATCCGCAGACGCCCACTATGCATGGCGTCCGTACCGACCGCTACAAGCTGATCCGCTACCACGGGGTTTGGGATACCAACGAGTTTTACGACCTACAAGAGGACCCCTACGAGATGAATAACCTCATCGCCAGCCCGGAGCACCAGGAGCAGATTAAGGCTATGACCCGTGAGATTTACGACTGGCTGGAAGCTACCGGCGGGATGCAGATACCCCTGAAACGAACTGAGTTTCCTCACCGGGATCATCGGAATGAGGGATTGTATTAGGCGTGATACGGACTGGAAGCCTAATGATAACCGTCACTGCTCCGGCAGCCCGGTCGCGGGACACGAGCGACTGGGCGTGCGGTGCGACTGGGACCACAAATAGAAGAAAAGGATCAGCAATGGGCTGATCCTTTGGAATACTAAAACTTTAGACGATTAGCCAAAGAGGCTCATCCCTTCGTACACGCGGCTATTTTCCAGGTTGCTGATGCGTCCGGTGAAGGTGATGCGGTTGCCCCAGTTATCGCGGAAAGTACCGGTAGCATTTCCATCACTGCCGATGGTCATGCGGATCGTACCGTGGCCTGCTGCGACTGTGCTTACCTGGGCCGTTATGGTTACCGGACGGTTTTTCTTCCCTTCCCTTACTTCATAGTCTAGCAGTCGGCCGTTGAGGGTGATACCGCCCATACCGTTAAAGCCAGGATGACCGCCGGGCGTTGCGGTTTGCAGTACGACCTGGTCACTGCGCAGCATGATAAAGCTGTTGTTCACCATGTTGTAACGGTTCATGTAGCGGTCAAAGAGCGCGTCGGCTTCCAGCACAAAAGTTTTGTCTTCCGCCAGATTAACGATCGCCGCTTTTCGCTGTTCCTGTTGCTCTGCTTTCAGTTGCTTGCGCTCCAGACGTTCCTGCTTACGCTGAGTTCTCCGTTCTTCACGAGATTGCGCATCGGCTACGCCTACAAAGGAGATTAATAGAATAAGTGTAAAATATATATTTATATTTTTCATATACTTTTTATTAAATTACATACGTAAAACACGAATAAAATTTAAAAAATTCATTATTTTTAATATTTTGTTTATATTTCAACGACATAGCGCATAACTATGATCCTATTCAAAGAAAAGGCCTATTTGTTAAATGTATGATTTTCTAAGCTGAAAACTACAGTATTTTGTGCTTTGAAGGGGCAGCTTTACGTTAGCTATAGCGAGGATACCGACGATTTGGCAAGCTGAATGGCTTGTGTGTCAGAGTGCATCAGCCACCTGCCCTGATCTCGCTTATACCCCTGGCATGTCATTTCAATTCTGAAGACAAATTACTAAAGTTGGCGTAAATAAATATTCCTGCGAGCTACTGTTGATTTTATCACCTGGCGGTTATAGAGAGGAGGAGATAATTGACCGGTGAGTATAAGGATTATAGACGCGGGGCGTCTACATGCATATGCGCTATCCTATGTAGGATACATTTGAAATGATGATGATATTGCATATATTAAGGGTAAAATCTAAAGAAAAATGAAAACAGCTATTTTGACAAGCGAATCTGACGCTGATATTAAATTACTTCTGGAATTAGCAAATAAACTGGGGATTAAAACTAAACTTTTGACTGAGGAAGATGCTGAGGATTTAGCGATGGTGTACGCTATTGAAGAAGGAAAGACCGGGGAATATGTAGACACCCAGGATTTCATCAAAAATCTTCGTAAATGACCGTTCGGATTGATAAGTCATTTGAAAAAGACGTAAAAAAGGTAAAGAATGAGAAGGTGCTCACAAGAATAGCAGATACGATAGAACAGGTACAAACTGCTGTCAATACCGATGAAATTAAGAATATTAAAAAGCTGAAAGGATCTAATAGCTATTATCGGATCAGAGTAGGAAACTACAGAATAGGTATTTCAATTGAAGGAGACAAAGTAGATTTTATCAGGTTTTTACCCAGAAAAGATATCTACAAGTACTTTCCATAAAAAAGGAGGAGGGCGCCTGCCAAGAACTAGCTGCGCCATTTTGGCTACATCCCGGCTGAAAAGATTGAGCATGGATGCTCATTGCTCCAAGGTTTGAAAATTGTAACTTAAAAGAAAACCGGCAACAAGGCCCGATCTGTTGGCTAGTCAGGGCGTTAATAACTAAACCCAAAATCTAAACCGACCCATCCCGAAAGCGTCTTCATTATTTTTAGCATTAGAGGCCAAAGTCCTTACCATGATCATATTCATTTTCCAGGCATGTCATTTTTATTCTGAAGGCAAATCACTAAAATTGATATGGGTAAATACCCCTGTACGCTATGCTTGATTTTGTTAGCTGTTGGGAAGAGGCAGATGATAGGCCGGGGAGTATAGGGAATATAGACACGGGGCGTCTCCGCCATGGGGAACTGTGATGCATAAAGACATCCACTGTACACTACCCAAGCAGAGATTCAGCGTCTATTACCTGTAAAAGCTATTGGCCCTGCCTTAAACGAAGCGAAGCGGTGAAAAAAAGAAAAAAAGCTTCAACAGGTCTTTTCGAATCATTTGCGAAATTTCTCATTATCTTTGAATATGAAGCTAGAAAAGGACCATTTAGATGCCATCAAGAGACTTTGCAAAGTAAGTAAGGTAAAGTCCCTGTCCGCATTTGGTTCTGTGATAAGAGATGACTTTACTGATGAATCGGATGTTGACCTTATTGTTGATTTTTACGAAAATGATCCTTTGAGATATTCCGACCTCTATTTTGACCTCAAAGATAAACTTGAAAGTCTACTTCGTAGAAGGGTTGATTTGCTTGAGGAAAGAGCGATTAAAAACCCATTTTTGAGAAAGGAACTGGAGCACACAAAAGTCAAAATATATGGACATTAAGGTAATGGCCTGGTTAACGGATATTGACCAATCTATTGACGAAATATTTGACTTTTTACCTGAAAAAAGAGACTTTTCGGCATATCAAGACGACCTAAAGACAAAAAAAGCAGTTGAGCGGAATATTGAGATCATCGGCGAAGCCTTAAAACGAATCTTAAATAGAAACTCTGACTTTCCGATAAATAATGCTCGCAGGATCGTTGATACCCGAAACCGAATCATTCACGGCTATGATACCATATCGGATTAAATCATTTGGGGAATAGTTATCAATGAACTACCAAATCTGAAAGAAGAGGTATCCGAGTTATTAAAAAATAAGTAGTAGCCACAACAAAACCCATAAACCATGTGGGCAGTGGTTGCCGTTGTACGCTAACGCATCCGGTTAATCCCCAGCCCTGGTGGGACGGTAATCAGCCACCTCCGGATGCGGCTTCACTGCCCTTGTCATTAGGCCAAAACCCACCCCTTGATCATATTTATTTTCCCGACATGTCATTTCAATTCTGAAGACAAATCACTAAGTTTAATATGTATAAACACCCTACGGAATGAAGCTGATTTTATGAATTGGCTGTCATTGAAATTTGCTCATTATAACGTTTTGCGATGATTGCGATAACCGCCCATTGAGGCAGCTATCAGCAGGTTTTGTAGCCAGTCTTGATGATATACAAACCCGTTGAGTCTGGCAGCCGGACTGGTAAGCTGTTCATGTTTTCTGGTAACGGCGGGGCATGATGGCCAGAAGTTATAAAGTAGGGCAAAGGATCGGAAGTTAGCCGTTGTGCTCTTGATGGAAGCATGAAACATCTGCGCGTTGAAGGCGTGCCGACTCATAGCTTTCATGATCCGGTCTAACATGTTAGATCCGGGCCGCCGGGCGGTACGATGTGC
>CAZZGE010000204.1:0-8462 GCA_964653665.1 uncultured Porifericola sp. | reverse complement strand
GGATGTTGCCGTTGATGAAGGTAAAATTGCCCTGGTCGCAGAAAATATAGATCCGTCGTCTGCTGAAAAGGTAGTAGAGGTCAATGGCTTTTATGTTGTACCCGGCCTGATTGATATGCACTCGCATAACTTTCATGGTACAGAGCCCAATGCATATCTGAGTAACAGCTTTACCGCACTACCTCCTGATGGCTTTACGTTTCGTGTTGGTGTGACTACTGTTGTGGACGTAGGCGGTGCAGGATGGAAAAACTTTGCCACTTTTAAGGAACAAACCATTGACCGCTCCAAAACTCGCGTGCTCTCATTTCTAAATATTGTAGGTTCGGGTATGAAAGGTGGTCCTTACGAGCAGAACCTCAATGACATGGATGCCAAAATGACCGGCATGGTGGCTCAACGTAATCCTGAGGTGGTAGGTATTAAAGTTGCCCATTATGCTGGTCCAGAATGGGCACCGGTACAAAGAGCAGTAGAGGCCGGTGAAATTGCTGGCGTACCCGTTATGATAGATTTTGGAGGCCATATCCCGCCACTGTCGCTAAAGCGTTTACTTATGGACGAACTTCGCCCAGGAGACATATTTACCCATGCTTTTGGTCACGTACCTGGCCGGATACCCATCGTAGACGAACGCGGGCAGGTTCGTGATTACGTAAGGGAGGCCCAGGAGCGAGAGATCATTTTTGATGTTGGTCACGGAGGTGGAAGTTTTCTTTTCAGACAAGCGATACCGGCTATTAAATCAGGCTTCTTGCCCAATACCATCAGTACTGACTTGCACACAGGCAGTATGAATGCTGGGATGAAAAGTCAGATTAACGTAATGTCAAAATTTATCAACATGGGTATGACCTTGACTGACGTTATTGAGGCATCTACCTGGACGCCCGCAAAGGTACTCCAAAGAGAAGAATTAGGTCATTTGAGTGAAGGTGCAGTAGCTGATATTGCTATTATTAATTTAGTTGAGGGAGATTTTGGCTATGTAGATAGTGGGGGTTATAAAATGAACGGAAGCAACAAACTGGTATGCGAACTCACTATCCGAGAAGGTAATGTTGTTTGGGATTTAAACGGTATAACCCGACCCTATTGGATTATTCAAGAGTAAACAAACGTTATTACACTGATACGCAAATTAACCAGCTCAACTAGACTATGTGTGATGCTAGTTGAACTTTTCTATATGAGCTTATCAAACACACCTCTGCTTCTCTGTAAGACAATAATATAGAGCCTCAAATTTTTACCATAAGTGCATAAACGCATGTTTTTTTATCTGATTAAGTGGTGACAAAACTTGAATTCAAGTCTTAAATGAAATGCATTACCACTCTATCTATTTTCTTGGTTTCTTGTAAAGGGGAACCGTGCTACATGGCTCACCAAACATGATTGTAGATGCATAGGGTCGTAGTAACCGTGTAATCTCTGTATATGCAAAAACTGGTACTGGTAAATCACCACAACCCTTTACTACTACTTTAGCATTACGAAATTCTTCTAAATTAATTTGAGACAGGGATTCTTGATACAAGATAGTCTCTAACGTCTCTAGGTTTCCAAAAATCACTTTCTTAGCATAGGGTTCTAGCTTTGTTACCAACAGCATATAAGCCCAGGTAGGAACGATCGCATCAACAGAACAGGTTATGGCGACAAACTTACCTTGATACTGTGACCAATCGCAATCTTTTACAAAAGCACGAAAGTCTTTTTCCTTGAGAATCATCTCCTGATAGAGATTGTCTTTTATATCGTATACAACCCGTTCTCCCTCTTGGTAGTGCTCTTCGAGGTTAAAGGAAACTAGTGGGCTTTTTGCAACTCGGTTGACAATTTCTTCCTCTGCCATATCAATATTTTTTGTTTAATCAACGAATCTATTTCTTTTTGGGTTTGGTAGTTCTGAACTCTTTCAGGTAGTTGGGCACAAAGTAGGCAATGTTTTCAAATCTTCTAACTTGAAGTTTTTTGAAGGCCAATGCACCAATATTGCTGGCACTTGGTTCTACACCTTCAATAAAGTAAGCATTCTCTGACGATGAAAGTAGCAGACTTTTGCATTTGGCGCTTCCGTTACCAAAAAACCAAACCTTATCATTGTAAAGATATTGACTAAAGCTTTGCTCATCAACAATAACTGGTTGAGTTTCCATAATTTCTTTGTTGTTGAAATCGCGTATTTGGCAGTACACTTCCATGCGGCGTGCATCAAGCATAGGACACAAAAGTGCCCGATGGTGATTATACCTTTGCACATGAAATGCCATGGCTTCCAAAGTATTAACTGAAATTAACGGTATATCCAACGAGAAGCAGATCCCTTTGGCTGCTGATGTACCGATTCTCAACCCAGTGTATGAACCTGGCCCACTTGATATCGCTACTGCAGAGAGTGCCCGTGTGTCTAGTTCACAATATCTTAGCATATCTCTTATTAGCTGGTGTAGAAGAGACGAATGGGATTTGTCAATATGAAAGTCTTGAACAGCCAGTAAGTGTTCATGCTGATGGATAGCTATAGAACAAGTATATGTTGCTGTTTCAAGGCTTAAAATATATGCCATTGTTTACACTCAATTCATACGTTCCGATGCAGGTCTACCTTGGAAGCTATGCGATAATTTACCTATTTTGGTATCATGCATCTTAACTAATTTACTTAAAAGTTCTTCCTGCAATGATAGAATATATTTATGAAAAATTTTTAGAGTGCGGTAAGGTTTCCACCGATACGCGTAAGATTGAGCCAGGAAGTCTCTTTGTAGCTCTCAAAGGTGAGCGGTTCAACGCCAATAAATTCGCTGCTACCGCTTTGGAAAAAGGCGCTCGTTATGCCTTGATTGACGAAGATCCCAAACATAAAGATGAGCGTTTCATTTTGATTCATGACTGCCTGAAAACTTTACAGGAATTAGCAAGACATCATCGCCGTCATTTTGACATTCCTGTTCTAGGAATCAATGGAACTAATGGTAAGACTACTACCAAAGAATTACTCGTCCTGGTTTTGAGTCAAAAATACAACGTGCTGGCTACCCAAGGGAATCTGAATAATCATATCGGGGTGCCACTCACATTACTTCGACTTCAACCCGAACACGAATTAGCAATCATAGAGCTGGGGGCTAATGCCATTGGTGAAATTCGTACTCTTTGCGAAATCGCTGAGCCAACCCATGGACTGACCACAAATATTGGGAAAGCGCACATGGAAGGTTTTGGAGGACTGGAAGGAGCAATTCGTGGAGAAAGTGAACAGTATCAATATCTTATTGAAACAAATGGGACGGTATTTATCAACTCAAAGGACAGCATTCTTAAAAATATGTCAAAACGCTTTCGAGCACCGCTCTTCTATCCAGAACAAGGTGATTATTTTCATGCCCATCTTATCAGTGCAGATCCATTTATATTGTACCATCACGAAAACGGTCAGGAAGTTCAAACAAAGCTGATAGGGAGTTATAATTTTTCCAACATAGCTGCTGCACTTTGCATCGGTAAATTTTTTCAAGTTGATGCAGAATTAGCAAACCAGGCAGTAAGTCGTTATCAACCAGCGAATCAACGATCTCAACTTATTGAACAGGGAAGTAATACGATCATTATGGATGCTTATAATGCCAATCCGGACTCCATGCAGGCAGCAATACATAGCCTATCAGTTATGAAAGTTCCTTCAAAAGTTGCCATCTTAGGCGATATGTTTGAGCTTGGAAAAGATAGTGCGTATGAGCATCGGGAAATTGGACGTACATTGTCTGAAGCAAAACTTAATCAAGTATTGCTGTGTGGAAAGTTGATGAAAGACGCTTACCAGGCTTATCCCAATGCAATTTATTTTGAAAACAAAGATAAGCTAACCCATTACCTGAATAAAAAAAAGTTTAATCACAGCTATATCCTGCTAAAGGCTTCTAGGGGTATTGCTTTGGAAACTATACTGGACCTACTATGAATACCCAAATTATACTTCATTTTCTAACTGAGCTTGAGCAAAATAACAATAAAGAGTGGATGGATACCCACCGAGATTGGTATCATCAGGCAAAGGAAGAGTTTCAAAGTTTTGTACGTTTTCTACTGGGTGAGATGAGCGTAATAGATGAAACTTTATTGGGGCTACAACCCAAGGATTGTACCTTTCGGATTAACCGTGATATTCGCTTTTCTAAAGACAAATCGCCTTACAAAAATAACTTTGGTGTCTTTATGTCTGAAGGTGGTAAGAAATCCCCCAATGCTGGTTACTATCTGCACATTCAACCAAGCAATGAATCTTTTATAGGTGGTGGCATGTATCATCCAGCGTCAGATGCGCTGGCCAAAGTAAGACAGGAAATAGATTACAACGCTGCGGAGCTAAAGCTGATTACTAGCCAAAAAGATTTTAAGAAGTACTTTGATAAAATTCAGGGAGAAAAACTGAAGAGAGCTCCTAAGGGTTATCAACCAGATCATCCAAATATTGAACTACTCAAACTCAAGGACTATGTGGTTATTCATAAGCTTCAGGATGAAGAGTTAACGAAAGATATCTTCAGGAACAAAACGATTGAGATGTTTAAAGCTATGGAGCCTTTCGTTCATTATTTAAACGTAGCAATAAGCTAAAAAAACACGCTGGCCTATGAGGCCAGCGTGTTTACATGAGCATGAAGTGTTGTTCTTATTTGGCGGCTTCGTAGCGTTTGGCTACTTCATCCCAGTTAACAATATTCCAGAAAGCTGAAATATAAGCAGGCCGTTTATTCTGATAGTTAAGATAATAAGCATGTTCCCATACATCCAGACCAAGAATGGGTGAGCCTTTTTCTTCAGCAATATCCATTGCAGGGTTATCCTGGTTCGGTGTAGAAGTCACTTTTAAGGAACCACTATCATCTACGATGAGCCAGGCCCATCCTGAACCAAATCTCGTTGCTGCCGCCTTATCAAAATCTTCTTTGAATTTATCAAAAGAACCAAATGATTTTTCTATAGCAGTAGCCAGTTCACCACTTGGATTACCACCACCGTTGGGAGACATGACAGTCCAGAATAACGTGTGGTTGTAGTGACCACCTCCGTTGTTGCGAACACCCGTAGACGTGCCACCAACATTTTTCATAAGGTCATCAAGTGACATATCAGCCTGCGGCGTTCCTTCAACTGCATTATTCAGCTTGGTTACGTAACCACCGTGATGCTTATCGTGGTGAATCTCCATCGTCTTAGCATCAATATGAGGTTCTAGAGCGTCAAAGGAGTAGGGAAGATCAGGTAATGTAAATGCCATTTTTCGTTAATTTAAGGTTCAAAAAATATTTAAAAAGGAATTATCGAATGATTCATGTTACTTGCAATTTAGTTAAACGACTTTTGAAAATCATTGTTTCTACGGAAAACTTGGCATGAACCTGAGTTCTATTTTTACAACTTGCAAATACCAGAATCAGAAGACGTGGCAGACAGGGTATCATTAATCATAACGGCATCTTGGGTTGGGATCATTAGTAATGCATTGCTAGCAGTGGTCAAAGTTAGTATAGGCTTCATAGCCAATAGTCAGGCCGTCATCGGTGACGGACTGGATACGATGTCCGATGTAGCCTCATATGTAATCATCTTGTTTATGGCACATTTCAGTCGCAGACCGCCTACTGTGAAATATCCTTACGGCTATCGCCGTGCAGAAACCATTGCCACCAAATTATTGTCTTTCTTTATTTTCTTTGCCGGTGCACAGCTACTGTACAACAATGTTGGGCAACTGATTAGCGGTCAAGCACGTGATTTACCCAGCGAAATGGCAGTTTATGTTACGGAATTTTCTATCTTAATCAAATTCCTTTTGGCAAGTTGGCAGTTTAGTGTAGGGCGCAAAGCCGAGAGTAGTATGCTGGTTGCTAATGCCGAAAACATGCGTGCAGACATTATCCTCTCGATCGCTGTACTGGTGGGTATTGTGACAACGCGACTACTGAACATACCAGTGATCGACACCGTTTTTGGGATAGGGGTAAGTCTGTGGATCTTAAAGATTGGTTTTGAAATTTTTATGGAGTCCAATACCGAACTTATGGACGGCTTTAGAGATACTTCAGTCTACGAGGAAGTATTCGCTGCCACTAATTCAGTAGAAGGGGCTTACAATCCGCACCGAGCACGTATCCGTAAGATGTCAAACCTTTATCTCATTGACCTCGACATTGAAGTAGATGAACACATGACCGTTGCTGAATCTCATAAGATAGGTGTTGCGGTAGAAAATAAAATCAAAGAGCGGCTGAAAAATGTATACGACATTATGATCCACATAGAACCAAAAGGAAATATAGAAAAAGACGAAAAATTTGGCCTTTCCCGCCAAGATCTATAAGTGAAAGGTACTACATTAACTCAGCACTTTCTACAATCTCGGCTAAGCCTACGTCTTCTAACCGTCATATATTCGTGCTCTTTGTAAACGGATAAATATTTTAAAGGATTACTGAACAGTTAGATTTTTCCCACTTCTCGGCCTTTCATCAGAAAACCGGCCTTGTTTACTGTTAAGCCAGTTTTCTAGTGTTGAAGTAGTCATATATTTCTTGAATCTAGCTTTCATTTTCGGGACCCTGGCTGTAACTGAAGGATCTTCGGGAGAAAACCAACGCTCAGACAGACTCTAGGTTGGTACGCCCCAAACATCATGTTCTCGGGTCAGGGTCAACAGTGCAGCAGTATTTTTCTGAAAAGTGATCTACTGATCAACGGAAAAAAATAATCCCTCATTCTCATTGACACCGCAGGCTATCTAGTAGCTTAAGTCACCTTTTTGCCAGAGCCTCTTTCTCCCCTACATGATATTGGTATTTTTTGTATACTTCCCTGGCTACATTTCTTCCTAATTCCAGTCCAGCAGTGTTTTCAGACTGGATATGATAACCACCCAACACGCGTGAAATACCCGCCATTTCTGCAGTTTCGGTAAAAGTAGGAAATTGAAGGATTACTGTATCACCCAGGTGATTGGGCTCAGTGAGTGCTCCTGCTATCAAGGTTGCTTCTGCTCCAAATCTATCACTTCCAGTAAAAAGACGCAATGCTTCTGCGCATGCACCACTCACACAACTATGCCCGGAAACATAGCTGGGAAAAGGAGGGCAAAGAAAGGTTTCCGGCGAATACGGTTTCCATTGCTGACCGGGCATGTCAATCATGCCTTTGCCTGGACCACCCCAGGCCGTAATTGTCCGGTCTTCATAGTATTCATGTACCAAAGCGTAAGGGCGAGCAAAATCATAGTACATTTTCGTGTCCCAAGAAGCGATGAAAGCATCCATGGCGGTAGCCTGATTGAGAAAATACATTTTGACATCCTCATCCAGGGTGTGTTGATCACGCACTGATACATCCTGAGCGAAGGCTAACCAGTGACCGGCCTGTTGAACAGACTGAGGACCATCTCTCATAAATTCTACCAATGCCTTTTGCTTATCAGTAAGATTGGCTTGAAATTCTACGACCTCGGTTACTTCTTTTGCCAGCTGGTCTGAGCCAAGCATCGGCGGGGGTCCAGGACGAAACTGATCAGCAGACTGAATAGCAATGGGATCGACGAGTTGCCAATAGGGTGTCAGGCAGGGAGGCGCATAGTTCCCTCCTTTACCATCCGAAAAATACTTGGGTTGCCAACGATTTCCATCTACGTTATTATCGGGAGAGTTTACTGGCTCGTAACCCGTATAATCACTGTAAGGCTCTCCATTCGCCCCCTTGGCCTCACCATACTGGTTAGCCCCATCATTCCTACGGGCCTCAATGACAGCTCTGGCTGCCAAATTACCGATACCCACAGGCGTATTAGAGTCAAGGGTTTGATTATCCGGGTCAAAACCTTTTTCCAGCATAAACGCTCGGAAAAGCGTACTATCGGAATGGTAATATTCTTTCATGACTCGGTATGCCGCATAACTGATTGCAATTTCTTTATTGTTGAAATTTTGTTCACCTGAGGGTCTTCTGTTTACACCACTAAGGTAAATAGGAATGGCCTTTCCGTCATAACGTGTCCAAGCATCAAAAACGGCTGTAAAAATGAGTCCCAGATACCGAGAAGTGATTGTAGGGCGGGGAGCAAACATTTCAGTGTCATTGGCCGTAGCTTTCAGAGCAAGACTTGCCCACTGGTAGGCCAGGTTGTCTTCTCCCCTTTTGACAGGCTCTTCTGTAAGAGAACCATTTCCATTTTCATCATTCAACCTATTACAAGCTGAAATTGAGAATAACAGGAGCCCGATCAATAGATAGCGCATAAGCAGGTGTGATTTAGGTTAAGCGTGGTAGAGACTGTCAGTTCCCGAGGAGCATTTTACAGGTTCACTCACCAGACTTTCCAGATAAGGTAGCAAATCAAAGCTACTGAGGAGATCATCTAACGGTCTCTTATAAGTTTTACATCGTAATGGCTTAATATAACATTCTAAGTA
>CAZZGE010000203.1:2140-8464 GCA_964653665.1 uncultured Porifericola sp. | reverse complement strand
TTAACGTTGACGTCCATGATTTTGTCAAACGCTGCGGTATCAGTATTCATTACCGGAACAAATACCGGGTTGGTTACCGCATTATTGACAATGATATCCACACCGCCGCAGGCTTTCTGCGTCTCTCCAATAAGCTGCTGAATCTGCTGCATATCACCCATGTGGCAGGCCAAAGGCAGGGCTTTAATGTTGTCCTTATTGAACTCCTTCACTACCTCGTCTACCGCATCCTGTTTTCGGCTGGAAATACGACCTGAGCGCCCTGCTGCCTCAGCGCATAGGCAATAGCTTTGCCGATCCCTTTACTGGCTCCGGTTATTATAGCAACTTTCCCGTCCAGTCTGAATCTGTCCTGTATCTTCATTGATAGGTCATTTAGGGTCAATATCTGTTTTATGATACTGTGCATGTTCCTGCCCACCGGCATGAAGCCTGTTCAGGAATCAACTTACCAAACTTTATGGCAATTGTACCTCCGGGTATGTGATAATAAAACGAAGGTATTTCCAGCCAGCAAGCGCAAAAAAAAATCCCGACAGTTTGCCGGGATAAAATCATTCATTTCGGAAGAGATAGCGACTATACGCCTTCAAAAATTTCAGCCAGCTTAGCTTCCAGTGTAGGCCCTCTCAGGTTCTTACCAATAATTTTTCCTTTTTTATCCAGCAGTACCGTAGCGGGAATCGCACTGATATTGTACAAACTAGCTGCTTCAGAATCAAAGTATTGTAGGTCTGATACCTGCGTCCAGGTGAGATTATCTTTTTCAATGGCCTCTGTCCAAGCTTCTTTGGTACGATCCAGAGAAACTCCGTAGATCTCAAAGCCCTGGTCGTTATATTTATTGTATAACCTTACGACATTGGGATTTTCCACGCGGCAGGGCTTACACCAAGCCGCCCAGAAGTCAATCATCACGTAATTGCCCCGTAATGAAGAAAGCGCTATGGTATCTCCCTCAGGATTAGGTAGTCTGATATCTGGTGCTGGCATCCCAATGGCTAGTTTTCGCATTTCCTCTACCTGGGCAGTGAACTGCTCAGTGTAGCGAGAATCCGGCAGGCTCTGTTGAAAACGTTCTGCCATGTCACTCAGATAAGCGAATTCTTTTTCAGCATCCAGGAAGTTTACGGCATAGAAGGCTGCTATAGAATTGCCCATCTCGTCAATTTTATTCTTAATTTTGATGGTATTGGCTTCCTCAAGCTCCTGGTAACGAGCTTCAACTTCCTTCATCGCAGATTCATCACCTTCAGCACGGGCTTTCATGAAGTCAGCATTCAGGACATTTACCTCTTGCTGGTACGATCTCATGATGTCATTTATAGCGTAAAAATAATCAGTATCCTCAGATCCGGTTACTTCTACAAATCCATCAGGCCGGTTACCGTCGGCAGTAATACTTACGTCTTCATCATCCAGAATAAGGTTGACGTACTGCCGGTCGTAAAGGTTGAGCCGATAAAAACCGGGAGCTTGGTTCTTCAGACTGTAACGAAAGGTAGAATCGCTGGAAACCATCAAGGTATCCACAATCTGCATATTTTGATCACCTGTCTTTTCCAATACTACATCGCCTTCGGCTGAAGGATTATTGATCTTACCTTCAATTTGAACCTGTTGATCACTGGAAGCGCTGGCGGTTGGCTGGCCTGGCTGCTGGGAGCAGGCCTGGACTAATAAAGCGCTGAGTATTAAAACCAAGGAGTTTGTACTTCTCATGATATCGATTACCAAATATTTTGATTATTAATATTAACCTAATTCTTTTCTTAGCAATTCATTAGCCACTTTGGGGTTGGCTTTTCCCTTACTGCGTTTCATCACTTCGCCCATAAACATACCCAAAAGCCCTTTTTTACCCTTGCGGTATTCATCCACTTTGTTTGGGTAATCCGACAGTATCTCCTCCACCAAAGGCTGTATGCTGTCGGAGTTGCTTTCCTGCAGTAAGTTCATAGCCTTAGCATATTCCAGGGGCGACTTACTATTATTTTCCAGCATCTGCGGAAAAACTTTCTGCGAGGCAATGGCAAAACTCACTTTGTCTTGGGCCACCAGTTCTACCAGGCTGACCAGGTAGTCGGGCGCCAGTGGAAAAGCTTCTATTCCGCAGGTGTGGTCATTCAAATATGAACGTACTGGCCCCATCATCCAGTTAGAGGCTGCTTTGTAATGGTTTGTATGTCGGCATACCTCCTCAAAATAGGCAGCCATGGCTTTAGTTTCTGTGAGCACCTCAGCGTCGTAGGCCGGTAAGCCATACTGGTCTTTAAATTTATGCCATAAAGCATGGGGTAGAGCGGGCATAGCTGCCCGGATCGTATCAAGCCACTCATCTGACACTACCAGCGGACAGAGGTCAGGCTCAGGAAAGTAACGGTAGTCATTCAACTCTTCCTTGGTACGCATGCTGTAGGTGGTTCCTTTAGCTGCATTAAACAGGCGGGTCTCCGAGGCAATACTTTTCCCGGACTCCAGAAGCATGATCTGCCGTTCCACCTCGTGGTCAATGGCTTTCTGCACATTGCGGATAGAGTTCATATTCTTCACCTCTACTTTTTTTCCGTATTCGGTAGCGTCTTTCAGCATTATGGAAACGTTGGCATCGCAGCGCATGGAGCCTTCTTCCATATTACCGTCGCAGATATCCAGGTAGCGGACCATTTTGCGAATTTCGGTAAGCACGGCGTGGGCTTCTTCAGAACTGCGAATGTCAGGATCGGTGACGATCTCAATCAGCGGCACGCCGGCACGGTTGAGATCTACCAGGGTTTCCGGCTCATTATCCAGGTGGATGGACTTACCGGCGTCTTCTTCCAGGTGAATATGGTGTAACTTTACCCTTTTCTCAGGCTTGTTGGGAATACGGATATAAACACCGCCGCCCACGCAGATAGGCGTCTTATCCTGCATAATCTGATAGCCTTTGGGCAGGTCAGGATAAAAATAATTTTTACGGTCAAAGATGTTATATCGGGTAATCTCACAATCACAGGCCAGCCCCATACGGATCGCGTATTCCACCACCTTTTTGTTGAGGCGGGGTAGCGTACCGGGGTGCCCCAGCGTAATCGGGCTGATATTGGTATTGGGCGGGGCTCCGTACTGATTAGGATCTGAGGAGAAAATTTTGCTGTTGGTTAGGAGTTGTGCATGTACTTCCAGCCCGACCACTACTACGTATTTTTCTCTCGTACTTTTATCCAACATGTTGTACTTGCGTAGCTGATTTACACAAACTTACGTTAATTTTTACCAGTTATGCAATTAAAGGGGCTTTCCTTTAGACGAAAGCTCGTCCAGGAAAGATCTGAGTTGCCGGGGCTTACGGGTGCTGAACAGTATCTTCTTACCATCTTTACGAAGAATCTCCATGCCCATGCCTTTATCAACCATCACATTGTAAGCCCGGTTGCCCCGCAAATTGATACGTAGCCCCCAGCCGCCAAACTCATAAATCGGCCTGTATTTTCTGACATATACCGCTTCAATCTCTCGCCAGGGAATATGGTGCCATTTGAAATGAAAAGGCAGGAAACGGTAACTGATTGCTTCCTCATCAATGCTGATACGGAGTCGGGCACCCAATAGCAATGTCAGGAGCAGCGCCGGAATGCCGACAAATACCAGCAGCAAGTGGTCAGGAGCGGGATTATTTCCGAAGGGTTGGTCATAGATAATTTGATGGACCGCACCGTAGCCCAAAAAGGCAGACAGGAGCAATAGAATAACCCACAACACTGGATGACTAAAACTCAGACTTTCCTGGTACTTCATACTGTAACAAACGTAAAAACTGCTGCTCGGTGATGAGTTCTATCTGACTGTTGCTCCCAGAAAGCTGCCTGGCCTGCCTGACTTTATTATTATTATTCACACCCTGAGTAATGTTGGAAAATACTTTTTCGCTCAATACCAGGTAGTGTGTCCGGTCGTCAACAAAGTTGGGAGCATGTCCACCAGCTTCCAGCACAGCCCGCTGGGCTTCCGCCCGACTTATATTCTTCAGCGTGCCGGTAAAAACCACTGTCTTTCCAAAGAGCGGATGCTCCTTGCTGACCCGTGAAAGATCAATGGGCAGCGAATCCAGGCGCTTTTTCTTCTTCTTTTTTTGGGGGCGAAGGCGTCCGGAGGGTATGTAGCCATGGGCATAGAGACGCCCCACCTGCAACCCAAACTTAGGCTCTATCTCATCAAAAGTACCTAGCCCGTGCTCTTCCATGGCGCACAGCATGATACGGGCGGAAGCTTCGGCATCTGATCCTGCCGCATGATGATTCAGGCTGATACCAAACCGCTCCGAAAGCGCAGCCAGCCCGTAAGAAGGCAGGCCACGCCACGCCCGGCGGGCTACCTGCAGACTGCAGGCATAGCTAAGCTCGGGAAAAGGAATTTCGTACTGAGCAAGCACATGTCGGAGCACACTTAGGTCAAAACTAGCGTTGTGCGCCACCACACAGGCACCTTCAAAGTAGTCCCTCACTTTTTGCCATAGCGCATCAAACTCCGGTTCATCAGCAACTTTTTTGGCGTCAATCCCATGAATGTAGGTGTTCATCCGATTAAACTGGTTCTCGCGGGGCCTTACCAGCCAGGAGCGCTGCTCCCTCACCTGCCCATTGCTCACTACGGCGATGCCAATTTCACACACACTATCCCTGCGGTGGTTGGCTGTTTCAAAATCCAGTGCGACAAAATTCATCTGAGGAGCGTTAAAGTAGATTAATCAATGATAAGAGGAAAGTTTTCTATATTTTGGCAAAACTAACTTTAAAACTATGCGAAAAATTCATCATTTCATTGTTTTTAGTGTACTAATCACGGCCCTGGCTTGCCAGCCTTCATCAGAGAATGAAGTAAAAGAAGCAGCCGTTACCCAGCAAGAAGATATTGAGCAAAAGCTGGAAGATATGGGCGTAGCGTTGTACGATCTGCCGGCCCCTTCCGCTAACTTTGTAAGAGCAGTACAAACCGGTAACCTAGTCTTCCTGGCTGGGCACGGGCCCGTAACACCTGAAGGTAATTATGTGACCGGCAAACTGGGGCAGGACCTGACCATTGAAGAAGGGCAACAGGCCGCTCGTTACACTGCCATCACGTTACTCTCTGCTTTGAAAGGAGAAATAGGAGATTTGAATAAGGTAACACGTATCGTAAAAGTCCACGGTATGGTCAACGGGACAACCGACTTTATAGAGCAGCCCCAGGTAATGAATGGCTTTTCTGACTTTATCGTAGAAGTGTTTGGTGAAAGAGGCAAACATGCACGGGCAGCCGTAGGCATGGGTTCGCTTCCGAACAACATTGCCGTAGAGATAGAAATGGTGGTAGAAGTAGAGGATTAGTATTCTGATTCAGGGTGTTAAAGCTTTTGAAAAACATGATGATCAACCATAACATCCTAATAGCATCACACTTTTGCACCCTCAGACCCAGAAGAACTTCCGGCTATCCAGTGTTTGCTCCCCTTCCCAGCGGTACGCAACCAGTAGAGGGTGATCTTCGGTATTAAAATCCAGGCAGGTATAGTTATTACCAGTGAGGACAAGCTGGCCCGGAAGATTGTAATGGCCAAAAAAGAAAGGCTTTTCATCTTCCGGATACTGGTAGTCAAGTAGCTTCAAGCCGGCTGCATTGACACGGGGATTCCCCAAACCTATTTCTGGTCTGACGGATAGCTCTTGATAGGCATCGCTCTGCTGCAGGTACCACCACTTTGCCTTGAAAGTACTTTCTTGCTGATTCGGCAGTGGAAGTCTGGGGCCCTCTAGCACCTGCTGCAGGGCTAACGCCACCTCACTACCAGGCACCATCTCGTCCAAGAGGTAGTCGTCTAGGCAGTTTTGTGGAAAATACTTGCCGAGGAAAGCAATACTGGGCTGATGCCAGCAAGCATGCGCTACCCGAAATGTGTCTGTCTCCAAAAAGAGTGGCAGTTGTCGCATCCACCGGATGTATCCCTGTAGAGTTGGCTGGTCATCTGCAAAACTCTTAAAGGTCGGCTCATGCTGCATCCGGTTTTTTTCAGTAGGAGCTTGTATGTATTTGTGACGCTTATGCTTGTGAAAGAGGCCAATGAGGTTCCGTTCGTGATTTCCCAGTACTACCCGGGCTTTCCCAGCATCTACCATTGCTTTTACCGTTGACAGCACCTCTCTATTTTGCTTTCCCTTATTGATGAGGTCTCCTACAAATACCGCTTCACTATTGGGATGACCATAAATACCACCACGCCTTTTGTAGCCCAGCTTAGCCAGCAAAGTATGAAGCTGATCAGCCCTGCCGTGTACGTCTCCAACAAAATCAACCAAAGCTTTTTTG
>CAZZGE010000203.1:0-2040 GCA_964653665.1 uncultured Porifericola sp. | reverse complement strand
ATTGCATCTCTGAAAGAGCAACTCACCAGTACCAAAAAAACCTACGAAAAGCATATCACTCGTCTGGAAAAGGAGTTGAAAGAAGCACAGGATTTTGCCGGGGTGGGGTACCGGCTAATCACCGACCATGTGAGCGATCTCATCTGTGTCTATGAGCCTGACGGTATGATCGACTATCTTTCTCCGTCTGTAAAGCATATGCTCGGTTATACGCCTGAGGAATTGGTAGGCGCTGACCCTTACTGTATTTTACACCCTGAAGATACTGAGGCCATTCAGCGGGGAGCAGCGGCGGCACTGGCAAAGGGTGAGCCCTCTGGTACGGTAGAGTACAGGCTTTTGCATAAGAGCGGCCATTATGTGTGGTTAGAAGGTTGTTTTACCCCTATACTGGTAGAGGGAAAGCTAGAATACACCGTTTCCATCTCCCGGGACGTGACGCAGCGGAAAGTAGCGCAGGAAAGAGAAAAAACTAACGAAAAAAATTATCGCAGACTGGCGGCAAATATTCCTGATACAGATATATTTCTACTTGATACCGACAAGAGAATTATCCTGGCCGAGGGTGCTAACCTGAAGGAAGCGGGACTGCAAGCTAAGGATCTTGAAAATAAGGACCTGCAAGAAGCCGTCGGTGAAAACATGGCGCTACAAATACAGCCAACGTACCAGGCTGCTCTTGCCGGAGATCATGCGAACGTGGTCATTTTGTACGGCGGCGACCATTATAAACTTAACGGAGTACCGGTTAGAGACGAGCAGGGGGAAGTCGTAAGCGCATTAATCGTAAGTACCAACATCACAGAAAGAAAGCTGGCTGAAGACAGGCTGCTTAAGATAAAAGAAGAGTTAGAAGATACTCAGGAACTGGCGCGCGTGGGTAGCCTGGAACTGGAGGTAGCTTCCGGAAAAATTACAGTATCTTCACAACTACAGCAGCTACTCCATATTTCTGATAAGTACGCCCTTTCTCTAGACCGGGGACTCAGTTTCTTTACCAAAGTCTCCCGCCGGGAGTTTCTGGCAGCCATTAACAGCGCCCAGAAAGATAGCAAAAACTTTGACCTGCAACTGGAAATGTACGATGGTAATTACGAACGTATATGGGTAAGGGTCATCGGAAAAACCCTCATGCGCAACCGTAAAGCTTTCAGAGTTAAGTGCGTATTTCAGGACATCACGGGCGAAAAAGAAGCAGAATTGAACATTCAGCATTTTCAGCGGGGCCTCAAGATGCTCAACATGCTTGCCTCCCGGGGTACGATAGGCGCTGACAAACAAATCCAGAGAGCTCTTAAAGAGGTAACCAACTACCTTCAGATGTCTGCGGGTATGGTGAGCCAGGTGTATCAAAAAGAGGCACATATTCTTCATTATCTACGGGCAGAAGTCGGGCTACCGGACCTCAACCGGCAAACCTTATCGCTGGAGGAGGTATTCTGTAACCAACCCCTCATAACCCGCGTCATAGATATCCCTGATGTTACGAACTCTGAGTACGCCGAACATACCTATTTTCAACAGCACGGGATCCGAAGCTACATCGGCGCCCCTCTCAAGGTAGATGGCGACCTGTACGGGACAGTTAGCTTCTCTTCCTTGCAAGCCCGACATGGATTCTCTGAAGAAGAAAAAGAGTTTGTACAAATCCTTGCCAAGTGGGTCAGTGCCACCCTGGAGCGCTCCGCGCGTGAGCAGGAAATCATACAGGCTCGTAAGCAGGCGGAAAAGGCTTCACTGGCCAAGGCAGAGTTTCTCTCTACCATGAGCCACGAGATACGGACACCCATGAATGCGGTCATCGGTATTACTCACCTCCTGTTGGAGAATAACCCCAAACCGGAACAACTGGAGAACCTCAACAGCCTACGTTTTTCCGGAGAAAACCTGCTGGGCCTCATCAACGATATCCTAGACTTCAGTAAGATTGAAGCGGGAAAAATAGAGTTTGAAGACACCGACTTTGACCTTAAGCAGTTGATCACCGGCCTGAAGCAGTCTTTTGCGTACCGGGGCAGAGAAAAGGACATTGACTTCCAG
>CAZZGE010000202.1:5534-8479 GCA_964653665.1 uncultured Porifericola sp. | reverse complement strand
TTGTGAAAAGGAAGAGTCTCCCCTTCCTTTAATAGAGCTATTCGTTGTTAACAACCGATAGCTTTTCCTGTCTTAATTGATTCGGGCACTTTCCTGCCAAGAGTTCAATGGCTGACTGCTCTTTGATTTTATCAAAACCCCCTAAAACGTTTTTAAAATCGCTAAAACCGTTCTGCTTCAGGATGGAGGAAGCAATCATTGAGCGATATCCTCCGGCGCAGTGCACCAGGTAGTTTGTATCCTTATCAAGCTCTCCGATTCTGTCCTTCAGGTCTTTAAGTGGAATATTCAAGGCACCGGCCACATGCTCAGTCTGGGCTTCGGTGTTCCTTCTTACATCTAGCACTGTATATCTCTTATCCATCAATGGTTTCACTTCTTCAGCAGGTAAGGAATCTACTTCTTGCAATTCACGGTCGGCAGCCAGCCAGGCGTCAGTACCATTATGCAGGTAGCCTTTCACATTTTCAAAGCCTACCCGTGCTAAGCGCAGTACTGATTCTTTCTCATTGCCGGGTTCAGTGACCAGTACGATGGCCTGATTGATCTTTAGTAGGGTACCTACCCAAACAGCGTACTGTCCGTTCAGACCTATGTTAAGAGAGCCAGGTACAAATCCTTTTTCAAAGGATTCAGGATCGCGGGTATCCAGGATAACCGTACCTTCGGTTACGTTTTGCTCAAAGCCAGCCACATTCAGTGGCTTCAGGTTACGTTTCATGACTTCGTCAATATTCTGGTAACCATACTTATTGATGCGAGCATTTTCAGGAAAGTAAGCAGGCGGCGTTTCCAACCCGTCGGTCACAACCTCAACAAATTTTTGCTTGGACATAGGCTGAAGCGCATAGTTAAACTGACGCTGCGCTCCTATAGTAGTGAAGGTTTCACTATTCATATTTTTTCCACACTGCGAACCGGCTCCGTGCCCAGGGTAAACAATGACATCGTCGGCCAGCGTTAAGATTTTTGTTTGTAGTGAGTTATACAAGTGGCCAGCCAGATCTTCACGGGTAAGATCAGTTTTGACGGCCAGATCTGGACGTCCAACATCACCATTGAAAAGTGTGTCGCCGGTAAATATTGCATAGTCTTTTCCCATATCGTTAATCAGTAGGAAGGAAGAAGATTCCATAGTGTGACCCGGAGAGTGCAATACTTTTATTCTAACGTCTCCTATATTAAAAATTTCGTCATCGTGGGCTACGTAAGCCGAATATTCAGGAGTTGCATTAGGACCAAAAACAATGGTAGCACCCGTTTTACCGGCCAAATCCAGGTGACCTGACACAAAATCAGCGTGGAAGTGAGTCTCAAAGATATACTTGATTTTTGCGTCACGCTTTTCAGCAAGCTCCAGATAGGGGTCAGTTTCTCTCAGCGGGTCAATGATCACTGCTTCTTTATTAGATTCAATGTAGTAAGCAGCTTCTGCTAAGCATCCGGTGTAAAGTTGTTCTACATACATGGTTTTATGATTTAAAAGTTTAAAGATTGTTGGTTAAAGTGAAGTCATTAGTTCGTGGACAATAATGTAGGCCCCCATGACCAGTACGAACCAGCCGAATGCGCCTTTCAATTTACTGGCAGAAACAAATTTTGAAGCGAAGGAGCCAATTAGGATACCGGCGATGGCAAAGCCGGAAAATATGGCTAGAAAATTCCAGTCTATGATCTGCTCGCTGATGTCGCCGAGAAAACCAATCAGAGATTTGACAGCGATAATTAATAATGATGTTCCTACAGCCATCTTCATAGGCAAACGGGCCATCAGCACCAGTGCCGGGATGATCAGAAACCCACCGCCGGCACCTACAATACCGGTCAGCACACCTACGAGAGCTCCTTCCAGCAGGATCATAGGATAGTTAAACTGTATTTCCTGGCTATCTTCTGCTTTTCGCTTACCCGAACGGATCATGGAAAAGGCGGCAGCAACCATAATGACTGCAAAAAACAGCATGATAGCCAAGTTTTTCGTCAGCACAAAATCACCTAAGGTTAGTATTTCCTGCGGAATGGTTGGAACAATATATTTTCGAGTTAAAAAAACAGCCGTCAGCGAAGGAATGGCAAAGACAACTGCTGTCTTGTAGCTCACCAACCCTTTTTTCATGTAGTTTACGGACCCAATCAGAGACGAAATACCTACAATGAAAAGCGAATATGCTGTGGCCAGCACAGGCTCTACTTGCATCAGGTAGACCAAAGCAGGAACAGTAAGTATGGAACCACCGCCTCCAATGAGTCCGAGGCTGAGTCCGATAGTTATGGCTGCAAATAGTCCTACAAAATTTTCCATGTCAAAAGCGTAATTTACTTTAAGTAATGTTAGATTTTTAGATAGCTTGACAACGACTCACACAATGGAGTACCCCAGTTACTTCTTCCATCTTTAGAGAATAAAGTATCCTCTGGCCATCCCTTTCACTTGCTAGCACCCCCTTCAATTTCATATTAGATAGATGATGCGAAGTAAGGGACTGCTCGGAGTCTAGGATTTCAGTAATCTCCCCTACTGATAATTTACCTTGCTTAGAAAGCAGGTCAACGATGGCGATTCTGAGTGGGTGCGCAATCGTTTTCAAGATATGCGCTGCCTTTTCTAATTTTTTGGGACTTATTAAGTTGAGTGTTTCCATCATGTTATGTTATACGCAAATATATTAAAATATGTTCATATGCATAAAATGATATATATAGTTTTTTTCATATAATATTATAAATAATTGACTATTAGTAGTTTATACACATATTAAGAATGGATTCTTAAACTAGATAAAGCCATTTTGAGCAAAAAGACAAACGAAAACTTAAAAAAATTGACCTCATAAATGGCCATTCAAATTGATACTAAATAATTATGTAGATGGGAATAAATTTCAGCCAACGGGCAGCGATTTATCATCAAACATCGCGTATATCAGCCAGGCAGCCAGAAAACA
>CAZZGE010000202.1:0-5434 GCA_964653665.1 uncultured Porifericola sp. | reverse complement strand
GAAATTTTAAAAGATGTGGTTGGCAAACTGTAGGACAATCCCGAGTTAGCGTGAGGCGCTGAATCAGCCGCCAGATTTTTTAGCCCGGTAGCCTTCCTGTTGTAAAACCTCCATGATTTTATCGCGGAAATCACCTTGTACAATTATGTCACCGTCTTTGGCTGAGCCGCCCGCCCCACACTTAGATTTGAGAAATCTACCCAGGTCTTTCAGGTCACGCTGCGTACCTACAAAGCCCGTCACCAGCGTCACCTGTTTACCTTTACGCGCTTTTTTATCTAGCATTACCCTTAAATCCTGTTGCTCCGGAGGAAACGTCACCTCTTCAGCAGGCTCGTCATGCTGGTATGCAAAATGCTCATTGGTGGAGTAGACAATTCCTCCTTTTTTGTTCTTCTTCTTTCCCATGATCTTTGGTTAAGACATAAAAATTTATGGTTACTCAAATCCCATCATATTCATCATCCGCGAGAATTCAGGCTGAAAACCTGCATGCAGGATGATTTCATGTTGGCTGATTGGGTGCTGGAAACAGAGCCTGGAAGCATGCAGCAACATCGTATCCATTTGCCAGCGTTCTTTAAACAGCCGGTTTTGCTTATTACAGCCATGGGGCCGATCTCCAATAATAGGATGTCGGATATGGGCCATATGTTTACGGATCTGGTGCATTCTTCCGGTATCTGGCCGGATCTCTAAAAATGAGTAGCGCGATGTTTTATGTCTACCCATCTTTACCGGCATTTCTGCTTCTCCCAATTTGGTGTATTCTGTAACCGCTTCCTGCACCCTACCGTCCTCTTTGCGCAAAGGGTAGTCGATGACATCATCATTAAGCGTGTATCCTCTTACAATAGCATGATAAGTCTTTTGCATACCATTATAAGCAAAAAGTCGCTGTAAAAGCCGGGAGGTCTCAACGTTGAGGGCAAAAAGTAGTAATCCACCGGTTTTACGATCCAGGCGATGCACCGGATGCACATGCTGGCCGATTTGATCACGCAGCAGCTGAAGTGCAAACCTTTCTGCATCTTTGGCTATGGGCGAACGGTGCACCAGCAAGCCATGGGGTTTGTTGATGGCCACGATATTTTCATCACGATACACTATTTCCAGCATACATTATTGTTTCAGGTTAGCACTGATAAGTTGTTCTGCTGTAGCGCGTATAAAATCCCAAGCCTCCATAACATGCCTTTCCTCTACGTGGGGCTGACCAATCACCATACGAATCAGCATTTTGCCCCGCCGCCGGGTATGGGTGAGGTAGACTTTTCCCGATGCATTGAGTTTATCGATAAATTGCTGATGTAAATCTTCGTCGGCGCTCTCACTTAATCCTTCAAAATGGAGCCTGAAAGCGAGCAAGTTCATCCGGTGTATACACAAGCAAAATGAAGGATGTGCTTGCATACCACAAGCTATTTGTTGCGTAAGCGTGATATGGTGCCTGATCTCCTGCTGTAGCCCTTGCACTCCAAAACTGCGAAGCACAAACCATAACTTCAGCGCACGAAAGCGTCTCCCCAATGGAATTCCCCAATCACGGTAGTCGTTAACCTTACCATGGGTAGCTGTCTTGAGATATTCAGGAAGAATGGAGAAAGTATTGACCAATGCATCCGGGTCTTTGACAAAATAAGCAGTACAATCAAAATTGGTCATCAACCACTTATGTGGGTTAAACACCAGACTGTCAATGCCCTCTTTGCCTTCCAGGTAATGCTGGTACTCCGGCAGAATAAAGGCTGCCCCGGCATAAGCGGCATCCACATGCAGCCAGATGTTGTGCTTTTTACAAATGGTCACAACTTCAGGCAAAGGGTCAAAGCCCAGGGTTCCGGTAGTTCCCAGCGCGGCTACCACACAAAGGGGCTGGTAACCCCGCTCAAGGTCTTGCTGTATGGCTTCTTCCAGTCTGTCTGTCCGCATGGCCTCTTGATTATCCACTTCCATCTTAACCAAGTTTTCCCGTCCCAGGCCCATAATTTTGACATCTTTTTCTACCGATGAATGCGTTTCGGTGGAGCAGTAAACCCGCATTCTCGCTTGTTGCTGTATCCCTGCTTCGTTGACCCGGTAGTGGGTCAGCTTTTCCCGGGCAGTCAGCAGAGCGCATAGGGTGGCTGTGGAAGCCGTATCCTGTATCACCCCCGTAAAGGTCTTCGGTAGGCCGATCATATCCCGCAACCAATGCACCACCCGCTCTTCCAGTTCGGCGGCTGCCGGGGAGGTTTCCCATATCATGCACTGGGCACCCAAGGCCGACATAAGCATTTCCCCAAGCTGGGAAGGAAAACTGGCATTGGCGGGAAAGTAAGCATAAAAGTTTGGGTGTTGCCAATGTGTAATCCCTGGCAGGATGATATTACGAAAATCTTGAAGAATTTTTTTCATTCTTTCTCCCCGCTCAGGTGGTTCGCTGGGGATTTGTCTTTTGATGTCCCCCGGTTTTACCTGCGATTTCACCGGGTAGCTTTCAATTTCCTGGTAATAATCAGCAATCCAGTCTACCAATTGATGGGCGTATTTTCTAAACTCTTCAGGATTTTTCATGCATTGAAATTTCTATGGTCGTTATCAGGAGCTGCACTCTAAATTACGATACTGGCTTAAACAAAAAAAGCACTGCCCGATATCCTAAGCAGTGCTTAAGAAAGGTAAAGAAATCTATGCCAGACCTATAGGCTTACCCAGCTGGTACTAAATTGCGCAAAAAGGGGATTACCAATTTCGTTATCAAAAAGGTAAGGATCATCTGCAAATAAACTTCTAAAGAAGTCTCTATGGTCTACGCTGAAATCCCAGTTATACCGTAAGCCTGCCTGTACCGAAAACCAGATCGTACGGGTGATAGCCCGGTCCAGGATAGCACGAAAGCGTAAATCGGACCTTCTGAGCTCGAAATTAATACGTTCACCTTCACCAATCTGCGCCAGTTCGTTCAGACGGTAAGTGTTGCCCTGAAAGTTATGACCGATAGAGAGGATGGTCTGCTGGCAATAAAAAATTTGCCCCCATAATAAAATAGCCCGAGATTTTCGGATCAAAGAAAAAAAACGTTAGTTACACCTGTTCATGAATTCAGGTATTTTCTTTGAGCTGGCGTTCATAGCGGGAGCCTTCGTAGGGTTGTAGATCCAAAACTTTGCCCGAAGCATGGTACTGCTTCCAGTGATTCCAGAAGTCAGCGTTGAAAATTTCGCCGTAGTGTTCACTAAACAATCGGAAAAGAGGTCCTTTGGGCACAGTAAAGCTGGCAAATTCTTCCGGAAACACATCATGTTCATTGACTGAGAACCAGGGTTCGGCACTCATAATTTCATCTTCGTAGCGTGCCTGGGGCATTTTCCTGAATTCACAATCCTGTAATGTGCAGACTTCATCGTAATCGTAAAAAACGACCCGGTCGTCACGTGTTACACCGAAGTTTTTGATGAGTAAGTCGCCCGGGAAAATGTTGATCATCGCCATTTCCTTAATAGCACGGCCATAATCCAGGGTAGCTTTTTGCTGCGCTTCGGCAGGAGCTTCCCGAAGAAATAAGTTCAAGGGGCGCATTTTTCTTTCTACAAAAACCTGTTTCAAAATAATGTAGTCACCACGAATCATTACTGATCGGGAGGCATGCTTTTGCAAATCAGTGAGGAAGGCTGCTTCAAAGCTGCTTAGCGGTAAGACCAAGTAATCGTACAATTGTACATCTGCCAGTCGGCCGGCCCGGTCATGTCGAGCCACAAAATCATATTTCTCTAGCACCTGTTCTTTACGGATACTTTTGGGGGGTTTGATGTCATCCCGAATCAGCTTGAATACCAGTGGATAATCTGGCAGGCAAAATACTAGCATTACCATCCCTGGAATACCGGGAGCCAGATTAAACTTTTGCGTACTGCTGCGAAGATGCATTTTGAGCTTTTGTAACATCCGGTGCCTGCCAGCATCCTGATAGCCCAAGTTGATAATCAACTGTTCCTCGGTTTTGGAAGGCATCAGTTGCAAAAGAAACTGAATTACCCCGTACGGATCAGACGTATTGTAGAGCAGATATGAACGAGAAAAAGCAAAAATACGCTTAATATAAGTCTCCTCAACTAATACAGCATCGGCCATTAGCCCTTCCATTGATGGATTAATGAAGGCAATGGCAAATGGTACTTGTCTTTCCCCACAAACAAACATTCCAAGCAGGTAAGCGTGTTGGTTGCGGTAAAAAAGATTCGGTAGATAACTGATTCTGTAAGGGGCCCCTCGGGCACCTAGTACCTTGAACTGGCTGAGTATAAAACCATCTTCCACTGCCCTCTGCCGGGTTTCAGCTTCCAACTCCGTTTTTTCTAGCATTTGGCGTATGAGAAGGGGCAATTCATATTCATCTAAGGTAACCAACTCATGACAGTTGTTTTTTGGGAATGGATACTCACGAGTGGTGTATACCTGAGCAAAATCCTTATGACGATAAAGGATCTTTCTCAACAATGCATCTACATAACCGTAGGCTAGGATCGCATGAGCCTGGCTGGCATAATTGGCGATAAAATAATCAATAAGACGAGACAACACCTGATCCTCATCGACAGGGATGGCATTGGCCTTGAGCAGTGCCTGGTACGCTTCTTCTACTTTTTCTCTGTGCAACGATATACGGGCGGCGTTTGCTTTACGCTGAGCTTCCCAATCCCGGTTGATGAAATTTTGACGAGCAGAACGTGCAATCTGATGAAAGGACTTTTCAAAATCCTGGAAGTGTTCCCCTATGATCTTACTGGTGGTTGTGATGGGTACTGGCATAAAAAAAAAGAGCCTTTCTAGGAGGCCCTTTTGCATGGTTTATTTCTTAAAAATGAGAATACCCCAGTTCAGGTAGCCTTGTTTACCCGCATTGATCCAATGCTGCAAACCTTGTTTCATTTTATCTACATATGCTTGGGATGATTTGTTAATGACTTCGTCATAATGCTGGTTCAGTCCGTTGAGCACACTGCTGTAGTGGTTGACTAACTGCTCAGGCATTTCTATCACATCAACCTCATACATATTGAGCAAACTGGCAAATTCCCGGTAACGGGCCACCGAACCCATTTCTTCCAGGTGGATACGATCCAGTACTGCTTGCAGAACACCATCAGGACAATCATCAGCCTGCATGGGATCGGTGAAGATAAAAATTCCACCTGACTTCATCACTCGATATGCTTCTTCAAACACCTTTTGCTTCTGGTTGCTATGGAGAATAGCATCCTGCATCCATACTACGTCAAAGCTTTCGTCAACAAAGGGCATTCCTTCAAAATTACCCTCAATAACGTTGATTTTATCGGCAAGTCCAGCTGCCTGGTTTTTTTCTTCGTTTCGGGCATTTTCGGTAGTGCTTAGGTTAAGACAGTCCACTTTGCAGCCATATTTGCTCGCCAGGTAGCGTGCTGCCCCGCCG
>CAZZGE010000201.1:0-8487 GCA_964653665.1 uncultured Porifericola sp. | reverse complement strand
AATTTGACCTGGAGATGATTCGTGAACTGGGCTACTGCTCCGGTATTGAGAACTATTCCCGTTACTTCGACCGCCGACAGCCCGGGCAGCGTCCCTTCTGCCTTCTGGATTATTTCCCGGAAGATTATGTGATTATGATTGATGAGAGTCATGTCACCGTACCCCAGGTGCGCGCCATGTGGGGGGGTGACCGGGCCCGTAAAGTAAGCCTGGTAGACTATGGCTTCCGTCTGCCCTCTGCTATGGATAACCGTCCGCTGACTTTCAATGAATTTGAAGACCTAACCAACCAGACGATCTACGTAAGCGCCACACCCAGTGAATATGAGCTCCGTAAGTCGGAAGGCGTTGTAGTGGAGCAGGTTATTCGGCCTACCGGTCTGCTGGACCCTGTCATAGAAGTACGGCCCAGCGTTAATCAGATTGATGACTTACTGGGTGAAATTGACGAGCGTGTTAAACTGGAAGAGAGGGTACTGGTAACCACGCTTACCAAGCGTATGGCCGAGGAAATGCAGAAATTCCTGGAAAGAGCTGGTGTACGCAGCCGCTACATCCACTCTGAAGTCAAGCCCCTGGACCGCGTAGAAATACTGCGTGAACTCAGGCTGGGTGAATTTGACGTGCTGGTGGGGGTTAACCTGCTGCGCGAGGGGCTGGACCTGCCGGAAGTATCGCTCGTTGCTATCCTGGACGCCGATAAGGAAGGCTTCCTACGTAACGAACGCTCACTGATACAGACCATCGGCCGGGCCGCCCGTAACGAAAATGGCATGGTAATCATGTATGCTGACACTATTACCGGCTCCATGCAAGTAGCCATAGAAGAGACTAATCGCCGCCGGAGCAAGCAGATTGCCTACAATGAGGAGCACGGCATTACGCCCAAAACAGTGCTCAAGTCCAAAGAGGCTATCATGTTCTCCACACGGGTGGCAGACTCGCGCAAATCCGTCAAAAAAGCTTATGCTGGTCCCGAGGAGCAGAGCGTCGCCGCCGACCCAGTAGTATCTTACATGAACAAAGAGGACCTGGAGAAGCTGATGAAAAAAACGCAGAAAAATATGGAAAAAGCTGCCAAAGAGCTGGACTTTATGGAAGCAGCACGCCTGCGTGATGAGCTAAATGAGCTAAAAAAACTTTACGAACAGAGAGATTAGTCATACCTTTGACTCAAATGCCAAACCTGCTATGAAAAAATTTTTCATCCTGCTGTTGTTGTTCTGTTTTTATCTGACAGATTCCCAGGCACAGTATCTTTTCAACTTCCATGTAGACGCCTATAAGACGGATAACCGCAATCCGGTTGAGTTTGTAGACAAAGCACAAATGGGGCTGGAGTTCAACTACTTTTTGTTTGAAAGCTTCGCTTTCACTACGGGCGTGGAGTTTTGGACCAACAGTACCCGCTTCGTACCGGGTTTTCGTTATTACCCGATCAATCCGCTGTTCCTGAGGTTCCGGCCCCTCTTAGGCAGAGAAGTGGACTACGCTTTTGGAGCAGGCTACAGTCGAAAGATTACCGACCGGTTCAGGCTGGAGGGTATAGCAGACTATTACTTTGAAAGAAGCAACCTAGCGATTCGCTTTGGCTTGGGCTATATACTCTATTAAGTATCATTTTCGCATATGCCTGAAGAAAGCCTTAATCAGTTCAGTGCTTTCATCTGCCAGAATGCCCTGCCGTACTTCCGTTCTTGGATGCAGAATACCAGCATCGTAGCACGTAAACCCCTTCTTTACGTCGGGAGCTGCATACACCAGTGTACCTAGTTGCGACCAATGAATAGCGCCAGCGCACATCACGCAGGGTTCCAGCGTAACGTATAGTGTGCATTCCGGCAGATATTTAGCTCCCAGATGATTGAAGGCAGAAGTAAGCGCCAGCATTTCTGCATGAGCAGTCACATCCTGCAGACGTTCAGTGTGATTATGAGCTTTAGCAATGACGCGCTTGTTAATTACTACTACGGCTCCTACCGGTATTTCACCCTCCTCATAAGCCTGTGTGGCCAGCTTCAGGGCCTGCTGCATAAAGTAAGTATCATCTGGCTGTAGCACTCCCATGATCAGCCCTTGATTTTTACGCTCTCCATCACCTGCTGAGCCGTTTCCAGCCACTTGGGCTGTAACGCCTGAGGGCAACTGAAATTAAACACCAGCGTCTGCCCACCATTGACCGTGTATTGGATACGCGTGTATCGGCGTATCGGCGTTCGTGCAGTGAGGGCGTTTTCACCGGGCTTTACCAAAGAAGTAAATTCAAAAATGACGAAATTTCTACCATTAATTTCTTCAATTTCTTCTTTCAGAAAATCTACTTCATCGTAAAGCTCCATTAAGCTGGCTTTGTAAAAATCCTTCAGGATCGGTAGGTCAGAAGCTTGCCAGCGTGTATTGGATGTACTCACCGTTAGGTCTACCACCTGCCTTCCGTTGGTGAAAGCAGCCAGGGGCTTACGTGCTGTAATATAACGCTGATCCATCAGTTCCTGACTCATAGGCTCAAATTTACTGGGAATGAGCAGTTGAATCTGTTCATTAATCTGCTTTTTCACCAACTCATCGTTGGGTATTTGAAAGCTACTCAACAAGAGTGTCATCAGTATGATCGGTACTAAAAATATTGATTTCATATTTTGTAAAATAAAGGATGCGGTATCAGTCCCTCGTGGAGCAAAAGTATAGCCAAAATACTACCCATAAAGCGGATTGCTTTTCCTGATAAGCATCTCGGCACCGCCCTGCTGAAAGTCTGAGAAACCAAACAGTATAGGATTGATCCTGTTTGTAAAGTATAGATTAAGGTATTTTTTTGACATAAAAAGCTCACAATGAATTACACAAATATATTTAGAATTGCCTCCTTTCTCATTGCCGCAATGATGTTATTGGTCGCTTGTTCTAGAAACGATGAATATGGTACCAAGACCGAAGAAAATGGCGAGCCTACAGAAGCAGTCTACAGTGGAGCTGATTCTGCCTATGATCCGGAGGCGGCCCAGTACCTTGTTGATAAGATAAAACAAGAGACTAATCTTGACGACAACGTACCCTTGGAATTGGACAGCCAATCTGAAAGTGTGCAGAAGAAAAAGCTCCTGGCCACACTGAACCGTCATCGCACTAACCTGGAGAAGATAATTACCGATCTGAAGAAAGCACCTGGCAACGCTGATAATACCAGTACAATTGCCGGAAACATTGAGAAGCTTGAACACTATCAGAAAAAAATTGACCAGGAAATTGCTAAAGTAAGGGCAGCGGATGATAGTAGCCTCGAGGAAGTAGCCGAAAATGCCACGGCAGCGATCAAAGGATCAGGTGCGTTAATGCAGTCAGAAAATATACGCATCCAGCGAGGTTATTGATCTGTTGGTAAACATTTAAATGTCCCCAAAAATCCCGTATTCACAGCTGCGGGATTTTTTATTTATAACCCATGAGAAAACGTCACACACATATACTGCTATTGCCTTTGCTGCTAGCCATGTTCTCCTGCTCTACCTCTGCCGAACAAAATCCCAGGGGCGTACCTACTTACCCTATCCATGTCAAGGCAGTGGCTAGCCTACTTGAAAACCATTCAATAGAGGTAGTGGTACACCGGGGTGCTAACCATCTGGCCCCGGAAAATACTTTTCCGGCTGCTGCCAAGGCCATAGAACTGGGGGTGGATTATGTAGAGATTGATGTGCAGCGCAGCCTGGACGGCATACATTACATCCACCATGACCTGACATTAGGCCGCACTACCAATGGTTGGGGGGCTCTCCGCCTACGGTTCTCTGAGTACATAGATCAATTGGATGCCGGCAGTTGGTTTGATCCCTCCTTTGCCGGTGAGCCAGTACCGCATCTGGAGACTTATCTCCGCTGGATCAAAGGAAAAGCCAAAGTGTACCTGGACGTGAAAACTGCTGACCTGCCCAACCTGGTGAACCTGATTCGGGAAATGGATATGGAAAACGAAACGATATTCTGGTTTTGGAGCGACAGTATGCTGGAAGAATTTCAGGAATTGGCCCCTGAACTGCAGGTTAAGATCAACGCCCATACCCCACAGGAAGTGCGAGATGCCAACGATTTGTATCATCCCTACATCATAGAGTGCAATGTGAACGAGATTACCCGGGAAATGATAGCGACCTGCTATAAGCTTGATATCAAAATCATGGCCTACGCCGACAGTAATACCTCCGAAGAATACCGGGCAGTCATCCAATCGGAGGCTGATCTGGTTAACCTGGACCGGCCTTCGCTTTATCTGGAGCTACTACAGCAAATGCAGGATTCTCTGTCTATGGTCAGATGATTTTTTAGCCAAAAATAACTAGCTTTACTCTGAACTAAAAAACAAGCCTGATGGACCATACACAATTGTGCCCCCTTAAGAGTCTGGAAGACTGGGAAGATTTTGTCGTTTCTCGTTATCCGGAAGAAAATGTCAATGCAGCAAAAGAACGCGATGACTACCGTAACTATGATGATCCGGCACGGGATACTGTGAAGGAGTTCTACCGACTGAACCATATGTATCAGTCTTATGATTTCGTGCATACGAAGGAGGAGGATTTTCTTACCCTCAACCGCAAAAAAATGTCCATCTGGGAAGCAGCAGAGTTTCTCAACCAACTGGTAGACGACTCGGACCCGGATACTGATCTTTCTCAGCTTCAGCACCTGTTGCAAACGGCCGAAGCCATTCGTGCCGATGGCCATCCTGACTGGTTTGTACTCACCGGCTTCATCCACGATCTGGGCAAAATTCTCTGCCTCTTTGGCGAGCCGCAGTGGGCTGTGGTGGGCGATACCTTCCCTGTGGGCTGCGCTTATTCTGACAAGGTGGTCTATCCTGAGTTTTTTAGCCTCAACCCGGATTCCAAAAATAAACAGTATCAGGAGAAACTCGGTATTTACGAGGAAAACTGCGGGCTCAAAAACGTACACATGTCTTGGGGGCACGATGAGTACCTCTACCATGTCACGAAAGATTACCTGCCTGAGTCCGCCCTGTACATGATCCGTTACCATTCATTTTACGCTGCGCATAAGGAAGGTGCTTATAGCTATCTGATGGATGACCACGACCGGGAGATGTTTCAGTGGGTAAAGAAATTCAACCCTTATGATCTCTATTCAAAAAGTCCGGAGCCCCCTAAAGTTGATAAGCTACGTCCCTACTACGATGCACTGATTACCAAGTACTTCCCAGAAAAGGTCAGTTTTTAAAATTAGATACTCCCTAACATGTCAATGCTGCTGGGATTATAAAGAAAATTTTGTGTCTGGTACAGATTTGCCTACCAAACAGATAATAAGAGAAATTTCAATCTATTTATAATAGGGATTCTGCTAACATAACCCATTTAGGAATTTGTGAGTAAACTACATTGGGGGCAAGCCCACCAGGCATTAAAATAATTTTAGAATGCGTTACTATCTCGGGACTTTGAGTTCTGTGATGGTAATGCAGGGTAAGCCTTGGAGAGTTAGATCCATGTTAGATTAAGATTCCGGAAGCCCGGCCTGCAGAAGCGGGGCAATTGGAAGTACGACAATTTTTTCGGGATCATATTGACCTCGTAAGATGGTTGCGCCTGCTATACTTTCTCCGCCTGAAAGCCCGCTTTATTCACAGCTTCTTTTACCTGTTGCTCATTTTCAGCTTCTACAGTCAGGATGCGGTAAGAAGATTGCAAGTCTACTTTTTACTGGTCTTTGCCTACAGCTTCGTTGAGGTGAGGTGTCACAGCAGACACACAGTCGCCGCATTTGATATTGGTTTTGAGCTGATACTTTTCCATGATTTCTAGTCATCAATGATGAATGTATAATGATTTAGTGTTGATGCGTTGATTTGTTGAATCGTTTATAAACAACTAAACAGATCAATAATTTAACCTTTACAACTTACTGCTTCTGAGTCTTAAGCTGTTGCTGACAACGGAAACTGAACTCAGGGCCATAGCGGCTCCGGCGATCATCGGGTCGAGCATGAAGCCGAAGAAGGGAATCAGCACACCTGCCGCAATCGGAATACCGATCACATTGTAGATGAATGCCCAAAACAGGTTCTGCTTGATGGTTTTCACCGTCTTGCCCGACAGCTTCAGCGCCTTGGGAACAGCCATCAGGTCGGAGGTGATGAGCGTCATCTTGGCTACGTCTATCGCAATGTCTGAACCTTTGCCCATGGCAATGCTCACATCGGCCTGCGCCAGCGCCTGGGAATCGTTGATGCCGTCGCCCACCATAGCTACGATCTTGCCCTGCTGCTGGAGTTCTTTAACAAACCCAGCCTTATCAGAAGGCAGTACCTCGGCCTGATAATGCGGCAGTCCTACTTCCCAGGCTACCGCATCAGCAGTATGCTGGTTGTCGCCAGTGAGCATGTAAACTTCCACACCTTGCTTCTGCAGTTGTTGAATGGCTTGCTTTGAAGTTTCTTTGATCTTATCAGCGATGGCGATCACTGCCAATACTTTTTGCTGATCGGTAAAATAGACCACCGTTTTGGCCTGCTGTTGCCAGCCTTCGGCCTGCGTTCTCAACGCATCAGGCAACGTAATTTTTTGCTCACGAAGAAGCTTTAAGTTACCAACAAAATAGCTGTTCCCATTGGCTTCAGCCTTCACGCCACGGCCGGTCAGGCTTTCAAAAGCTTCCGTTTCAATCGACTCTTTTTCTTCCTTGGCCATTCTGTTGACTACCGCCTCAGCCAATGGATGCTCTGATTGTTTTTCTAAGCTATGTAGAATACTGTGGTAGATCAGTTTTTCTCCTGCTTTCACTTCAGCGTTCCAGGCCAGATCAGCTACGGCAGGTTTACCTTCGGTAATGGTGCCGGTCTTGTCCAGGATGATAGCATTGACCTTATGACCCAGTTCCAGGCTTTCGGCATCTTTGATGAGGATATTGTTCTCAGCACCCTTGCCTACCCCTACCATGATGGCGGTGGGCGTAGCTAACCCCAAAGCACAGGGACAGGCAATGACCAACACGGTAATGGAGGTCATCAGGGCATGGGTGAAACCGACGTTTCCCCCGAATAGCATCCAGACCGCAAAGGTCAGTATGGAGATTACAATCACTACAGGCACGAAGATACCGGCGATTTTGTCCACCAGTTTTTGTACCGGGGCTTTGCTACCCTGGGCTTCCTGCACCATTTTGATGATCTGCCCCAGCACGGTATCGCCGCCTACTTTTTCAGCCCGGAAATGGAAGCTTCCCTGCTGGTTAACTGTACCAGCAAATACTTTCTCCCCAGCCTGCTTCTGCACAGGGATAGGTTCCCCACTGATCATGCTTTCGTCCGCGTAGGAAGAACCGGAGGCTACCTCACCGTCCACCGGGATTTTCTCGCCCGGCCTGACTAGCAGCATGTAGCCCGGCTGCACGGCAGCGACAGGAATTTCCTGCTCCATTCCATCTACCACGGCATGCACGGTCTTAGGCTGTAGCCCGATCAGTTTTTTGATGGCCGAAGAAGTATTGGCCTTGGCCCTTTCTTCTAGAAGTTTACCCAACGAAATTAGCGTGATAATTACCGCTGCGGCTTCAAAATAAACGTGGGCCTCCAGGCCTCGGCTAGTCCAGAATTCCGGGTAAAAGGTGTTGAAAGTACTGAAAAAGAAAGCGATACCCGTACTCAGAGCCACCAGCGTATCCATATTAGCCTGTTTGTGGCTGGCCTGCTTCCAGGCGTTAACGAAAAAGTGCCGTCCAAACCAGAAGAGTACTGGAGCCGTCAGCGCCATCATGATCCATTCTCCATAGGGCATATTCATAAAGAACATACCGATGACAAATACTGGCAGCGTGAGCAGTCCCGCATAGAGCGTTCGCTTTTTCAGTGCTTCATATTGCTGCTGCTGGGCTTCCGTCTGCTTTTCCTGGGCGTTTTCCTTTTCTATGATGAGATCATAGCCGACTGAGCGCAGGGCCTGCTGCAGTTGTTCCGGTGATACAGAGCAATCTGTTTCCACCCAAGCTGATTGTGTGGCAAAGTTGACCCCGGCGTCTTTCACGCCTTCCGTAGTCTTTAGCGCAGATTCCGCACTCACTGCGCAGGCCGTACAACTCATACCAGTAACCGGAAATGACTCCCGCCTGGTCTCTTGTTCCTCCTGTTGCTCTGTTGTTAGTTGATTTGTTTCCATAGCTTCGTGTTTACAATACATAACTAGATAACGCAAACAAGCACTCATATGCTTTACATAATTCCGGATAAGATTTATAAGATTTTGGAAGGTGACGGATACAGGTATCCAGCGGCCGGAATTATAACTGCTATTACAAATCAAACCCATCAATATATTGGCAAAACACCTTTGAGCGTACTACTCAAAGCAAATTTACCTCATTCATTACATTTGCCGGTTTTTGTAAACACACGGTATCACAAAACTACTATTTAGCCTTACAGAAGCAGCAATTCTCACTTTGTAGATTTAAAAGTAGGCAGGTAATTTGAGGGGATGA
>CAZZGE010000200.1:4564-8595 GCA_964653665.1 uncultured Porifericola sp. | reverse complement strand
TCCCGGCGGGGAACCGCTAAAGGTAACGGGTTTCCAAAACACAAATTTTCATGAAATCAACCTAAAATTATGGCTGAAGATAAGAACGAGAAAAGAACGGAAATAAATGAGTTAGGTGAGTTTGGGCTGATCAAGCGCATCGGCCACGCCCTTCGCCACCGTCACGCATCTACTGTACTGGGCATTGGTGACGATGCAGCGGCCATTGATGTAGGGGGGCACTATCAGCTCATTTGCACTGATATGCTCAATGAAGGTATACACTTTGACCTCAGCTACACTCCTCTGCAGCATCTGGGATATAAAGCAGTGGCGGTCAATATCTCGGACATTGCTGCTATGAACGGTATCCCTAAACAGATCACCGTCAATCTGGGATTGAGTAACCGGTTTTCGGTGGAGGCAGTTGATGTGTTATATCAGGGCATACAGTATGCCTGCGAGAACTTTGGCGTAGACCTGGTAGGAGGCGATACTACGGCTTCCCGGGCTGGCCTAATTTTGTCGGTCAATGCGGTAGGTGAAGTACTCAAGGATAAACTTGTGCGCAGATCGGGAGCGCAGGAAAATAACATTGCCTGTGTGACGGGCGACCTGGGGGCTGCCTATATGGGGCTGCAAGTGCTGGAAAGAGAAAAAGTCACTTACCAGGAGAACCCCCAGATGCAACCTCATCTGGAAAAGTATGACTACGTCGTCAAGCGACAGTTGCGTCCTGAGGCACGGATGGATATCGTCCACGAGCTCAATGAACTGGGAGTAGTCCCCACTTCTATGATTGATGTTTCCGATGGTTTGGCTTCCGAAATATTTCATATTTGTGAGCAGTCCAAAATGGGTATGACCATCTACGAAGAAAATCTGCCAATTGATGAACTGACCTACGCCACAGCGGCTGAATTTGGCATTGACCCTAATACCTGCGCCTTGAATGGTGGTGAAGATTATGAACTGCTGTTTACCATCAGCCAGGAGGACTTTGCCAAGGTGAAAAACCACCGTGATATTCATTTCATAGGCTACGTCAGTGAGCAGAGTAAGGGGGCGCACCTGATCACGCGCCAGCAGCAGGCGATCCCGCTACAGGCCCAGGGTTGGACACACTTCAGGCCAGAGAGCGACGCGTCAGGGACTGATAAATCCTGACCAGAACCGATGCGATAAGGGTAGCCCAAAGCGGGACAGTGCTCATTACCGATGTCCGTCCCTCAAGAATATAGGCGAATATCAAGCCTAAGAGTACGATCAATTGTGTAGCCTGCATGCGACTACCGCTGAGGGCCTGCACCCGGTAGTCTTCTGTAGAGCGGGGGCGTTTGTAATCTCTTATCACCAATAAGGAAAAAAGTAAACCACTCGCGATAACGCCACCCATCCAGTAGTTATCGTAGCTGAAAACAAAACCTTCCTGGGGTGAAAAAATCAGCGCCAGTACGCTTAAAATAAAAGATACTATGGCATACCACAAACTCCGGGCGTGTGAAGGTGTAAGCTGGTAATTGGCCAAAAAAACAAGCGTCAAAGCAAAACCGATGACGTGGTCACCCCGCCATACCAGGTACACTACCAGACCCGTCACCAGCAGGGCATCAGTGAGCTTGACCGACTGTCCGCAAACATGGGTGCCAATGCGCATCATCATAAGCCAGGCCAAGAGCAGTAACCAGTTGAAGTCACCATACAGGTAAAACGAGGCTAGCGAAAAGGGGATGACTAGCATAGCAGTCGTGTTAATATCAGGGTCCAGTTCACGGCCCAAGGCCCAGCTTATAAATATGACAAAGGCAGCCCGGGCACCCCACCAAAGACTCTGTAAAAAAACCTGTCCGGCAAACCACTGAAGTGCAGTGCCCAGTAAAAACACTAGTAAAAAAACCAGTAGCATATTACGGTTACTGCGGTAGTTGATATCCAGCGGGCGGGCCAGCGCTGAGATTTGGTTCATTTTCATGGGTATGGCAACAAAGTATTAGAAACAAAAAATGGCTTGACCAGGTGGTTTCAAATTGTTGACGGTGATCACACAATCATTCAGGCTGCGCTTTGGATAAGGCTGGAGAAGGGGTACAGATAAGTATGCCTCTCGCATCCTTCCTGTTTATTCTTCTGGGTAAGGTATAAAAACAAAATTAGTGAACTCTTCATCCACCACGAAGAGACAACAAAATTCGTCCGGGTCTTTATAAGCTTGCCGAAAACCCTCTTCATCAGTGACCAGGTTACGCTGCAGAAATTCGTCAAGGTAGGTGACATTATAGTTCCAGTTGGTAGCCATTTCTCCACGCGCAATCAGTGCATTGCCTACAGGTATACTTACCTTAGAGATCGGGAAGATGGGGTAATCTGAGAACCCCCGCTTACGAATCTGGTAAGAAGCCTCTTTCAGGGTTTCTGATACCACCACAAAGTCCTGGGAGATCGTTCCCAGATATTTACCACTCAGTTCGGGATCGTTGTTCATAGCATTCTCATTTAAAAAATACAAAAATCGTATTCCTGGGGGTTAATAACAAATAGAGCTACTTATTGATCTTTCTCTTCATCCTTTCAAAGCACCAAAGGGGTGAAGCCGCCGCCCTCTACACACCAGGCTTCAATGCTCAACAGCTTGTTAGAAGTGTTAACAGAACGTTAAATCACACGTAGGCATGTGCCTGGATATGGGCCATTTTGATGGCGCTTCGGGAGATAATTTTGAGGTGATAAAGCGATTCTATAAGAAGATTAACCACGTAGACATCAAGGATGTAGTAGCGTTTGACACCTACAAATCAGTTCCTTACGGCAGCGGCGTGACCAAGGGCGAGCAGATTGTGCAGGAACTGATTGACCGGGGTTACAGTGGCTACCTGGTCATTGAGCAGGCCCCGCCCCGCGCAGGGCTGGAACTGGTACCTGAGATGCGCCGTATCAAAAATATCTTTGACCAATACGAAAGCTGAGGCGCTGGCATGGGTACATCCAGGTAGCGAGTGGGAGGTATTTTGGAAAAAAATTTATCCTTTCAGGAAAATACTTAAATTCACCGCCCATACTGCACCAAAACCTATGAAACTCAAAGAACCTAGTCTCTTATTGGACGAAAATAAATGTCGTAATAACATTGCCGTCATGGCAGACAAGGCTCGGCAGCACCGGATAGCGCTGCATCCTCACTTCAAGACCCATCAGTCTCAGCAGGTAGGCGAATGGTTCCGGGAGGAGGGCATCCATGCTATCACGGTTTCTTCCCTGCCCATGGCTGAGTACTTTGCCGGTGATGGCTGGGAAGAAATCACCGTAGCATTCCCGGCGAATGTGCTGCGTCGGGATATCATCCGTGTCCTCTCCAAAAAAATCAGGCTTAACTTATATATCAACAGCCTGGAATCAGCCCGGTACCTGGAAGGAAAACTGAAGCGTCCGGTGGGCGTATTTACTGAACTGGATACCGGCTACCGCCGTACAGGTATCCCTTACGAAAACCGGGAAGAAATTGCTGTCCTGCTGGACTTCTTTCAGCAGTCGGAACATCTGCAGTTTCAGGGTTTCTATGCCCATGCCGGTCATACCTACCACGTACAGGGCAAGGAAGCGGTCAGCAAGATCCACCGCGAGACGGTAGATCGCCTCAACGAAGTCAAGGCCCGTTTTTCTGATGACATCAAAATCGCCATTGGAGACACTCCCGCCTGTAGCCTGGCTGATGACTTCAGCGGGGTGGACATTATCCGTCCCGGTAATTTCGTGTTTTACGACCTGGTACAGGAGCAGATCGGCGCCTGCAGCTACGAAGATATCGCGGTGTGCATGGCCTGCCCGGTGGTAGAAAAGCGACCCGAGCGTCATGAAGTAATCGTACACGGTGGGGCCATCCATTTTTCTAAAGATATGCTGGAAGGGCCGGAAGGGAAAGTATACGGAAAAGTGGTCAGTCTGCACGACCAGGGTTGGGGTAGGCCGGAAGCAGGCTGCTATCTCAAATCAATTTCCCAGGAACATGGGTTGGTAAAGCTCAGTCCGGAGCGAATGGATAGCGTACAGATCGGCGA
>CAZZGE010000200.1:0-4464 GCA_964653665.1 uncultured Porifericola sp. | reverse complement strand
AGTTTCAGCCGGGATGTGCCCTTTATACAGTCGGCGACGCTGGCTACCAGCTTGCTGCAGGACACCCTGAAGCGCAATGTGCTGCTGCAGGAAGTAGAAGGGAATTTTCCCGAATTCAACCGGAAGCGCTACAGCCTCCCGGCTGACAGTGTCTACCAGCGTATGATGCAGATCAGCGATAATTTCTTCGCCGAGCAACTGCTGATGGTGTGTTCCTCTGTGTTCAAAGACACCCTCAGCACGGAGTGGACTATTGATTATATGAAGGAAAACTACCTGTCGGATTTACCGGACGAGCCTATCTGGGTAGACGGTTCAGGCCTCAGCCGTTACAATCTGCAGACGCCCCGCAGCATTGTGGCATTGCTGCGCAAGGTAGATGAAGAACTCAGTGATGAGCGCATCAAGACGATCTTTCCGGCTGGGGGAGCGTCAGGTACTATCCGTTCCTGGTACCCCAATCCGGAAGGGGAAGAACCTTATGTTTTCGCGAAAACGGGTACGCTGAGCAACAAGTCGGCCCTCAGCGGGTTCATTTATACAAAATCCGGCAAAAAACTAATCTTCAGTTTTCTGCACAATAACTACATCACCTCTACCTCTCCGCTTAAGCAAGAGATGGAGGAGATACTAACGGATATTTATCTGAATTACTAAGCGACTAATATTCTGATCCGGAGCAATAGTCAGCCTGATGGTGATTAACTCTCAATCTGTCAGAAGTGGTGGGCTACAAAATCCCAGATAATTATGAAACTACTGGTTTACGACCAACTGAATAGTACTTCAGTAAAAAAACAGCTACAAAAGACGATCAGCTTTCTTGAGAAGGGGGACTTTAAATCTGCCGATGTGCGTAAGATGTCTCCCACACCCTACTACCGGGCACGGCTAGACGATACCAATCGCCTCCTTTTTCGGTTTGGACGATACGAAGGAGAGACTTACCTTTTCCTGCTGGAGGTCATCCTCCATCACGATTATGAGAAAAGCCGCTTTCTAAACGGAGCCACCATGGATGAAACTAAGCTCAGGCCATTGGGTAAGCCAGCTGAGGTAGAGGAAGAGGATGTGGTCGCTCTTACCTATGTAAACCGGAACCGGCCTCAGTTCCGCCTTCTGGACAAAATTCTTTCTTTTGATGAGTATCAGGAGGAAGTGATGCATACATTGCCGCCTGTCATGATCATTGGCTCGGCTGGTAGCGGTAAAACAGCGCTCACGCTGGAAAAGATGAAATCCCTGGGTGGATCAGTGTTATACTGTACTTTATCCGAGTACCTGGTAGAAAATTCCCGTGATCTTTACTACAGTTTTGGCTACGAAAACCCGCAGCAGGAAGTCAGCTTTCTATCGTTCCATGATTACCTTTCCTCCTGGGGTGTACCCAAAGGGCAGGAGATCAACTTCCGGGTGTTTAACCGCTGGATTGCCCGCTATAAGCAGGCATACAAAATCAAAGATACGTACCGGCTGTTCGAGGAATTCAAGGGAGTACTCACGGGTGTGATTACCGACAGGGCTTACCTGAGCCGGGAAGAATACCTTCGGCTGGGCATCAGGCAGTCGGTGTATCCGGAGTCAGAAAGGGATAAAGTGTATGATCTCTTTGAAAAGTACCTGGAATTTCTGGCAGAAGATACCTACTACGACAGCAACCTGCTGGCCCATGCCTACTTGGAGAAGGTACGGCCTACCTATGATTTTGCGGTGATAGACGAAGTGCAGGACATCACCAACACACAGCTATCCCTCATCCTGCGATCCCTGCATGATCCCGCTCAGTTTATTTTATGTGGGGATTCCAACCAGATTGTACACCCCAATTCTTTCTCCTGGTCTAAAGTGAAGAGCTTGTTTTACCATCAGGACCTGAAGCAGGAACTGACCCGGATACTGGCTACCAACTACCGTAACACACCGGAAGTAACCGGGCTGTCCAACCAGTTGCTCAGGATCAAGAATACTCGCTTCGGCTCCATCGACAAAGAGAGTACTTACCTGATCAACACAGTCTCAGCCAGGGAAGGCTCCGTAGATTTTTACCGGGACACAGAAAAGGTCAGAAAAGATCTCAACCAGAAAACCTCGCAGTCTGCCAGGTTTGCCGTTATCGTGATGCGGGAGGAAGATAAGCCGGAAGCACAGAAGTTTTTCAAAACACCTCTCCTGTTTTCGGTACAGGAGGCCAAAGGCCTGGAATACGAAAACATCATTCTTTATAACTGTATCTCCAGTAACGAAAAGGAATTTTTGAGTATATGTGAAGGTGTGAACTCTGAGGATTTGAAGGGAGATCTGACCTACTCCCGTGCCAAAGATAAGCGTGATAAATCGCTGGAGATTTACAAGTTTTACATCAATGCGCTGTATGTGGCGATCACCCGCGCCGTCAGAAACCTCTATGTAGTGGAGCAGCGGACAAAGCACCCTCTACTGTCCCTGCTGGAGCTTACCGATTTCAAACAGGATATCAGCATCAAGGCGCAGCAGTCCAGCCAGGAAGAGTGGCAGCAGGAGGCCAGAAGGCTGGAACTGCAAGGTAAGGAAGAACAGGCAGAGGCCATTCGCAGGTCAATTCTTCACATAGAATCGCCCCCCTGGGAGGTCATCACTCCTGAGAACCTGCCCAAACTGAAAGCTGAAGCGTTGGACCCGGAGCGGTTTAACAAAAAGGCCAAAGACCGGCTGTTTGAGTACGCCCTGCTCTTTAATGAGTGGCAGGTGTTCGAGAAACTGACCCAACTAAAATACCGGCCGGCTGATAGTATGTTTGTAGAGCAGTACGGCTCTGTTTATCTGCGTAAGCCTTTCAGTCCCATGCCAAATGGTAGGCCGCCTAAGGAGGAGCTAAAGCTGATGAGGCGGCTCCTAAGTGACTATGCGCAGGATAATCCCCGGAAGCTAAAGCCTAAGCTTCAGAAGTACGGGCTGGACTTCAGGAATGAGTACAACCAGACACCCCTGATGCTAGCAACCATGGCCGGTGCCCCGAAGTTGATCCGCTTACTTACCGAACTCGGCGCAGATAAACATGCCATAGACAATCAGGGAAGAAACGCTTTTCAACTGGCATTGCTGCAATCTTATCTTCAGCCTAACTACGCGGTAAATGCACTTTTTAAAGTGTATCCCATGCTCAAATCCGGTAGTATCAAAGTCAAGGTCTTTGACCGGCTGGTAAAGGTGGATGAACACTTAATGGAGTATTTTATACTTAATTACATGCTGGCGCTGCTCTCGGAAGTGGTATCTTACAAATCCCTGAATAGCTATCCGGGCTTTGAAACAGCCGATTTTCTGCGTGTGCTGGAAAACTACCCGCCCGCACTGATGCCCGAATACCGGAAGAAAAGAGCCTACCTAAGTAGTATTTTATCTAAAAACGAAATTCACCGGCGTGACCCTTACAATAAGCACCTGTTTATTCGCATAAGCCGAGGCTATTACCTGCTCAACCCCCGTATGGAAATACAACTGGGCAAGCAGTGGGTAAATATCTATGATATTTCTGGTGTCTTCGGTTCTGGCAATGCTAACAATCCACGGGTGGTAAGTCTCGCAGAAAAGGTCAAAAGATGGCGCGAAACCCTGGCAGACCCGCTTTCATAAAGCCCAAATTTACGGCAGTACATCGGAAATGGTGCTGCCAGCAGCGTATCGGGGTATTCAGGCTAGAACTGGTCCTCTTTGTCTATTCCTTTGCCTTTCGGTAGAATCTTAACCCCTCTCCGTCTAAATGCCTTTGCTGATGATGTGTAGATAATGTACTTTCGTTTTTGTATATGTTATAATCATGTCAACCAGCCTACATACACCCATTACCAAGCGCCTGGTGCTGATCCATATCGGTGCCTGGATCGGCTTTGTAGTGCTGCTCTTCGTGCTATTCGGTATTCCGATCAACGATCCCGAGATCACGATGCGTACCCTGCTGGCTACCATTCCTCTGATTATGCTGTTCTACAGCAATACCTCTTTTTTCATTCCTAAGTTACTCGCCCGTAAGCGCGTGGTACCCTACATCCTGACGGTTATTGGAGCCGTGGTGCTGGTCATCCTGGTGACCCACTGGATAGAGCGCACCTTTAACCAGGAATTTTACGAGAGCCGTGACTGGTACCCCGGTATCGTGACCAGCCGTGCTATACTGCACAGTCTGCTCATCCTTACGATCAGTGGCAGCTTGAAAATGACCAAGGAATGGTTTCGCAACGAGCGCCTGAAGAACGAAATGGAAAAAGAGAAAATGGCCTCCGAACTGGCCATGCTCAAGTCACAGATCAATCCGCACTTTCTGTTTAACAACCTCAATAACATTTATTCGCTGGCCATCCGTAAGTCGGAAGTAGCTCCCAAAGCCATCGTCATGCTCTCTGAGATGATGCGCTATATGCTCTACGATTCTACGTCCGAGCAAATCAGCCTGAGCAAAGAAGTAGAACACCTGCACAACTACATTGA
>CAZZGE010000199.1:0-8622 GCA_964653665.1 uncultured Porifericola sp. | reverse complement strand
TGATTGAGAATATCCAGCGTGAAAATCTCAATGCCATAGAAATTGCTCTCAGTTATCAGCGGCTTATCTCAGAATGCGACCTCCGGCAGGAACAACTGGGGGAAAGAGTGGGTAAGAACCGCTCAACGGTCAACAATTATCTGCGCCTCCTTAGGCTACCTCCAGACGTACAGGCCGCGTTGCGTGACAAAAAAATTACCATGGGTCATGCGCGGGCCATTATCAATGTGGACAACGTAGACCAGCAATTGCACATTTATGAAAGAACCATACGTGAAGATCTTTCGGTACGCAAGGTAGAAGGTCTGGTAAGGGAACTGGCGCTGCCCAGCCGTAAGAAAGAAAAAGCTGTAAGGACTGAACATCCTGAAATGGCCTACCAGATCCGCCAACTGCAGAGCAAGCTTTCGTCCCACTTCGGCACCAAGGTACAGGTCAAAAGCAGCGGCGAGAAAGGAGAGATCAAGATCCCTTACATGTCTTCCGACGATCTGAACCGTATTCTGGAACTGCTAGAAGTCTGAGGCTTATGTTAGAAAGATGTTGCTTTGCCGGGATCAGTATTTTCATGCTCACCTTAGTAGCATCCGTAGGTCAGGCGCAGGACCGAGGAAAAAGACAAAACCTTCCTGACACTACTATCATCCAAAAGGACACCCTGGAGTTTAACGACCAGAGACTCATATCTGTACAGACTACCGGAGATACTGTGATGATCACCAGCGAAAGAAGTGAGCGCAAAATCCCCCGTAAAGCCGCTCTGTATGCTGCCGCCCTACCCGGCCTGGGACAGGCCTATAATGGTAGTTACTGGAAAATACCTATCGTCTACGGTACTTTCATCGGCCTGGGTTGGGTAGCCACTTTTAACAATGACCGCTATCAGTTATTTCGTCGTGCTAATATCGCTTTGGATAATCAGTTGCCAGAACAAAACCCACTCAGAAATGCACCCAACGGAAATAACGTAAGGATCATATCTCAAACAGTAGAAAACGCCCGCCGTGATCGCGATTTTATCTATATACTTATGGCCGGGGCTTACGCTCTGCAAATCATGGAAGCTATCACTGATTCACACCTGATAGAATTTGATGTCAACGATGAACTGAGCCTGGAACTAAGGCCCAGTGCAGGCCAACTCATGGCTTACAGTGGTCAGTCATCCTTTGTTCCGGCTACTGGCCTATCATTTATTTTCAAAATGCAATAGACTTATGAACATTATCATCATAGGATACGGTAAGATGGGTAAGACCATTGAAAAGATCGCTCAGGAGCGTGGGCATACTATCCTGGCCAAAGCAGATGTAGATAACCGCAAAGATAGTTTTGAAAAACTGGATACCAGCCAGGTACAGGCAGCCATTGAATTTACCCAACCAGACGCTGCTCCCCACAACATTCGTTTTTGTCTCAAAAATGCAATTCCCGTCGTCTCCGGGACTACTGGCTGGATGAAAGAGAAGCCCGCCATTGAAGATTACTGCATAGAGCAAAATGGTACATTCTTCTACGCTTCTAACTTCAGTATTGGCGTGAACATATTTTCCAAGCTCAATGAATTTCTGGCGGGCATCATGAAAAATTATCCCGATTATGCTCCTGAAATTGAAGAGATACATCACACCCAGAAAAAGGATGCGCCAAGCGGTACTGCTATCACCCTGGCGGAAGGTATGCTTAAGCAGCTACCTAAAAAGAACGACTGGCATCTGCAGGGCAGATCAGTGGAGAACCCCGACCAGAATATACCCATCACGTCAGTGCGGGAAGGCAGCGTCCCCGGCACCCACACCGTTAGTTACCGTTCAGGCATCGATGATATAGAAATCAAACACCAGGCGCATGGTCGGGAGGGTTTCGCTTTGGGAGCCGTACTGGTAGCGGAGTGGATCAAAAATAAAAAGGGAATCCTGGGAATGGATGACTTTATTAAGTTCTAAAAAATTAACTTTGGAGGCATTATTTATGTTTCCTTTTCGTTTGTGACATTATATTATTTGAGTCTGATCTGAAATCAAGCCAATGGCCACGTTTTTAAAGAAAAAAGAAGGTAGTAGTGAGGAGCAGAGCGGTGGTACCCAGCACCACCCTTACAAGTCAAAAACCCGCGAATGGGTAGATGCGGTTGTTTTTGCCGTAGTTGCCGCCACCATCATTCGCTGGCTTTTCTTAGAAGCATTCACGATACCCACGCCTTCTATGGAGAAATCCTTACTGGTAGGTGATTTTCTGTTTGTCAGCAAAATGCACTACGGAGCGCGGACGCCCAAGACTCCCCTGCAGATTCCGCTGACGCACCAAACCATCTGGGGCACGGATATTCCCTCCTACGTAGATTGGATACAGCTACCACAGTACCGCCTGCCGGGCTTCTCCGAAGTCAAGCGCAGCGATGTCGTTGTTTTTAACTACCCGGTAGAATTTCAGTATCCTACAGACCTAAAAACCAATTATATCAAGCGCTGTATCGGCTTACCCAGCGATGTCGTAGAGGTGCGCGACCGGCAGGTTTTTATCAATGATCAACCGATGGATACGCCGGAAGGGATACAGTTTCGCTACTTCGTAGCTACTGATGAGGTGATCAATGACCGGGTGTTTGAGAAGTTTGAAGTCTGGGAGCGTAACCTGACGCAGGGCGGCTACATCATCCTGGCTACCCCTGAAATTGCTGATGAATTTGCCAACCTACCTTTTGTAGATGATGTTCAAACTGCCGCCTACATCGAAGATCAGGTAAACCCCCGCATCTATCCGGATGCAAGTGTTTTTCCCTGGAACGCTGATTTCTTCGGTCCGTTGACCGTACCTGCCGAAGGCATGACCGTGGCGCTGAATGAGGAAAATGTCGTCAAGTATGAAAGGGTCATTACCCACTTTGAGGGTCACGACAATGTTGAAAAGCAAGATGGTAAGCTATTGATTGATGGAGAAGAGGTGCAGGAATACACTTTCAAGCAGGATTATTATTTTATGATGGGCGACAATCGCCACAACTCGGAAGACTCTCGCTTCTGGGGCTTCGTACCGGAAGATCACATTGTCGGAAAAGCATTTTTCATTTGGCTCTCCATTGATCCGCAGGGTGACCTGCTGAACAAAATACGCTGGAGCCGCCTGCTGAATATTATTGAGTGATGGCATGGTTCATCTACCTGAGAGAGGGTTAGACTGTTGAAAAAAAAGCAGTTTAATCTCTTTCATGCATACTTTCACCAGTCTATTTCTTGTTTACCCTTCTCACGCAGGTATTCGTTGGCTTTTTTGAAATGACCGTTCCCGAAGAAACCTCGATCGGCAGAAAAGGGTGAAGGGTGCGGTGACTTGAGTACCAGGTGTTTGGTATCGTCTATGATGCTACCCTTTTTTTGTGCATATGCGCCCCAGAGTAGAAAGACTACGTCCTGCTTTTCTTCGGAAATATGCCGAATTACCGCGTCAGTAAATTCTTCCCAGCCTTTTTTTTGATGTGAACCTGCCTGCCGGGCTTTCACTGTCAGTGTTGCATTTAGTAACAGTACCCCCTGCTTAGCCCAGCGTTCCAGGTTACCATTGGGAGGAAGTTCTTTATCATATTCGTTCTTGATCTCCTTAAAAATATTTACCAGCGAAGGTGGCATCGGTATACCTTCTCTCACGGAAAATGCCAGACCGTTGGCTTGCCGGGGACCGTGGTAAGGATCCTGCCCCAGAATAACTACTTTTACATCGTCAAAGGGGGTAAGATCAAAGGCCCTGAAGATTTCTTTGCCGGGAGGATATACGGTATTGTTTTTATATTCGGCTTTTACAAATTCTGCCAGACTCAGAAAGTAGGGTCTGCTAAATTCTCCAGATAAATGCTCTTTCCAGGAAGAAGCTATTTTTACGTCCATATTAATAAGAGTTGTAGTAAGGTGTAGCTAGTTTTGAACTATTCATTATATTAGCTATATATTAACGCAAACAGTTTAAAATGGTAACCGAAATTACAGAAGGTGTTAAAGTAACGGTAGTTACTGAGTACCAGCCGGATTACTCTAACCCGGACCAGCATCATTTTGTCTTCACCTACCATATTACTATTGAAAACAACAGTAATCTTACGTTAAAGTTACTCAGGCGACAGTGGTTTATTGCTGACGCTGCATATCCTCCTCGTGAGGTAGAGGGTGAAGGCGTCGTCGGTAAGCAACCTGTACTGGAGCCAGGTAATACCCATCAGTACGTTTCTGGTTGTAATCTTAAGTCAGGCATGGGAAAGATGTCAGGCTTCTACCTCATGAAACGTCTGGTTGATGGCCGTTCTATCAAGGTGGCCATTCCACAGTTTAGTATGATCGCTCCCTATCGCCTTAGCTAGTTGTCGTTATTTTCGTTGATAAGGGGCTTCATCAAACACTGGCTGAGTGCAGTAGACCTTCATTCTCTGCATGCTCCCTTCGTATACAACCTCTATACCGACATCATTCTCAAAGACGAACCACAAGCAGTTTTTGACGAGATTGAAGAATACCGTACTGCTTATCTCCAGGATAAAAACAAAATTAAGGTTCAATCTCCCGGAGCACCTTCTCAGACAAGCCGAAAGCAGGAAAGATCCATCTCTAACATTGCCAAAAAAGGCATAACCAGCGCGCGCTACGGACGGCTGCTGTACCGCCTTGGCAAAGCAATACAACCCGAAGTCATTATAGAATTAGGTACAAGCCTGGGAATAAGTGCTTTGTATCTTTCATTGAGCAATCCGCAGGCAAGGGTTTATACGTTTGAAGGATGTCCACAGACAGCAGCACAGGCCCGACGTTTATTTTCAAAATGGCCCTACCAAAACATCAAATTAGTGGAAGGTAACATTGACGACACCTTGCCTGCATGCCTGTCAACGTTAGAAAAAAAAGTTGGTCTGGCCTATCTGGATGCCAATCACCGCTATGAACCTACAGTCACTTACTATGAGCAGTTGCTGGCGCAGGCCCATGAAGGCAGTATCTTTGTGCTGGACGATATCTACTGGTCAAACGAAATGTATCAGGCATGGCAGACTTTGTACCTGCGACCGGAAGTTCGCCTGAGCCTTGATCTTTTTGAAGTGGGCATTTTACTCTTTAAAGAAAAGCATGTAAAAGAGCATCACGCCCTTAGGTACTAGGCTTCTCCAAAATCATAAAAAGCTCTTTGTTTTTTCTCGACTGCACGGAATTGTAACACTTCTCAAACGTACGTATCTGAAACCGAGGGCTAAAGTAGCTAAGGTATTCAATACGATTACCACCAAAAGGGGGATGATCATTGTAAAGAGGATCGTCAAAGAGAACGCCTACCAGTTTTCCTCCTGGCCGGAGCAAACTGAGTACTTTATCTGCATATTGGGTGCGCAGTTCGGGCAAGAGAGCACTGAAGAATGTCTGCTCAAGTATCAAATCAAAAGTACCTTTCAGCCTGAAGAAATCTTCCAGGAGGATCTGGTTTTCAGGAAATTGCGGATTTTTTCTGGCAAACTTCCTGAGCGGGGCTTGGGATATATCCAATATGCATACATTTTGAAATCCCTGATTGAATAAGTACGTGGCTTCATAGCTATTACCACTTCCGGGAATTAATATTGTATAATCTTTATGAGCAATCTGGTTGACGTATGCTTTGAGCGGTGGTGATACATCACCGAGATCCCATCCAGTACGGTTTTGGTGATATCTTTGTGTCCAGTAGGCTTCGTCAAATTGTGAATTCATAAATTTGGTAGGAAAATTTTTATATTTTTACTTTAACAAATTAATCAATCATTACATGTCAACAAATCAGTCAGAGCAACAAAAGGCCAAGAAGAGAACGATCCTCATCAGTGTTATTGGTGTCTTGTTTCTGGTAAATATAGTTACCCTTTTTCTATACTATCAGAACAACCAGGAGATGAAGACCGAACTCCAGAGCAGCCAGGAGGAGCTTGGAGAAACCTACAACAAGCTGGAATCTATTAGCAACGAACTCAACCTCAAGATTGAAGAACTTCAAAAACTAGGCGAAGACGTAGAAGAGCTCCGCCTGATCCGTGAAACGCTGGAGCAGGAGAAAGAGCAGCTACAAAATGATCAGCGTTTGGCGCAGCGACGGTATAACCAGATCAGAAACCGCGTAGAGGGTTACCGGGAACTGTTACTCAAAAAAGATGAGGAGATTGCTGAATTAAAAGAACTCAATAAAGCCCTGTACGCTGAGAATACCGAGCTAAAAGAAGACCAGCGTGTACTGACCAAAACGCTGAATAAAGTGCAGGATAATAATGAACAACTCAACGATAAGGTAGAAGTCGCCTCACGCCTGGAAGCAGAAAATATCATGTTGATGGGATTAAACAGCCGAGGCAACGCCCGAGAGAGAGATCGCTACCGCAACAACCAGATTCAGCAGTTACAACTGTCTTTTAACCTCGCTAAAAACGATGTGGCTCCCCTGGAAGTGAAAGATATCATGGTAAGGATTGTTGATCCTAAGGGTAATGTCATCTTTGATGTAGCCCGCGGTTCGGGTACTTTTATGAAAGATGGCAAAGAAATATTTTACACCCAAAAGCAGGAATTACTTTTTGACAATACTGAACAGGAACTAACTTTTATGTACGAAAAGGGAAGCGATTATGCTGAGGGGCGACATACTGTAGAAATCTACGCAAATGACTATGTGATTGGTACTACAAATTTTGAAATCAGATAGCCGATGAAATACCATCAAATTCATATCTACGCCGCGATTTGCGGCATATTTTTTTTCAGTACGCTACATGCACAACCTATGATAGATATACAGGGGCACCGAGGCTGTAGAGGTTTATTGCCGGAGAATACTATTCCGGCATTTATAGAAGCTGTTGACTTAGGCGTTACCACGCTGGAAATGGATGCCGTAATTTCCAAAGACGGTCAGGTAGTAGTTTCACATGAGCCATTTCTTTCCCATGTCATTTGTACAGGGCCGGAAGGTGAAACAATTACTGAAGACCGAGAAAAGAGCTACAACCTTTATGAGATGACCTACGCTGAGATCAGTCAGTGCGATTGTGGCTCGCTGAAGCATCCCAGCTTCCCTAAGCAACAAAAAATGCAGGTTAGGAAGCCTCTTTTGCGAGATGTTATCAAAGAAGTTGAAGACTATGTAGAGACGAATGCATTACCCAGTATTCAATACAACATCGAGACTAAATCTGCCCCCGAAGGTGACAACATATTTCATCCCAAGCCTTCAGAATTTGTAGATCTGTTAGTAGAAGTGATCAAGAAAGCCGGGATATCGGAGCGTACGACTGTTCAGTCTTTTGATGTGCGCACACTTCAATATGCTCATAGACAATATCCTGAATTAAAGCTGGCGTTACTGGTTGGCAATAAGGAAGATCCTCAGCAAAATCTGCAAACCCTGGGATTCACACCGCAGACCTACAGTCCGTACTATAGACTAGTAAATACCAAAACGGTAAGTTATACAAAGGAACAGGGCATGAAAATCATACCCTGGACAGTTAATGAAACCAAAGACATTCAAGAAATGATTAATTTGAAAGTAGACGGCATCATTTCAGATTATCCTGACAGGGTGCTTCAGTTAGTCAAGCCTTAATCTAGTAGACAAGCAATGAACTTAGTCCCTTACCGAAGCTTTTTCTTCTCTACGACAAATCCTTCAGCAAATACTTTGTACTGGTCAAAGATTGACCTCACTGCTCCCTGAAGGTAGCGTTTATCATTAAAGTATTGGTTACCAAATACACCTGAGGCATACCCCTGCCAGATTGATTTCTTTCTTTCACGATCATAGATCAGTACCAGCAGCGTTCCTTGACGCAGGTTATATTTAATAGGATTCATTTCTTGGTCAATAGACTCTTCGTACTCAATGAACATTTCCAGATCTGGCTGATCATAACCTGTAAAGAACAGACTGTCGTAAAAAATTTTGTAAGAAACCAACAGACGTGGGTCAGTTATATTAAAATCATACCCTTGTAATTCCATACGGGCCCGTATCGCATCTTCAATAATCTGATTTTGGATACTCGAGTCAGCACCTGAGCTGCGGGTATCTAGAAAATTGAATGACTTATAACGCCGGAAATCCCCTTCGTAGCTGTAATCTGACTCAACAGGAAACTCTTTGTAGCCCAGACAACTGGCCAAAAAAAGCAATGAAAGAATAGCAATCGTAAAGGTAGCTCTCATAGTTCTCCAATGTAGAATTCTTATGTAATCTAATAAATATAGTAATAAAATATTCTTTGCCTACGCTTAATTCGTAAAATTGTGCAGTCATACAGAGCTTTTGAGTCATTAATAAGATCGTGTGTATCCCATCCAAATAAATGTAGCCTAAAACCCATATTTACCAAATTATCTTATTAAAACTATAAAACTACGGAGGATCAACTAATCTGAAGGGCTGATGGTTTGAACTAAAGCATGTTTGCTTCCCAGACCACGTATGAATAAGCAGCAAACCTGATAAAACGGGTCAACGCGAACAGTACGTATTTTTGAAAAGGAAATTCTACACTTCCGATCAACATACTGATGCCTGAAAAAGGAAGGGGCGTCAGTGAGGCTACAATGATGATAAAGGCTCCGAAGCGATACAGGTACTTTTCGT
>CAZZGE010000198.1:0-8662 GCA_964653665.1 uncultured Porifericola sp. | reverse complement strand
GGTTAAAAGTTGTAAGTTGAAGGTTAAAGGTTGTCATTGCCTAAAATAGGCTGCCTTCAGGTGAGCTTTTCGCTGCAATTGTGATTTTTGATTTACTTGGAAATTTTTTGCCTTGCAGAAGAATCGTGATAAAAATAAGATAGAAATTCAGGCGCACTACAAGTGCGCCTGATTATTTTATCCACCTTATGCCTTCATCGCAGCATAATGCTGGTAAAAGAGTGTAATGGTTTCTATGCCCTTTAGGTAATTGAAGATACCGTAGCTCTCGTTAGGAGAGTGGATAGCATCTTCACCCAGGCCAAAGCCCATCAGCACAGAGTCTATTTTCAGTTCGCGTTGAAAAAGCTCCACGATGGGAATGCTACCGCCCTCTCGGGTAAGTACAGGTTGCTTACCCCAGGCTTCGGCAAAAGCTTTCTTGGCAGCTTCAATCTCTACCGAGTCGGTAGGAATGACCGCCGGCTGTCCGCCGTGATGTGAAGAAATTTTCACCTTCACTGACTTAGGGGCAATAGACTCAAAATGTTTGGTAAACAGTTCGTCAATTTCTTTATGATTCTGGTTAGGCACCAGACGCATAGAAATTTTAGCATAGGCTTTGGAAGGCAGCACTGTTTTGGCACCCTCAGCCGTATAACCACCCCAGATACCATTGACGTCCAGCGTCGGGCGAATACCGATTCTTTCCGGTGTAGAATACCCCTCTTCACCCTGCAGTTCGTCTATCCCCAGCTCTTTTTTGTACTTTTCGTCATCGTGAGGGACTTTGGCTAACTCTGCTCTTTCATCCTGGCTCAGTTCATTGACTTTGTCGTAAAACCCGGGAATGGTGATGTGGCCATGTTCGTCTTTGAGCGAGGCAATCATCTCACAAAGTACGTTGATCGGGTTGGCTACTGTACCGCCGTACATACCGGAGTGCAGGTCACGGTTAGGCCCGGTCACTTCCACCTGCATGTAGCTAAGGCCTCTCAGCCCTACCGTGATGGATGGATTATCATTGTCAATAATATCGGTATCAGAGATAAGAATGACATCAGCACTGAGTTTTTCCTTATTGTCTTTCACGAAATCAGCCAGGTGCTCAGAACCCACCTCTTCTTCGCCTTCCAGCATCAACTTGACATTACAGGGCAGTTGGCCAGCCTGCTGCATGACTTCCAGCGCTTTGATGTGCATGTACATCTGCCCCTTATCGTCGCAGGCGCCCCGGGCGTAGATTTTGCCATTTCTCACCTTGGGCTCAAAAGGAGGGGTCTCCCAGAGTTCGTAAGGGTCGGCCGGTTGTACATCGTAGTGGCCATACACCAAAACAGTAGGCAGCTTTTCGTCCACCATTTTTTCAGCGTACAGGATTGGGTAACCGGGTGTCTGGCAGACCTCTACTTTGTCAATATTCAGACTTTCCAGCTTTTCTTTCAAATAGTCAGCGGCCCGAAGTACATCATCCTTAAATTTTTTATCAGTACTTACAGAGGGGATACGTAGCAGCTCAAAAAGCTCTTCCAGGAAGCGCTCCTGGTTTTTTTCAATGTATTCTTTGACCATAATTTTTCGAGATTGGGATTATAAAATGAATTATAAAGGTAAAAATTATCCGTTCTGATATGATATGAAGGGAGCAGCTTAGTCTTTCTTAGCCCAGAGGTAAGTGCGGTTTTCATCTCCGTTAATAATGCGCCGGATGTTTTTCTTATGGGTAATGGCCAGTACAACAAACATTAGAAAACCAAAAATGATCAGGATCGGTTCATCCGTCTTGAAAGGAGGTATCAACAGCAGCGTAGGAAAAGACAACGTAGCCAGCAGCGAACTCAAAGATACGTATTTAGACAGTGTGAGTACGATCAGGAAAATGATGATGCAACTCAAAGCCACCAGCGGCTCTATGGAGATCACCATGCCCAGCAGGGTTGCCACTCCTTTACCCCCCTTGAAGCGGGTATAAAAAGGAAAAACGTGCCCCACTACGGCTACTACACCTAGTAGCAGCTTATATTCTATCAGCTGTCCACTAGTTATGGCGCCTGCTTCTATCAGCGCAAACGCCAGCATGGTAGCAGTCAGGCCTTTGAGAATATCTACCAGCATGACAATGGAACCAGCCGTCTTACCTAATACCCGAAAGGTATTGGTAGCCCCGGCATTTCCGCTACCGTGTTGACGAACATCAATCTTATGGACCCGCAGTCCGTACCATACCGCAGTGGGAGTGGAACCCAGTACGTAGGCAACAACAATAGCCAGGATAATCCAAACGGTGTGCATGAGGGAAATTCGTTTGCCAGCTAATTTAGGTAGAAACGGCTGGTACGCAAAGAAAAAGGCTGACCGTGCCCGATCAGCCCTGCATGGGTGGTAAGCAAATGGCTATGGTTAAAAACCGTCGCGGTCGGCTTCTTCCTCTTCTTCCGTGGTATCATCCCCGGCCAATATGGGTGCAGTGGTATTGAAATTGTACTGCTCCTCTATACCCAGGTAATCCTTGCGGAAGCGATTGATAAACTTCATGGTTTCGGCAATATCGCTTAGGAAGTAGGCATATTCTCCACTGTCCACTTTACCAATTTTAGACTTACTACCTACTACATCGCAGAATTCTTCGCTGTAAGCCCACACGGCCAGTCGGTTGTTCTGGAAGCTGAAGAAATACCAGGAGTCGGGAGCAGCCTGCATGAATAAGTTGACCATGACCTCACCCATTTCCAGTGGCTTGATTTCCAGGAAGCCGGTCATGCTACCATTCACGTCCTGTTCCCTAACATTGGATAAACCGATAGGAGATGTACTGTACCAGGCTTTATGTTCAGCTGACCATGCCAGATCCACATCTGCCAGCACCAGGGTTTGCTCCAGCAGCCCCGACATGGTGACCAGGGGCGTATAGTTACTGATAGACTGCTGATTCCAGTCGCGGGCTGCTTCATCTCCGATGAATTCGGCCAGTTTGTAAAGTAGCGTGGTACGGTCACTAGTTGCGGAAGGCGCACCTGTTTTGTTAAGAGATTCGTTCAGGTCAGCACCCATAATATCTACTGCCTGTCCGGGTAGATCTATGTCCATCAGCATCATGGCATCCATGGTGTATTCATTGGTTTCCAGATTTCCTTCGCCAATGACAGCTGTGCTGAGGGCGAAAGATTCGCTTTTGTAGGGCATGAAATCCATGGGACCTTCAAAAATCAGCGTCTGCTCGCTTTCGTTGTAGCGGTACACTTCGCCGGCCAGGGCCCCTCGCTCATCTTTTCGGGGCGACCGGATTACGTATTCTTTTTCTTCCTCATCATAGTACAGCAGTCCCTTGGGTTTGAACACATCAAAATCATCAGGAGACCGACGATCCATGACGAAAGTACTGTACAAACTATTATCTTGGCCACTCATGTGTAAACCTGCGGTGAGAGGTTCACCCCGGCTGGTTAGTGCTTCGTTAAAGTCAAAGACCAACTCTTTTTGCCCGGCATCACTGGCATAGGTAATCCAGGTATTGTAATCAGGACGAGTCTGAAAATCTAGTTTCACCTCTCCATCCAGTTCCAGCGCTTCTTTGGCAGCATGCATACGTACCTCACCCCGGAAAAGCATACCCGGAGAAATCACAATATTTTTATCATTTGCTACGCGACCGTCAGCAATTGTATGATAAAATGTCTGACGACGCTCCTGAATCGTGTCTTTTCGGAAATTGGTCATTTCAATATTAAAGGTGTCTCTGGCAGTGATCAATTCGTAGAACGCTTTTCCGGTAAACTCATTCCGGGAGAGAACATCAATAGTACCGTCGGTCAGGCGGTGGTACTCGTTGAGCGTATCAACTACCAGCACAGCATTTTGGAAAGTTTCAAATCGGGCGTTCTCCAAAACCTGCAGCTGGTTATTTTCAGGAATCACTTTAGCATCCGCCGTGGTGATAAAAGGTACGCCAAAGATATCCATCTCCTGTAGTTGTATGCGGTAAACAGCCTCTTCGGCATTGAACCACAGTGAGTCAAGTTCTTTCCGCGTAGCATAGAAATAAGAATTCTCAATATCTATATCGTCGGGCTTACTCATACGCACTGTCTCATCCTCCAGGTTCCAGACAGCATTGGTAATGGAGGTTTTAAGCTGAGCGTAAGGAAAATCTATCGCTGCTACCCCTTCCTTTTCAGGACTGATGTTGGCGATATTTTGTTCCAAGTTGAAGTCCAGGAATACATCTTCGCCCTGTAGCGCTGGCTTTTCCGGGTTATTGGATTTAATCTCAAAGTTTGCATTACGAGCACTAAACCGGGTCTGCTCAAACTGCATTTTTTCTGAGCTCGCTTCTGAACCACGGGTAAAGAGCGTACCACTTCCCAGCAAGCCGCCCCTTTCGGTAAGAATAGCGGAGCCGTCCATGGAGGCTGTCTGGCTATAAAATTCAAACGGTTCAGCGTTGTTGCTAATGTACATGCTATCCACACCGGGGAGCCATTTCATGGAATAGTTCTCTACGTATGCTTCAGGGAAGCTGGTGTTACCAATCACGCCTTCTCTAATTTCAGCTACGGTTCCCTGAGTAGTAACTGAATCCATGTAGAAGACGAAATCCTCAGACTCCATGGTTGATGTTAGGAAATCAACGGTTCCGGTACCTCTGAGACCATTTCCATCCAGACGAAGTTCGTTCTTGTAAATACCTGAGCCGCTGTACAACTGGTAACCTTCAGAAGACACTTTATGCTCAAAACCCATGGAGTTGTCAGGCATCACGTTGAGGGTTTCTTCAATAGGGGGTAGGATGTCACTATAGAAGGTTCCGTCAAAGCCAATGGTAGAGGGGTCGGCATCACTCAGACTGTCAATGGAAAAGGGCGGAATGACGAAGTACATGGATTTGTCGTAAGCACCATCCAATACCGAAGGTTTATCAAAATATACAATGGCACCATTTTCTGCATCAAACTTCGGATAGTCCGGGACTATTTTACTGGCTGACTTATTCTCAGGATTGTTGATGTAGAGCGTACCCGAGGTCTGCTTGAAGCCATCGTCCATCTTATCTACAAAAGTCTCATCATTTGTAGCGTTCTGGAGGCTGTTGTCAACCTTTTTACGATTCCCTTCTTCGTCAGGCAGATAGAAGCTGATGGAATCAATTTTGGGCATGTCAATCTTAAAGCTGTCGTAGTTGAAAGTAAAGCCCTCTCCCACAAACTCAAAATTACCTGAGTTGAGCTTCCCGTTGAACCGAAAGTTACGGTCTCCCAGCATGGTTACTTCATCATTGAGCGGCTCAATGGATACGCCTAGTTCTTCACTAATTTCAAACCTTTGGATGCCTCGCATGGTGAGCTCTTTGCTACCTAGTTTGATTGTGGCATTGGGCTCACTTTCTTCGTAGGAAGCCATGATTAGGTTATCGTAGTCTATCCGTCTGCTTTTGGCAAGTGTGTAGTGGATTCCCTTCTTCTTCAGGGTTACCAGACCGGACCGCGGCTCATAGTCAATAAACCCCTGTGTCATAAGGTCCAGCATGGCAGCTTTTACGGTTTCTTCGTTCTGCCGTGTATCTCTGGCCAGATCATAAGCATAGAAGGATAGCGTATTGTTCTTTCGGCCATAGCTCACCGCCATGATCAGCGGGTGAAAACCATACATTTGACTCAGGCTGTTAAACCTCTCCTCGTCATAATACTCATGAGATTCAAAAACCACAGGTACTTTGTCGCGAGCGGTAAGGGTAGAAACGTTCAAACTATCGGTACGCAGGTCCCAGCGGATAATATCTGCTTTGATATCCATTTCCAGGTGGGTAGAAACAAAGGGTGTCTGTCGGTAAAGCCCGTCCGCTGACAGGATGACGAGCTGTGATGAATCAAGTATGTATTTAAACTCTATGGCCGGGTGGTAAATAGAATCCTGGCGCTGGTAGATCGTTACTGACGACGAAGGGCTGGTGATCAGTGAGTCACCTATCACAAAGCGGGAAGAGACAGCACTGACTTTCTTCATACCGTCCCCATGGATTTCCAGTGCGGCTTCTCCATCCATCAGAGATTTACTGTTGATTTCACTGCCATGTACAGAAAAACCGCCGGTATAGTAGACCTGATGCGGGTTAACAGCACCTTTCTTGTAAATACTTACCTCGATATTGTCGTTGTAAGACATAAAGCGCGGATACCGGGCCGACTCTGTACCAAAATGCTTTTGGCTGGCAAACTGAAAGGCCCCTTTCACCGGCTCCTTGATTTTTCCCAGATACGTCATGGTACCATTTTCAGCACTGAGCCTGGGCACACGGATGTCAAAATTATATTTCTCCATGGCGTAGAACACCGAGTCAGCGCTGAGGCCAGTATTCACCCAGTCAAACTTACCCCCTTCTCCTACCAGTAAGTGATTGTGTAACACCAGATCAGCTGTAGTATTTGTAAGATTCGCTGAGTCGAAGGTAGTGGTCAGTGTCAGGTCCATATTTTCCAGGTGTAATATCGGACCTATCAGCTCAGGCTGTACGGTTTCTTCTACAATGTATTCTTCTACCTCCAGACTTTCAGTTACGGGAGCCGCTGCTTCGCTGGTAGCAGAAGTTTCTTCTTCCTCCCAACCCCAGTTATCACTCCATTCGCTGTCTTTTTCTACCGTTTCCCAGTCATCGCTGGTTTCAGGGTCACCCCAGGCGCCGTCTCCCCAGTCGTCGTCATCACTGCCCCAGCCTCCATCATCACTATCTCCCCAGTCGTCTTCACTTTGGTCTTCCTCCGCTGGTAGCTCTTCTTCCAGTATGACCATAGGCTCATCTAGAGGGGGGGCTATAAAATCAAAAGAATACTTACCATTACGCACATAGAGCTGGTTATAATTGGCGTAGTAGATGGCGTCTTTGCGGAAGAGGGAAATTAAAGTAGTGAGGGTATTGTTAAATTCTTTACGATCTAAAAGGGTGACGGTCTGTAGCAGCATGGACAGCATATTGTCCAATTCCTGCCGAGAGACGTCAGCGGAATCTACCGCAAAATTGATCGTGGCATAAAACTTTACAAAATAGGGCTTCAGTTTATATTTCTGAGAGAGCATGACCGAAGAAATGGCCATGATACTGTCCTGCTGTGTTTCGCTCAGATCAATTTGCCATAGACCGGCAAATTGCTCTCCTATCTTTATGGATGTACTGTCGTTTGCTTTGCTCAACAGCGTTTTTACATCGTCTCCATAAACTTCTACGCTGTCGCTGAGCTGGTAGTACTGAGCGTAACTAACCTGTGCTGTCAACAATAGTACACCAATGATACAAAGTATCCTCATATCATGCTTTTTATTCATCACCTGTGCATGCATAACGCATTTCAGCTAAAAAAATTAGCATGCAACAAAAATATATCCAGCAAAAAAGCAGTTCTGGACAGCAACTGTAAGGTTTGCTATGAATTCACCTTGTACAGCCCTCGCTTGTCGGAACGATGACTAAAAAGATAGTTGCAGTGCCACCCAGTCACTTTTCTCTTTCCGGCCTCTCACTATGAGACCACTGGCAGCAGCTTTTGTTTCTATAAGAGAGGCATCGTAGTTGTAAAAACCACTGAGGAGTAGCACGCCATCTTCTTGCAGGCGAGTCGCGTAGTAGGGTAATTCTTCCAGTAAGACATTACGGTTGATATTGGCTAGAATAATATCATACTGATTATCTTCCGGAAGGTCGGTGACAGTACCCAGAAACATACGAATGTCCGGGCACTGGTTCAGCTCAAAATTCTCCCGGCTGTTCTCTACTGCCCATTCGTTATTGTCAAAAGCAACGATTCCATTAGCTCCCCGAAGTCGTGCCATGATGGCCAGAATACCGGTACCACAGCCTGCATCCATCACCTTTTTACCCTGCTGGTTCAGTTCCAACTGCCAGCTTAGCATCAGGTAGGTGGTTGCATGATGTCCGGTGCCAAATGACATTTTGGGATTAATGACAATTTCGTAGGGGTAGTCTTGGGCTATTTGGTGAAAATCAGCTCTTACCAGACACTGGTCTTCCACCGTAATAGGCTCAAAATTACTCTCCCATTCTACATTCCAGTTTTTTTCCTCTACCTGGATGCTGTGGTAGCTGATCTCCCCCAGTGCAGCGTAGCGACCTATCACCTCCTGTAAATCATCTTTGCTAAAAGCTGACGCTTCAATGTACGCTTCAAAACCATCCTCCTGCTCCCAAAAGGAGTCATAGTCCATTTCGGCCAGTTCAGCGATCAGGATCTCAGAAAGCGGTTCTAGGCAACGGAACTGCAGGGAGAGGTACTGCTTTTTTGGCATCAGCTGAATGACTTGGCGATATCTACGAAGTCTCTTGACTTCAACGATGCTCCCCCGATGAGCCCACCGTCTACGTCGGCACCGGCAAAAATTTCATGGGCATTACCGGGTTTTACGCTTCCGCCGTACAGGATAGAAATGCTTTCAGCGGTTTCCTGACTGTATTGACTGGCCAGTTGCTCACGGATGACGGTGTGCATCTCCTGCGCCTGCTCGGCACTAGCTGTTCTGCCGGTACCGATGGCCCAGATGGGCTCGTAAGCAATCACCACTTTTTGAATATCATCATCAGAAAGGTGAAAAAGGCATTCCTGCACCTGCTTCTGTACATACGCATTTTGCGCTTCTTTTTCGCGAATTTCCAGCGGCTCCCCGCAGCAAAAGATGGGGG
>CAZZGE010000197.1:0-8665 GCA_964653665.1 uncultured Porifericola sp. | reverse complement strand
AGAGGCTTTTTTAGTAAAAATATATACGATTCCCACCGCCGACATCATAAAAATGAAGGGTAGGGCCAGCACCAGGAAACGCCCATCCCAGTCGTTGGTAGTTAACATAACCGTGGCCGCCTGGCTTCCGATGAATCCTAGTATGAAATATTTTAGCTGACTTGACGGGAAGTGCCGGTAGCCTATGACAGCAAAAAAATATAGAGGATATAAAAGCAGTACGATTAAGGCATTATGTAGCAGTGAAAAGTAAGGCTTTGCGTTAGCAAAAAACAGCAGTAACTTGATCAGGCTGATTTTGATGAAATAGCCAGGTTGATGCCAGACAAATAGACCCAGGCGTACCAGCGGGCCGTATTCATCGCCTGGTACTTGGATATGAGCCGGTGGTTGCAGTCCCAGGTTTATCGCAGGGTAAATGATTTCTCCCTTAGCATAACTTTCTACTAATACAAAATCCTTAAGCATAAGATTAAGAAGAAGCAATGCCCCACCCACAGCGATCATGACGGTAGCCCACTTCCATTTTTGGGCCATCGGTACAGCTACCAGACCATATACAAGCCATCCGGCCAGAAAGCTAAATCCAGTTGGACGCGCAAAAAAAGTAAGTGCAACCAACAGTGCGCTAAGCACATGTTGCCAGGGTCTGCGAGACAGCACAAAGGCCGCAAAGGAGATCACCGCCAGGCTGGTAAAAAGTGATTCTGTATAGATAAAAATATTCCATTGATGAATCTTAACCCAAGCCAGGTACATGAATACTGCTACCAGTGAAATACGAGTATCACCGCTCATTTTCTTAATTGCCTGTGCAAGGAAGATAGCAGCTACCCCGGAAAGTAATATTTGTATGCCGACTACCCATGCAAAATTGCCGCCTAGCTTAAAGATTGCTGCCAACAGGGCAATGTAGCTAATGTACCACAGCAATCTACCCTCCGGCAGATCACCATCCAGTAGCGCATAAGCCATCGCTTCGTAAACCTCTGTGTCGGAGCCGGTACGGATACCCAAATATCCCAGCAGGAGTAAGTTGATCGTCAGCCAGAGTAGAATAAGCAAAAGAACTACTGGCTTAGAAAAGCCACTGGCAGACCAATAGGTTTTGCCAAAAACAGAGGAGCTGGGATTCAATGCGCTAGAGACAGCCTATCTTACCACCATCCACCGGCAGGCTAACGCCAGTAATAAATGCTGCAGACGGAGAAGCCAGAAAAGCCACGGCAGCTGCCGTTTCTGCGGGTTCGGCAAAACGGCGCAGGGGTATTTGCATCTTCATTTCTTTTTCTACTTCCTCCTCACTTTTGCCCTGGGTTTCAGCCCGCTTGCTCACCAGTGCCCAGATGCGATCTGTATTGGTGGAGCCGGGCAACACATTGTTCACTGTAATGCCCATTGGACCAAGCTCAGTAGAAAGTGTTTTGGCCCAGCTGGCTACCGCACCCCTCGTCGTGTTGGAAACACCCAAGCCTGGAATAGGCTCTTTTACTGAGGTAGAAATGATATTGATAATTCGTCCGTATCCAGCGGCCTGCATCTTGGGCAACACCGCCTGTACCAGCAGTTGGTTACCGACAATGTGCATTTCAAAAGCCTTACGAAACTCCTCAGGGTTAGCCTGGTAGACCGTTCCGGCAGGAGGGCCACCGGTATTGTTGAGCAAAATATGTACTTCACTGACTTTCTCCAGGTATGAGTGTATGGCCGACTTCAGGTACTCGGGTTGGGCAAAGTCAGCTACCACATAATGATGGTCTTGCCCCACCTGGGTAGAGAGAGACTTCTGTACCTCTTTGAGCTTATCCTCATTGCGAGCTACCAGGGTTACCGCAGCGCCTAGGCTGGCTAACTCTTCAGCGACGGCTTTACCGATGCCCTGCGTACTGCCACAAACGATCGCTCTTTTCCCTTTGAGATCAATATTCATCGTTGATAGTAAGTTTGGTTGAAAATTACTTCGTCAAACTTAGAGATTATTGGTACCAATTATCAAGAGAATTTGGAAATAAATACAGATAGCAGGGCAGGCACAAAATTAAATCAGCTTATCCCCGCTACAGCAAGAATACGATGTAAGCAATGTAGCACAGCAGGAAGATTATACCACTGACTCTGCCTACCGAGCGATTTTTCTCCAGACTAATGGAAAGAATTAGTAGCGCACTGGTAAATACAATCATCAAGATATCATGGTAAAGCCAATGATAATATCGGGTACACGATACTTCTTGGCGATAGAAGAAGCACATTCTACCAGCCATCCGGCTCCCTTGATCAGGAGTACAAAGCCGAGTACGAACAAAATATAGAGTAACACAGATAGCTTTTAAAGTGCAGTAGGCACGAGAAGTAGTAACTAATGGCTAAAAAATTGCCAAAAAATAATTTTTAGACACGCTCCGGGTAAAGGAAAAAAGTACATCATTGCAGTATTATTCCCCTTGCTCGGCACGACTGACAAAAAAATCTACTGATACGACGATACTTTTTATAAAAAGGCAAAATTTACTTACTTTAGTAAGCATTCATAGTGCAGATTTTTAGTTTTCAAGAATCAGCACCTTAAAAATCCTGGTGTATGACCGGTTTCTTTGATACCAAGGGAAAGCAAAAATCCCTACTTATGGCATCTGTTATCTTGTTATTATTGTCTGCCTTCCTCCTGTGGGAAGAAGGTATGCTATATTATGAAGAAAAGATTGACTTCAACGCAGAGGTACGACCTATTCTGAACAAGAAATGTATCACCTGTCATGGCGGCGTCAAGCGCTCCGGAGAATTCAGCCTGCTTTTCCGATCCGATGCTCTTAGCCCTAATGAGTCAGGAAAAAGGGCTATCGTACCCGGGGACGTAGAAGCTAGCGAAATGCTCCACCGCATTACCCACAGCGATCCTGAGGTACGTATGCCTCCTGAAGGAGAGTCGCTCTCCAAAGAAGAGGTAGACGTACTGACCCGCTGGATTGAACAAGGGGCCTACTGGGAAGATCATTGGGCCTTCGTTAAACCCGATCCTGTAGACCCACCGGAAGTTAGTTCTGATTGGGTCGCCAACGATATTGATCGTTTTGTACTGAGGAAACTACAGCAAAAAGAACTCACGCCTTCCCCCAGCGCCGACAAGGCTACCCTGCTCCGACGTGTCACGCAGGATCTTACTGGTCTTCCCCCTACGCCAGATGAGTTACAAGCCTTTCTGGAAGATTCCAGTGCGCAGGCCTATGAGAAAGTAGTGGATCGGCTGCTGGCTTCTCCTCGCTACGGAGAGCGCTGGACGTCCCTGTGGATGGACCTGTCCCGTTATGCTGATTCTAAAGGTTATGAAAAAGATGGTCCTCGTAACATCTGGAAGTACCGCGACTGGCTGATCAACGCTTTCAATGAGGATATGCCCTTTGACCAATTTACCATTGAGCAACTGGCCGGCGACCTCTTGCCCGAACCTACAGATCAGCAGATGATTGCTACGGCTTTCCATCGTAACACCATGAATAATGACGAAGGCGGTACAGATGATGAAGAATTTCGTGTCGCAGCCGTCGTTGACCGTGTCAATACCACCTGGGACGTTTGGCAGGCAACCACCATGGCCTGTGTACAGTGCCATAGTCATCCCTACGACCCTATCCGACACGAAGAGTATTACGAGTTTTATGCTTTCCTTAATAATACTTCCGATGCCGACGTGCCTAGCGAGTCTCCTAACCTGAAAGAATTTAAACACGAAGAGGACCGGCAAAAACTGGAAGAACTCAAGAGCTGGGTAATACAGCATACTGAGTCTAATGATGAAAAACTGGAGCGCGGCCGTGAGTTGGTGAAGATGGTCAGGTTTACCGAGCCCAAAGTGCATCCTAAAAATTACGAGGAAATAACCGACGGGGCCTTGGGAGACGGTAAGTACCTACAAGTAGACCACGGGGGCTATGCGATGATTCCTAACTTCACGCTAGATGGTAAAGACGAGATTATCGTCAGCTATCGCGCCAAAAAAGCCTCGGGAAAAGGAATAGTAGAATTCAGGAAAGGTAGTACTCAGGGGGAACTGCTTACCACCTGGAAGATTCAGGCCACGCCCAAGGAAGGCTGGGGCTTTCATAGTATTACAGTACCTCTCAATCCTACCAACGGTACGCATGATATTTACATGGTTTTCAAAGAACCTGGCAATCAGGGTCGGCTCTGTACCATAGAGTGGTTGCTATTTCATGAAACGCTCCCCGGTAAGGATGAACCCCAGTACACTGAAGTAAAGCAGGATTTTATCAGGCTCCTGAATGTGGATGAAGTGGAGAAAACCCCTGTCATGCTGGAGCGCCCTCAGGACTACCGACGGAAGACCCATGTGTTCGTCCGGGGAAACTGGATGGTGGATGGTGAAGAGGTACAACCGGATGTGCCACAGGCCTGGCCAGCCTTGCCAGAAGGTGCGCCTAAAAACCGCCTGGGCATGGCACGGTGGTTGGTAAGTCCGGAAAACCCGCTTACTGCGCGAGTGACGGTCAACCGCTTCTGGGCACAGATATTCGGAAAAGGCATCGTTGAGACAGTCGAGGATTTTGGTACACAGGGTGCCGAGCCTACCCACCCCGAACTGCTGGATTGGCTGGCACTGCAGTTTATGCATGAACACGACTGGAGTATCAAAAGGCTGCTCAAAGAAATAGCCATGTCAGCTACTTACCAGCAGGCATCTAAAGTACATCCTAAGCTTCAGGAAGTCGACCCCACTAACCAGTGGATGGCCCGAGGGCCTCGGGTGCGCCTCTCTGCCGAGCAGATACGCGACCAGGCACTGGCCGTCAGTGGACTGCTGAGCGATAAAATGTATGGCCCGAGTGTAATGCCTCCCCAGCCGGAAGGCATCTGGCAAGTAGTTTACAGCGGCATGAAATGGGAAACCAGTGAGGAAGAAGACCGCTACCGTCGTGGGTTGTACACCTACTGGCGTCGTACCAGCCCTTATCCTTCTATGATCGCCTTTGACAGCCCGAGTCGAGAGTTATGTGTTACCCGTAGAATAAGAACCAATACGCCTCTGCAAGCGTTAGTTACGCTCAATGATCCGGTCTTCATGGAAGCGGCTAAATCACTTGCCAAACGCATGCTAGAGGAAGGAGGCGAAAGCCTGGAAAAGCAGATTGCCAGTGGCTACCGAATGGCGATGGCCAAAGAAGTAAGTTCTAAAAAGCAACAAGCACTGGTGCAGCTTTACCAGGAATCTATGGACTACTACCAGAATAATCCTGAAGAAATGATCAAAATGGTCGGTGAGGGAGAAGATAACCAGCAATTAGCTGCTTTAACCGTCGTTGCCAATGCCATGATGAATCTGGATGAGTTTGTGACGAAAGGTTGATTGCAGATTGAAAAATTGAAGATTAAAAATTCAGAAATTCAGTCGCTAGCGTCTCGCTGGTGACAAATATATGGAGGGCTTCCAGCCAGACACATGACAAAAGCATTTGAATCATAACAACCATGAAATTATTTGAGGAAGCCCGACATAGAGACGCAGAATATAAAACTCGCCGACACTTTTTGAAGCAGTGTTCTTCAGGACTGGGTGGTATCGCCCTCGGTTCTCTCATGGGTTGTAACCCTTTTGCCGGTTCCGGCCAGCAAGGGGCAGCTATGGCGCCTATCAACCGAAATCCGCTGGCTCCCGGTGCTCCTCACTTTGCTCCCCAAGCTAAGCGGGTGATTTATTTGCATATGGCCGGGGCTCCTTCCCAGCTGGAGCTGTTTGACTATAAGCCCGAACTGGCCAAACTGCACGGCCTGGACTGTCCGGATTCACTGCTGGAGGGAAAACGCTTTGCCTTCATCCAGGGAGTGCCCAAAATGCTGGGACCTCAGGCAAACTTTGCACCTCGGGGAGAGTCTGGCGTGATGGTATCTGACCTTCTACCCCACTTCCACGAAGTAGTAGACAATGCGGCTATCATCAAGACTTTGCACACCGACGAATTTAACCATGCACCAGCACAGTTGCTGGTACAAACAGGAGGGTCACGTCTCGGCCGTCCTAGTATAGGCTCCTGGGTAACTTATGGCCTGGGTTCAGAAAATGATAACCTGCCGGGCTTTATGGTACTAGTGTCGGGTGGCAGCGTACCCAGTGCTGGTAAAAGTGTATGGGGCAGTGGCTTCTTGCCCACCGTTTACCAGGGTGTGCAGTGCCGCTCCGAAGGCGACCCGGTACTTTATGTCTCGAATCCCGAGGGAATGAACCGCGATCTACGCCGTAAATCTCTGGATGCTATCAACCGCATCAATGAGGAAGAATACCAAGAAATGGGCGACCCGGAAACACTAACCCGAATTTCGCAGTACGAAATGGCCTTCCGCATGCAGATATCAGTGCCGGAAATCATGGACATTTCAAAAGAGCCGGAATACATCCATAAGATGTACGGCACTGAGCCGGGTAAAGCCTCTTTTGCCAACAATTGTCTGCTAGCCCGGAGGCTGAGTGAACGAGGCGTCCGCTTTATTCAGTTATACGACTGGGGCTGGGATACCCACGGCACAGGTAAAAGTACTGCTATTGACTATGGGTTTCAGGATAAGTGTAAGCAGATAGACCAGCCGGTAGCCGCCCTGATCAAAGACTTAAAGCAGCGGGGCCTGCTTGACGAAACCCTGATTGTATGGGGAGGTGAATTTGGCCGCACGCCGATGCAGGAAAACCGTAACGGCCTTACCATGCCGTTTATGGGTCGTGATCACCACACCGAAGCTTTCAGTATGTGGATGGCTGGCGGTGGTGTAAAAGGTGGCATTAGCTACGGCATAACCGATGAGATCGGTTACTACGGCGTCAAAGACCGGGTGCATGTCCACGACCTGCAAGCCACTATTCTGCACCAGATGGGTATGGATCATGAAAAACTGACCTATCATTTCCAGGGACGTGACTTCAGATTAACGGATGTTCATGGAAAAGTAGTGAAAGATATTCTGGCCTAGATTGCTTATATTGAGAAATTAACAGATATCACTCATTAATAAATATGAAAGCTATTGAAGTAAAAGGTAGGATTGATGAGCAAGGGAAACTGGCGCTGGATCACCACTTATCTTTAAGGAACAAAGACGTTCGGGTCATCATTCTCAGTGAAGAAGATGAGGAGGAAGAACAATGGCTTCAGAATATAGGAAAAAACCCTGCTTTTGACTTTCTTAAAGACGAAGAAGATATCTACACGTTGGAAGATGGAAAACCATTTGGTGAATGATTAAGCATTCAGTAGTGCTAGTGCCATTTCCGTTTGACGATTTTTCTGGTAAAAAAGTTAGGCCAGCACTTTGCCTGACTGGAGAAATCGGCGGATATCAACATGTGGTTATAGCATTTATAAGCAGTAAGTTAGATCAAAACCTAACGGGTAGTGATTTGCATGTTCTTGATACGGATAAATGTTTTTCTGCGACCGGACTTGCTTAAAGCTCTGTCATAAAGTTGCATAGACTTGTAACTGTACCCAAAAATTTGATCAAAAGAAAATTGGGAGAACTATCTCCGGTCCACCAGCAAAAAGTTAAGCTTAAGCTAAAAGAAATTTTTGCATTAGATTAAATAGCATATAAATCAAATGGAACAAACAACCTCAGATCTGGTACTCTTTTTTGGGCGTTTTCACCCCATCATTCTCCACCTGCCCATCGGCTTTCTGCTGATCGCTTTTGTGATGGAGATCATATCCCGATACAAAAAATTTGAAGTCTATAAACCTGCCGTTGGTTTCGTCCTCTTTCTGGGCGCTGTCTCGGCAGTTGTGGCTGCCGGTCTAGGCCTTATGCTGGCAGAGGGCGGCGGCTATGGCGAAGACCTACTCTCACTTCACCAGTGGCTGGGCATTGGCGCGGCAGTAGCAGCCATAGTTTCACTGGTATTGCATCAGATGGTTCAGAAGCAAAAGACCCCCGCTATGGATAAGGCTTATGTTTCTACCATGTCGGTAATGATCGTGGTACTGATGGCTGCTGGACATTACGGAGGCTCACTGACCCACGGTTCTGACTACCTGACCCAGTACATGCCAAACCCACTACGTACGCTGGCCGGAATGGAACCCCGCGAGACTAAAGAAGAAACTAAAATTACCAACCTGCCGGAGGCAATGGTATACCAGGACATTATTCACCCCATCCTTGATGCTCGCTGTGTGTCCTGCCATAATCCCGATAAGAAAAAGGGAGAATTGATGATGCACACGGTTGCTGCACTGCAGGAAGGCGGAGAGGACGGCCCCATTTTTATCGCCGGTAATGTGGATGAAAGCCACATGATCAAGCGCATCCTATTGCCCGAAGAAGACGAGTATCACATGCCGCCCGATGGAAAAAGTCAGCTTACCGACGAGCAGGTGGATTTGCTAAAATGGTGGGTCGCTGAAGGTGCCCCTTTTGACAAAAAAGTAGCGCAGGTCAACGTGGATGATGAAGTACAGAAAGTACTCAACACCCTGGTAGACCCTAACGCCAACAAGACTGAAGTAGAAATCTTACTGGCATCAGAGGTACAAGCCGCCGATGAGCAGTCAATGGCGCAGTTACAGACCCATGGCGTGCAGATTATGCCATTGGCCGAAAAGGTCAACTGGCTGCAGGCTCGCATTCCCATGTCAGGTTCTGGCGATTCACTCATGCAAAGCCT
>CAZZGE010000196.1:0-8673 GCA_964653665.1 uncultured Porifericola sp. | reverse complement strand
TGTACGATCGGCATCGACCGGATATCAATCCTTTAAAAATGTCCTGATATTTTCATAAATCCTGTCTACCAGTAATAGCCGGCTTTCCTCACTGGTCCAGGCAATATGGGGCGTCAGCAGGAGGCGCTCTGGCTTCTGAACATTCAGATATGGGTGGTCTGCTGGTAGAGGTTCTTGGCTAAATACGTCTACCCCGGCCCCGCGTATGAGTTTTTCATCACAGGCTTTGGCCAGGTCGCCTTCGTGAATAATACCGCCCCGGCTCGTGTTGACCAGCACCGCATCAGAATTCATCAAACGAATTTTCTCGTACGTAATGAGATTTTCAGTTTTGGCATTAAGAGGTGCGTGTACCGATACTACGTGGGAGGTTTTTAGTAGTTCTTCTAGTTCCAGCCGTAGATAACGGTCGTGGCGGTTTTTGCCGGAACTGGAATAGTAAACGATCTCACAACCGAAAGCCTCTGCAATCTCTGCTACTTTTTTGCCGATGTTGCCCAAACCAATGATGCCAAAACGCTTGTCTTTGAGCTGCCAGAAAGGAGCCCCCAGGTAGGTAAAAATATCATCACGGCTGTACGTCCCTGATCTCACATACTGGTCATGGAGCGCTGGATTGTTAAGTAGAGATAAGACCAGGCTGAAGCTATGTTGGGCTACACTGTGGGTAGAATAGTCAACCACATTTTTCACGACAATGCCTTTTTCATGTGCAGCTGCTAGGTCAACGTTGTTCATCCCGGTGGCGGCTATACAGATCAGTTTTAATTGGGATGCCTGAAACATAGCTTCCCGGCTGATACTTACTTTATTGGTAATCAAAACATCTACATCAGTAATGCGGGCAGGTACTTGATCAAGGGGGGTGGAAGAATAAGTGATGAACTCTCCAAAATCCTCAAAGTTGCCAAGATTAGGCAAATCCCCTACCGTCTTAGTATCCAAAAAAGCAATTTTCATGGTTAGTTTTTATTTGCAAAAAAATTTTACACCAAAAGTACAGCGTGTTTTTCTTAAATGAAATGTGATGATCCCATTGATGCATTTGTGTAACTGTAACCTGAACAAAATAAATAAGTATTGACAAGCTGGACTTGATCTAAATGATGACTTTTGGAGACGGGGCAGGCTAAGCGAATACGTCTGTGAAACAAGTATTTACCATCTGGGTTTCATCTGTTGTCAATTCTGATCATGTGACTGAGCCAATTAATCAGGCCCTTGTTTTTAATGATTCTAATTTATAAATCAGCATCCTATCAATGGTAATTAGTGATAATTGGATGATTTTCAATTTCATTATAATTTTTCAGTCAATCCTTATCAATTCCTAGAAATTAAGTGACTAGAACTATCAAAATTGGTATATTCAACTATTTAAAACCTATACCTTTAATTCAACTATGGCTGTTTTTACAATCAAGGTGAACCAGCGCCAGCATCAAGTTAATGTTGAGCCCGATACGCCCCTTCTCTGGGTACTAAGAGATCATCTGGATCTGACAGGGACCAAATTTGGCTGTGGTATCGCCCAGTGTGGAGCCTGTACCGTACATCTCAACGGTAATGCCGTCCGTTCCTGCTCACTGCCTATCAGAAACATAGGCGAGGCCGAAATCACAACCATTGAGGGCCTTTCTGAAAAAAATGACCACCCTTTACAGGAAGCATGGCTGGAACATGATGTTCCGCAGTGTGGCTACTGTCAGGCCGGACAAATTATGAATGCCGCTGCGATGCTTGCCAGAAACTCCAATCCTTCGGATAAGCAGATAGAAAATACTATGCACGGAAACCTGTGCCGTTGCGGTACTTACCTACGGATCAAAGCTGCGATCAAGACGGCTTCTGAAAAGATGAATTGAAACTCTCAACCCACAAATCATGACCTTAGTAAAAACAAGAATCAATAGAAGATCTTTTCTGAAAGTATCCTCTGCAGCGGGTGGAGGTATGTTGCTGGGATTTAGCTGGCTAGGCACCTCCAAAGCACAGGCCCATCCGATGGATGAGATTCCCGAAGAACTGTTGGAGATCAACGCCTACGTTAAAATCAGTGATTCCGGCCTGGTAACGATCATGTCCCCTAATCCTGAAATCGGCCAGAATGTCAAAACGGCAATGCCGATGATCGTGGCCGAGGAACTGGATGTAGACTGGAATGATGTGATCGTAGAGCAGGCACCATTAGATACGGATAAGTATACCCGTCAAGTTGCGGGAGGAAGTCAGTCTATCCGCCAAGGATGGAAAGGCCTGCGTATGGCGGGAGCTACGGGTAGGCATATGCTAATGGAAGCCGCCGCCCGAGAGTGGGGCGTTCCTGTCAGTGAGCTCTCTACGGACAAAGGTCAAATTCTTCACAAAAAATCAGGCAAAAGCCTACGTTATGGTGATGTCGCCAGCAAAGCGGCTACCCTGGATGTCCCCGAAGAAGTAGACCTTAAAGATCCAGAGAATTTTCAGTTGATCGGTAAGCCCACTAAAAACGTAGATGCTAAGAAAATCGTCAGCGGTCAGCCTCTTTTTGGTCTGGACTTCAAACGTGAGGGAATGCTGATAGCGATGATTATCCATCCGCCTGCATTCGGCATGAAAGTCAAAGACTTTGATGCGTCTGAAGTAAAATCCATGTCAGGTATCAAAGATGTATTTCAGATAAACACAGCACCCCAAGACAAGCAATGGTCAGACGTAAATGCCTTTCCCGAACTGGTAGCTATCCTGGGAGACTCTACCTGGCAGGTAATGAAAGCCAAGAAAAAGTTAAAGGTCAACTGGGAAGCAACTTCTCCCCTGGAAAGTACCGAAGACTACACCAAAGCCCTGGAGGCTGCTGCCAATACACCGGCCGATAAGCCAGCCCGCAAGGACGGAGATCCGGAAAAGGCTTTCAGTGAAGCTGCTCGCGTGATTGAGAAAGACTACGAAGCGCCTTTTCTCCCGCATAATACCCTGGAGCCTATGAACTTCTTCGCGCATGTGACGGTCGATAAAGCTGAGCTGATCGGCCCTATTCAGACGCCTGAGAGTATGCGCACCAGTTTATCCAGCCTCTTGAATCTACCTGAAGATAAGATCACGGTAGACATGACCCGGATGGGCGGTGGTTTTGGCCGTCGTCTGTACGGAAATTTTGGACTGGAGGCCGCTGCCATTTCACAAAAGGCCAAAGTTCCTGTCAAACTGGTATACACCCGCGAAGACGATATGACGCAGGGAACGTACCGTCCGGCTTACAAAATGAAGTACCGTGCCGCTCTTGATGAAAATAGTAACCTGGTAGCCTTCCACGTACGGGGTGCTGGTATTCACGGTGGACCCGTATTCGCCAACCGCTACCCGGCTGGCACACTGGATCATTACCTGGCAGAAAATGTCAGCGTTGATTCTAATATTTCTACCGGTGCCTGGCGCGCGCCCCGTTCCAATTTTGTCGCAGGTGCTGAACAGTCTTTCTTGGATGAAGTAGCCGAAGCGGCTGGTAAAGATCCTATTGATTTTCGCCTGGAGCTTTTTGACAGGGCTATCAAAGAACCGGTTGGAGACAATAATGACTACGATGCTAAAAGATATGCCGGAGTCCTGAAGCTGGTGAAAGAGAAGTGCGGCTGGGGCCAAGATATGCCCGGCGTCCACCGGGGGGTTGCTGCTTATTACTGCCACAACTCGTATGTGGCCCAGGTCGTGGATGTCGTTATGGTTGATTCCAAACCTAAAGTACAGAAAGTATGGTGTGCAGTTGATTGCGGTATCGTAGTCAATCCGGAAGGAGCTCGTAACCAGGTAGAAGGTGGTATCATTGACGGTATTGGACACGCTATGTACGGCGCTATCACTTTCAAAGACGGAAAGGCCGATCAGAGTAACTTTAACAAATACCGCCTGATTCGCCACCGTGAAGCGCCCGTTGAAATAGAAACTTTCTTCGTGGATAACGGCATTGACCCTACCGGCTTGGGTGAGCCTTCATTGCCTCCCGTTATGGCGGCACTGGCCAACGCTTTTTACCAAGCAACTGGCAAAAGGTTGTACAGCCAGCCATTCTCCCAAAGCGAGGAGCTAATAGGATAAAATTTTGCTGATCCTATCTTAGGGTCACGGCAGGGGACTTTAAATAAGCCTCCTGATGAAATGGAAGCTACTCATTTCACGGGAGGTTTTTTCTTAGTTGCCGAGCGAACTGCTTGCATCAATGCTATTGATAGCCATTGTAAGGATATTTTTCAAAATGTTGACCGGTCTGATAAGAATCTGTCTGGATGCGTGAGAAAATGATAAGCTTCATGACATGAGATTCAGGACTCGAGCCGACTATTGGGAGCTACCCCTGGAAGATTTGTCTTTATCAAAAAAGTAAACTAACCGTTAAAATCTTACACCATTTTAAGGTAGCAGCTTGTATCTTTACAATGCAGATAAGCCAATGCTACCGCTATTATAAGGAGAGTAGCCATATTTTTTGTTTGGCTTTTATAAGTAAAAATTACTAGTTGTTCTTTTTATCTTTATTCTTATATATCAGCTTGCTCACCCGATTTTGCCTACAATATCTAAGTGTATTTAAATACTAATGCTTTCTTTCAAAAAATACATACATGTAAGCTAAACGATCTGATCCATATATTTGCCGTATTTTCCTGATAATTCATCAAAAATATCAGCGATCTTACACCGAGTATTTTTACCTGACTTGCTTTAGAAGCCTGAGAATACTAATTACATAAAAGTTGGTAAACCAACCTTCCTGATAAGTGGTAAATCAATGCAACTGATGAAAAAACCTAGCATCCCAGAAAACGAATCAGAAAGATTACAGGCACTGTTTCAGTATCAAATTCTGGATACCGAAGCAGAAATGGAATTTGATGAACTCGTCCAACTAGCATCCCATATTTGTAAGGTTCCTGTCTCATTTATCTCTCTCATTGACAAAGACAGACAATGGTCCAAAGCTAAAGTCGGTTTTGATGCTGAGGAAACACCTCCGGTACGTATCTTTCTGTGCTCACGCTATTCATCAGGACGGAATATTTATTGTCAAAGATACAACCTAGGATGAGTGGTTTTCTGACCATCCAGTCGTCGTCGGAGACCCTAACATTTGTTTTTACGCTGGCAAGCCGCTGATAAATCTTCAGGGTTACCGACTTGGTACCCTGCGGGCCTGCCAGCAGCATGACCTGTCAAGCCTTCACCAGCTAGGCCACAAACACATAAGCAGCACAACCATGGTAGGTACGTACAGGCTCAAATTTGTTTTTGGCCGTTGAAAAACAACCAAAGTTTGTTCAGACCAAGTTTGGATCCCTTATTCAGGAAATCCAGATCGAAAAAAGATTAAGCAAAGAGAAATGCTGATCAATGCTGATATCCTAGTTCACCTGCAGTTGCTGGCTGAATGTGGCGGGATCAGCGAGTGGAGGGCGGTAACGGACGGCATTTCTTGGTCAAGTGCTACCTGATCCCAATCCACTACCTTAACTTTGACATAATCTACATCTAGGGTATAGATGTCTGTGTTTCCCCAATCCATCATAGATACCTGTCCCAGTATAGTATCACCGGTTTCATAAGGTAAATTACTAAGAGTCATACTGATGATATACCAGCGATCAGCTTCTGAGAGGTCAAACTTCATCAGATTATCGTGATAGCCGATTTTACCCAAAACCGGTAAGTACAGGATGACACGGCGCAGTGCATGGCTCCGCCTGACCTTCGCTTCTATCCGAACTCCTTGACTTGGTTTTTTCAGCCGTTTAAGATACAGAAAGTCACTGACCCTGGTCTGCATAAAGGCGTACCAAATATTTCGTTCGTCGCAGCGTGCATCTATCCGGAGTCTCACATACCCGCTATCAATTTTTTGGGTAAAACCAATATCTCCGTTTCCAGTGGCAGGATTTCAATTAGACAAAGCGTTAACACCAAATACCCGACTAAAACATACAAAAGGTCGGTATTTTAATACCAACAATATCAATTTGTCGGATAGAACTATTTTTTGATTACCGAACAAATACCTACTCTAAGATGATTTTATGTAACTCCTGTTGGTTAGCAAACAGATTGAAAAAGGCTTCATGGTGATAGGTAGTTCTACATTTTCCCCTGCCATGCTTTCCCAGTCTTCTACCTTTTCTGGCAGCTCGTAATAGCTTTTTTCATCCAGACCGTATTGCTGCCACTCCTGGTTTACACCCTCTACTTCCACTGTCTGTGAACGATCGTGAAAGTTAGCAAGCATCATAGTTAATGCCCCATTTTCGGTCTCTCCGACCATTAATTACCTCTAGCAGAAACGGGTCGCTGCTTACTGCTTTGCGGACTTTACAGAATTAATTAAGTAAGAAGTAAAACACCCAATACAGGGATAAAAAGGCCTTTCGGATACGGTAAGGTGTTCTTGTGCCTGACTTCCCTCCAAAATTCCCTGACGACCTGTCGTTTCAAAATAAGTTAGAGACGCTGCCCTGCTCTCCGCCAGGTATTTGATACTGCCCATCGTCTAGGCTGCCGCAAAAAGCGACTGTTGGCGGGTGTCCACCTGGGGCGGTAGTTCACCATTGGGTACCGGAGGCTCCTCAGAAGTAACGTTAGGGTTGAAACGCATTTTTAGCGTAATCAGCGAAACATAGATGGGTACCTCTCCACTAAAATGACGGGTGCTGTCTACCGCAAATGCTTGCGCAGCCAATGACTCAATCAACGACTGAGGGTCGCTGTGGTGTACCTGTGGATTAAGAGAATAGGTTAGAAAATCCAGTTTGCCGGGAGAAACTCTTTCGCGATTGAGTTCAGTAAAGAAGCAGTCAGTTCCTCCTATCCTGGCATGCGAAAACATAATGCTCAGGTCGGCTAAGGCATTATTTTTCAACGCCTCAGGCGTGGTTTTATACTTCCGGGAAAAAAGCAGCAGTTCTTTAACTTCTGCTTGATCCCAATCCAGTAAATAGAGCAGACTACCTAACTCTTGAGCCAGGTCTTTACCGAAATGAAGCGCCAGTTCCAGCGCAAGACCCAGTTTCCGAGATTCTTCACAGGCTCTCCGCCACTTTGCTGCCAGGTTCTCATCATCCAGGCGAAGGTCCACCCGGTAGTGCGACCAGGGCAGAGCCCGCAGCCAACCCACATCTTCCTAACTTAGGATCTCTACCTCAGAAGACTGACCAATGCCTATCGCCGGTAGAGGAAAACTTTCATCAGAAAGACTGACCAAGATATCTTTCTCACTAGTAAGTATGGTAGCAGCACCTGCCTCATGCAGGTAAAGACTTACCTTCTGGCTGATTTTTTCGCCCTGGAATAATGCTACCGGAAAAGGTAGCGTCAGTGGGGTAGAATAAGTTTTGAAAGATACATCCGTCCAGTTTCGCTGATCCTCCATTTCAAATACATCACCTTCAAATTCCACACTGGCTTTAGCTCCCCCCAGTTGCCAGCTTTGATATTTTTAAAGGGCTATGCGGCGAAATCATTAGTGGAAAATGTCCTTTTTTATGATCCCCGTTTGTGTGTTCTATCTCGCAAGCGACCCCGGCTACTTTCGGAGGATGCAACACATTAAAGCCGATGCGGTTCTTGTTAAACGCCTGTAGCACCTCTCCTTCCATCTCAAAGATGATCACTCCATCTGGACTACCATTGATACGATAGTCTGCCTCAAAATGAATTTCGCCACTTTGGTACGGCAGTGGAAATGTATATTGAAATGATTTTCTCCGGCCTCTACATTTTCCTCCATCACCGCCGGTAAAACAGTCCCCCAGTTTTGATCCATCACCGCTGGGTAAATCATCCGTATCAGTTTTACACCTACGGCTGAAATATAGCGAAGGAAACCTGCTTCGTAGCGGCATTCTAAGGGATCCGCTTTGAGTAGCTGGTAGCCCCCTGGTTTGTTTTCCAGACCACCGTATTTGAGGTAAGTCTTGTTTTGCTCCATTTTTCTAATTTTTTTAGTAAAAAGCGATTCAGGTGATGGCCTTGATTTGTTCCATCACATTAAAAGTCAGCTCCAGTATGCCCATCTGCTCAATGCTAACGTGGTGCAACTTGGTGAACGGCTTATACATCTGGAAAGCCGGTTCTTCGCCCACTGCATAATCTTCTTCTGGCTCCCGGATTAGCAGTCAGATAATACGCTGGCGATCAGCAAAATGTCCAAAATAATCAAAATGTAACTTCTCATCAGGTTCCCCGTGAGACTACTTTTTGCATGATGCTAGACTTCTTTGTAAAACGTTTATGGATTTTGTCAAAGAAGTTTAACCATAGCTGACACTTGCTGCAAAATCACAAAATAATGATGTCTGAAGTTAGCCACCACTGCAGCTTCAATAACATAGCGAATTTTAACCAGCAATTCAGACAAATTACGGGCAAAAGCCCTAAAGAATACCAGAAACTCTATCAACTGGATACAGTTAAAAATGCCTGAGTTATCAGTTCAGTAAGTCTATTACTGTCGTCTTCATAAATCAATGATATTATACTGAACTATAATTCTGTAGCAGAATTTTATTTTAGGTATTAGACCGTTTTCCTTTCAATATATTAATTGGTTGAGTATATTCATATTTAGTTATTAATAGCACAATTTAACCTACTTATTTAACATGAAAAGATTAATCTTGGCGCTGCCGGTCACGCTGGCCTGCGTTTTTGTTC
>CAZZGE010000195.1:0-8721 GCA_964653665.1 uncultured Porifericola sp. | reverse complement strand
CGGCAGTTACTTTCTGGCAGACGATAGAACCAAACAAAAATGCGAAAGTAACGGTAACCAAAGGGGAAGTTTCAACAGTGCTTTATAATAAAATATCTGAGAAATCGGGAAAATTTTCAGCAAGCGCCTCATTGTACAAGTTTTGGACAGCCACCGTACAGCAAAGCCGTACATGGATTGATCAGCGGATAGACTGGCTGGTGAGCGGATGGCTCGCAAGCCTTTTGCTGTTAGGTCTTCGCTTTGTCTGTGGTTGAAATCATCTTTTTTTATCACCCTGCCATCTGGTAGATATCCTCCGCGGTAAGTATTTGCAGGAAGAGGGTATTTACAATTTTGAAAAAGGTAAAAAGCTAAATATCACCCGCAATGCTCAGTAAGGTCATTATCAACCCAAAAACAGACAAAGGATGATTCCGTAACGGACTATCCTTTTTTTACATTTTTTGAAAAATCCGTTGAATTTCAGGGCTGAAACTGATAAGTTTAAAAGCCTGTGTATTTATACATACCAAATATATTGGCAGTAGTTCTTTTTTCAGTAATGTAACGTACCGGGTATAGATGACCAGAACAGAATTTGAACAGTTACCGAGAGAAAAGCAGTGTAAGTATGTCTGGAATCGCTGTACTTTTCTGGCTACAAGATTTCGCCGGGAAGATCAGCGCCGGTTCAGGATCAACCTCTACCACAACGGTCGCTTCTTTGTAGAAATCTGGTACAACAGCCAGTACGATTACATCGGAGATATCGTCTCTTTTTCAGATATCCATGAACTTGAGCCATACATTGCCGAAATTGACCTGAGAGCATTTCAGCTTTAGTTACAAAACCTAAGCTTTACCTCTCTACGCCTTTTCTGTTTTTTTCATACCTATTGAGAAGGATGGATTTGACAGCAAAGGACAACCCGGCCAGCACAGCAAATCCTATCCCTAATGCAGTCCATTCCCTGAGGCCGAGAGGTTGCAGTTCAAATATTTCTCTTACTGCTGGCACATAGATCAAAACTACCTGTAAGCCAACACTGACGATAAGTCCTAACCAAAGCCATTGGTTAGTAAACAGTTTAATATTAAAGTAACTGCGAACTGCCAGTAACAGGATAAACTCCGCGATTACGACAAAAGTAAAAGCTACCGTCTGCGCCAGGTCACTTTGCTCAGTTGAATTCCCATCGGCCCAGAAAAACAACACCAAAGTACCGATGGTAGAAAGAACAGCCAGTATGCTAGTCAATAAAAGTTCGGGTTTGGGTAATATGCTGGTCGTAGCTTCCTTAGGCTTCCGCTCCATGATATCCTCTCCGTAAGGATCTACGGCCAGGGCCAGGGCCGGTGCGCCGTCAGAAATCAGGTTGATCCAAAGTAACATGATAGCTGTAAGGGGCAGGTTCCAACCGAGTAAGGTAGCCGTAAAAATGATGAGGACTTCCGATAAGTTTCCTGAAAGAAGATGCATGATGGCTTTTTGGATATTATCGTAAATACCCCTCCCCTCTTCAATAGCATGTACGATGTTGGTGAATGAATCATCTACCAGCACAAAATCAGCCGCTTCTTTGGCCACATCTGTTCCCGAACCTACCGCTACGCCGATATTGGCTTTCTTAAGAGCGGGTGCATCGTTCACACCATCGCCGGTCATAGCCACCACATGGCCGTTACGCTGGAGGGCTGAAATAATTTTTTGTTTATGTTCTGGAATGACCCGGGCAAAAATGTTGGTGCCTTTTTGTAAGTGCGCTTCCAGTTCTTTTTCGTTCATCCGTTCCAGCTCGTCACCGGTTAAGACCTCTCCGGTAATACCGACATCCGCCGCAATGGCTCTGGCAGTTTCCCAGTAGTCCCCCGTAATCATGATCACGCGAATACCAGCTTCTTTGGTAATCTGAATGGATTCTATCACGTCGGGCCGGGGCGGGTCTATCATTGCCTGCAACCCAACAAAGGTCATGTTATCTTCATCAAAGCTGCCGTTTTGCTCTTTGTAAGCAAAGGCAAGTACTCGTAGTGCTTCCTGCGAAAACTGTTTGACCTGCAGTAGTATCTTTTCTTTGACCTCATCGGTCAGGTTCACTTTTTCGTCACCGTGCCGGGCATGTGTGCATACGCTCAGTATCTGGTCGGGAGCACCCTTGGTGTATACATACTTCCTGCCCTCTTTTTGGATCAGTACACTCATCAGCTTACGGTCAGCATTGAACGGTATTTCGTCCAGGCGCTCCCCCTCGCTGTTTACACCCAGTTTGCGTGCGGCTACCAACAATGCGGCTTCCGTAGGGTCACCGGATATTTTCCATTCGCCTTCGTCTTTATGTATCGAGGAATTGTTACAGTAGCTACCTACCTCAAACAAGAGCTGGTCAAGCTTCTGATCAATGTCACCTTCAGGCTCATAGCCCGAGCCGGAAATCGCTGCTTCCTGCTGAAGCGTCCAGGCTTTTTTGACAGTCATCTGGTTTTGGGTGATGGTCCCTGTTTTATCAGAACAGATAACGTTGCATGAACCCAGCGTTTCAACAGACGCCAGTTTACGCACCAGTGCTTTTCTCTTGAGCAGTTTTTTGACCCCGGCGCTCAGCGCAATGGTTACTACCGCCGGCAGACCGGAGGGCACTGCGGCTACCGCCAGTGCGGTGGCTACTAGCAAGGCATCCAGTACCACATTCCAAGAGAAGCCTTCGTTCAGGTAATTCCTGATACCGATGATGAGCAGCACGATCACACAGATGGCGATAACCGCCAGCCCCAGGCGCTTACCGAAGCGATCCAGTCGCTTTTGCAGTGGCGTCAACTGCTGCTCTGCACTTTTCACCAGTTCGGTGATCTTCCCGATTTCTGTATCCATTCCCGTTTTGACGACGATAGCCCGGGCTGTACCTGACTGCACATTGGTAGAGGAAAAGAGCATGTTGCCCTGATCTCCAATCTGGACATCTTTCTCTAATACATCGGCACTCTTTTCTACCGCTAAACTCTCCCCAGTAAGGGCCGATTCTTCTACTTTCAACTCAGTAGCCTGAAAAATCCGGACATCAGCCGGTACTTTATCACCCGCTTCCAGATAAATGATATCGCCTTTTACCAGGTATTTTGCATCTATTTCGCGGGTATTATCATTTCTGATAACCTTGGCTTTTACGATACTCATCTGTTTAAGCGCTTCCAGCGACTTTTGGGCACTCAACTCCTGGTAGTAGCCGATCAGCGCATTGGCAATAAGAATGGCCGCGATCACGATGGCATCAGAATATTCCTGAAGTACGAGCGAGAGTACCAGGGCAAAAAGCATAATGTAGATGATAAAAGACTTGAACTGATTCAGAAGAAGCTTCAGTTTATTGATCTTCGTTTCCGTCTCCAGTTCGTTGAGCCCTTCACGTTGCAGGCGTTTTTCTGCCTCTTCATCACTGAGCCCTTGTTCTGAGGTATGCAGACTTTCAAAAATCTGCTTGATTGGCGTTTGGTAAAATTTCACAATACAGCTTAAAAAGTAGTTAAAAAAAATCATTTTGTCTGCCGCTCAAGACGGTGAATGAATCTAATCAAGTTCCCGGATAATATGCAAGAACTCGCTGAGCATCATGGCAGTAGCTCCCCAGATAATACGCTCCTTTATCTTGAATGCCGGCGCCTTTAAAGGGGCCCGGTTGATCCAGCCGACCTTACGCATGGCCAGGTTATCCGGATTTTGCAGGTCTTCAAGCTGAATATCCACTACTTCGGCCACTTCATCAGGATCTGGTAAGTAGTCAGGCGCAACTCCACCGACTGCCAAAACCGGCGTCACGGTAATGTTACTGGGAGGGATGTAAATATCCGATAACGTACCCAGTACCTGGCCTCGTCTTACCCGGACGCCAATCTCTTCATGGGTTTCGCGTAAAGCGGTAGCTACTATGTCTCGGTCTACGGACTCTACTTTACCGCCCGGCAATGCCATTTGTCCGCTGTGAACACCACAGTAGGTAGGCCTTAAGATGAGCGGAAACCACCATTCATTCACGTTGGGATAGAGCAGCATGAGCACACCTGCCCGGCGGCTATCTTCAGGTGGATGGTACCGGGCTTCTTTGTGGACATCGGTGGCCATCGTACGATGTGCGTGCCAGCCGGGTAGGTCTTGCCGAAGCCTTTGCTGCAAAGATTGTTTGAGGTTTACGAATCGCATGATGCAATCAATAAACGCGGAAGCCTATCAATTTGATTGAATAGCAACCAAAAAAAGGTATCCTTTTCAGGAAAAGGATACGGTCGAGTCATTAATTTATCTCAGGATTTAATCCAGTTCTTCTACCACCAGATTATGATTGGTATAAATGCAAATATCAGCAGCGATATGCAGGGAGTCATTTACCATCTCGCGGGCTGAAAGTTGTGGCGCATGCTTTTTCAGCGCCATGGCAGCAGACTGGGCATACATACTACCGGAGCCGATCGCAGCAATGCCGTTATCTGGTTCCAATACATCGCCATTACCAGAAATTACCAGAATTTCATCTTTATCGCAGACGATCATCATGGCTTCCAGTCGGCGTAGGTAGCGATCGGTACGCCAATCTTTGGCAAGCTCTATCGCTGCTCTTTTCATGTTGCCACTATAGGAGCTCAGCTTTTCGTCAAAGCGTCCGATGAGGGTAAAAGCATCGGCCGTAGAACCGGCGAAGCCCGTCAGTATATTACCATCCATCAGCTTGCGAAGTTTTTTTACATTACTCTTGGCTACGGTGTTGCCCATAGTAGCTTGTCCGTCAGCACCTATGGCTACTTTCCCATTGTGAATGACTGCTAATACAGTAGTAGATTTAATCTTTGACATGCTATAAAATTTGAGCGCAAAAGGGTTAAAAAAAGCCCGGCACAAAGTGCAGAGCCTTTGACAATTAGATAAGAATACGGATGGGGTCTTCCATGTAGGCTTTGAAAGTCTGGAGGAAAGCTGAACCGATCGCACCGTCTACGGCACGGTGGTCGCAGGAGAGTGTCACTTTCATCACATGGCCGGGAACGATTTGTCCGTTTTTGACAACGGGCGTTTCCTTGATACCCCCTACTGCCATGATACAGGCATCGGGTGGATTGATAATCGCAGTAAACTCTTCAATGCCGAACATCCCCAGGTTTGAAATGGTGAAAGTGCTGCCTTCCCAGTCCTTGGGTTGGAGCTCTTTGTTTTTAGCCTTATTGGCCAGGTCTTTCACTTCGGCTGAAATGTGAGAAAGGGTTTTACTATCAGCAAAACGCACGACAGGTACCAGCAGCCCTTCTTCTACCGCCACAGCTACGCCGATATTAATATGTTCATTGTAGCGCATCTTGTCACCCAACCAGGAGACATTCACCTTGGGATGCTGCTTGAGCGCCGCCGCCACCGCTTTCAGTACAATGTCATTGAAAGATATCTTAACCGGAGACAGTTCGTTCATGCTCTTGCGGGCTTCCATGGCCTTGGTCATGTCAATTTCCATGGTCAGGTAGAAGTGCGGAGCCGAATACTTACTTTCGGCCAGGCGGCGCGCGATGGTTTTACGCATCTGAGAGACATTAACCTCCTGGTAGCGTTCTTCCCCCACTACCTCAGGTAGTTTCACCGGAGTTGGTGGCTGAGCTGCTTCTTTCTGGTCAGCAGGCTGCTCCTGAGCAGGGGCTGGCTGGGCCGCAGGGGTATAATTCTCCACATCTCTCTTGACAATGCGGCCATTATCACCAGATCCAGGGATCTGAGTCAGGTTGAAACCTTTTTCCTCAGCCATCTTTTTGGCCAGGGGCGAAGCTTTGATACGTCCGCCGTCGGTAGGGGTAGCGGTGGGTGTTTCGGCGTGCGTTGGAGTAGCTTCCGGCGCAGTTTTTTCTTCAGCAGAACCCTTGGGTGGGTCAGTATCCTTCGCTTCAGGCTTGTCTTCCTCGGCTTTACCTCCCTCTTTTTTACCAGATGTATGGGCTTTAAGTAACTTTTCGTAGTCCGCACCTTCTTCTCCAATAATAGCTATCACCCCATCTATTGCTACTGAGCCTCCTTCTTCTACCCCGATATATAGCAGCGTTCCGTCCTCATAAGACTCCAATTCCATGGTGGCCTTGTCTGTTTCTACTTCTGCCAGAATATCACCAGATTCAACTTTATCTCCTACTTTCTTTTGCCAGGAAGCGATCACACCTTCTTCCATGGTATCGCTCATCTTGGGCATGGCAACGATATTGGCATTGACGTTAGCAGCATCCACTTCCTCCTCAGCAGATGCATCGGATGGTGCTTCGGCCGGAGCTTCCTGCCCGTTATCCCCACCAGCGGATTGTCCATTTTGGATTTCTTTCAGCAGGCTATCAATATTTTCTCCTTCCTCGCCAATGATTGCAATTACTCCATCTACCGGAACGGATTCATTTTCCTGAACGCCAACGTAAAGGAGCATACCATCTTCAAAAGACTCCAGTTCCATCGTCGCCTTATCAGTTTCTACCTCTGCCAGGATATCGCCTGACTCTACGGTATCGCCTACTTTTTTCTGCCAAGAAGCGATCACGCCTTCCTCCATCGTGTCGCTCATCTTGGGCATTCTAATTACTTCTGCCATATGTTTAGTAAGAAATAAATGGTTTGCTAAAAATTATTAATTATTAAAGCATGGTGCAATATGCAAAAAACAGGGCCAAAATACGGAGGATCGCAAACTATATCAATGAGAATGATGCGTTTTTGTTTGCGCCAGGTTGATAGTGCTAAGATCAAAAAACATCCGAATATCGTAAAAATGTAGATGTTGAATCCATTTATGAATTCAATATCCTGATTTGGGTATTAAATTCATAGGTATATTCCAGATGACAGGTGGCTAAAATCACGTGCGTTGGCTCTCTCTTTTGAAAAGAAGGCGAGTACCATCCCAGTATAGGATCATTGCTACCATGGTACACCCGGCAGTTCATGAATTCTGGCAGCCTTACTTCTACTACCCTAGCCTGAGGATGCTGCAAGCGAAAATGGTGAGGTGTAATTTGTTCTACTTTTACCAGGGGGTGCAAATGCAGCGGCAGGGATATTTCATGCCCCTGCGAGTTTTTCATGAGAATATGATCCGTAATATTGACCAGTTCCTCTTTCTTATCAAGCTGAAGCCTTCGCTGATGCGTTATACCCAGTTTGCGGTAGCCATTGTGACGAGCCAGGACCATGTCTGCTTCAGTGCTTGTTTCTTGTGCCAATACTTCCGTCTGATAGTGATTGAGCCACATAGTAGGCCCGGAGATTTCAGCCTGATTTAGCCCGTCTATGCAAAGGGTATTGTGGGCCAATGTGCTCAGAAAATACTGTCGCCATTCGGGCTCGGTATGGTAGGTGTAGGTTCCAGCTTCAGTGATGATAGGATAACCGTCTGCGTGTACTACAAAAGACAGTGCATCGGCATGGCCGTGGGCAGCAATAGAAAGGTAACCCAAAGGAGCCGCATCAAAATGAACAAACAATTCTCTACCGGCTTGCCGGTCCTGTTTGCGGAAAATAAAGTGACCTTCTTCGGTGAAGAAACGGGAAGGATTATTTTCTTCAGAAACAGCAACCGACTGATAGCGTTGCTTACCTTCTGCTCCAAATAATATGGCGTTCTTGGTATCAAACCCAGCATCCAGTGATTTCCAGTGAGCATTGCCGAATAAAATAACGCCAGAGCTTAAAATAGAACGAAAGTTATCATGGTGCCAGTCATCATCCAGCACAACCACCTTCCCATCGTCTTCATCACCGTAGTATACGATATTGCCCCTCATGTCCATCATGTGGAAGATGTAGTTACAGATACTCTCCAGCCGGTTTTGGTAGTTAGGACTAAAGGGATGCCCGGTATTTTGCCCGACCACCAGCGGGATCAGAAAAAAATCAGTGATGAACTGAATGTACTCGGCTGCTTCTTCCTTGTTGACGCCGGCAGCAGAATGCTGGGCCAGGATTTCCTTTTCCAGCCCTTGCTGCGCGTGTTTTCGCCACTCAGCGGATTCCTCAAATTGCCAGAAGCAGGCCGCCACAAAAAGGCCGGAATATTCACTAATGAGGTGATTATTAGCGGATGAATACTTGGAGGGATTACGGGCACTGTAGTACATGTGCAGGTAAATACTGGGCAGCCACTGCTGCTGGACAAAAGCCTGAAAATCTTCATCCTGCTCCATTAATTGATTTACATCCAGGATTTCCCAGCAAAAAAACCACACGATCAGGCGGATGTTGACTTCAATATTGCTGTACCAGTTGACACCCACCAAATACGGGTTTTCTTCTATCCAGGAGGAGAGTATAGTTTTAAACTGACCCAGGTACTTGCGATCCTTTGTCTGTAGGTATTGCAAAGCAATGAGCGGTAAAAACTGCATACGGTTCACTTCCCACACATGCTTGGCACTGCCGAACTCCTGGGTGCGGATGTTGATGTCTTTGGCAAAACTACGGGGGAAACGTTTACCCGAGGCGGTATCCAGGTGCCAGTCTATGGGTTGATCAAACCTGAATGCTAATCCAAATATGTCAATCTTTTGGTCATCTAAACGGAAATCAAACTTTCCTATCGGAAGCACATTTTCGGGTGGTCTCAACAGCGGCTTATCGGCAGGAAAATAATGCTGTTCTTTCTGTTTCTCCCGGCGTTTCTGCCAGAATTGGCCAGCGCGGAAAGCAATTTCCGGCACAGACATGGTTTTCAAACGATTTACGTACCAGGATAGGGGCAT
>CAZZGE010000194.1:0-8758 GCA_964653665.1 uncultured Porifericola sp. | reverse complement strand
GGTCGTAACTACCATCCTCTTCAATCAGGGTAAGCGGCTGCTTGACAATAGTCTGAAGGATTTCAGATGGAAAATATTTATCTAGTGGTTTTTTGTTGATAGTAATTGCACCGTTACCCGCCTGCATGTACAGTCTGGCAACAGAAGTCTTACGTCTGCCGATTGTATTGATAACTTCCATGAATTCTTGGCTTATAGATGACTTAGGTCTAATTTATGCGGCTGCTGGGCCTCATGCGGATGCTCGCTTCCTTTATAAACATGCAGGTTTTTGAACAGCTGTCTTCCCAGGCTATTTTTGGGTAGCATACCCCGAATAGCTTTTTCGATCACACGGGTTGAAGATTTTTCCATTTCTTGACGGGGGGTTGAGCTACGCTGCCCTCCCGGATAGGTGGTATGGCGGAGGTATACTTTTTTGTCCATTTTACCACCTGTCAGACGCAAGTGATCAGCGTTGATAACTATCACTTTGTCGCCGCAGTCTACGTGCGGTGTGTAGCTGGGCTTGTGCTTCCCTCTTATAACCTTAGCCACCTCACTGCATAAACGACCTACAGAAGCATCACTGGCATCAACGATGTACCACTTCTTTTCTACCGTTGACTTCTTTGCTGATACCGTCTTATAACTTACAATATCCAATTTGACGTTATTTTAAGGTTTATAAAACCAGACTTTCTTACCTTTTCTAAAAAGAAACACAAAGGTAGACGCAATTTACATTAATTGCAACAGTGCCTGAGCCTTTTTGTGATCATCCTGTTTTTTCCAATTGCTTGACTACTATAGCAAAATCTTTAGAATAAGGAGCATTTATCGTAACGAGCTTTCCATTTAATAGTTTGAATCCTATGCCGTATGCATGGAGGGCCACTCGCTTAATCAACGGGAGTTCCTCAGTATCTTTTTTCAGGTTAAAATTCCGCTTAATAGCTGACAGGTAAAAAGGCTTACCGCCATACGGCTCATCCCCACTAATAGAAGCTCCCTGACTGGCCAAATGTACCCTGATCTGGTGCATACGTCCCGTGATGGGCTCACAGGCTACCACAGTATGTTTGCTATACGCTTTTAGCGTATTGACTCGGGTAACAGCATCTTTGCCCTGCTGTCGGCTTATCTTCACTACGCCTTTTTTGCTAATGTAAAGCGGCTTGTCTATGATGAATTCCTGAAAGCTGTGAATACCGTCACATACCGCATGGTAAGTTTTACTGACATTACGCTTTTCAAATTGTATGGAAAGCGATCGGTAGGCCTCCGGGTTTTTGGCAATAACCAACACCCCCGAAGTCTCCTTATCCAGTCGGTGACAAACCTGTGCACTCTCAGTGTACTCCCGGGCCAGTGCTATGATGTTCAGGTCAAAGTGGCGGTCCTCCAGCGTTGCAACAAAAGCCGGTTTATTAATTACAAAATAGTCTTCATCTTCAAACAGAATAAGCTTGCTGAAAGGGGTCTTTTGTAGTTGTTGGATGGCCTGTATTTCAAAGTGTTGTCGGTCTTCCATAGTTTGGTGACGGATTTATCTAACGGATGTTTTTCTTTGTACTTGAAAAAAGAAAAATAGGCTTACAGGATTTCTTCTTTTGCAGATTCATGATCTGCTTCAATCTTGGCAGGATCTCCTTTGGATAATTTAAAACTAAATATAGAGCCTTTATCCACTTCGCTCTGTACCTTTACTTTGGAATGGTGGAGCTCAATAATATGCTTCACGATCGCTAACCCCAGGCCGGTACCCCCTTTATTTTTGGAGCGGCTCTTTTCTACCCGGTAGAAACGTTCAAAGATACGCCCGATATCTTCGCTAGGTATACCTCTTCCGTAGTCTTTAACGTGTACCAGGAGATCATCTGCATCGTTTTCAAAATATATGACCACCTGCCCCTCTTTTTTGGTGTACTTGATCGCGTTGCTGATAAGATTCACCATCACCTGGTAAATACGTTGAGAATCTGCGTACACGAAGGGCTGATCTGTCGGTTTAAGTTGTAGTTGCAGCTCAATGCCCTTCTTCTCTGCTTCGCTCTCAAATTGCTCAAATACGTCTTTGACTGTCTGGGCAATATCAAAGTGTTCGTAGTGCATTTTAATATCCCCGGTTTCCATCTGTGACAGTGTTAGCAGATCCTGCACCAACATATCCAAACCGTCCAGGCTTTTGGCCGCCTTTTTCAGGAATTTCTGACGCACTTTCTTGTTTTCCATAGCACCATCTAATAATGTATGCACAAATCCCTGCGCTGCAAAAATGGGCGTCTTCAGCTCGTGGGAAACATTGGCTACAAATTCCCTCCGAAACTCTTCCATCTTACGCAGATCATTAATTTCTTTCTGTTTGTTAGCTGCATATTCAAAGATTTCCTCGTTGATCTGCTTGAGAGGATTGAGGGCACGCTTCCGTTCTTTCTCACTCACAAAAGACAAGTCCTTACGCTTCAGCTTATCCAGCATGTTATAGATTTTATTGATCTCGCGAAAGATGGTGAACTCCAGGCTGATATTGATCAAAATGTAGGAAGAAGAGAAAGATAAAAAGAAAGCAACCAGCAGGGCTGCCATACTTACATCCTCCACCAACGATAGGAAAGCGGTAGTAACGATGGCGATAGAAATTCCTAATAATAACGCTACGGCTCTGGCATTGACCAACATAAAGCAGGTATTCAGTTTTACGCTTCCTGACCAAACTTGTAACCCACTCCTTTGACAGTAACTATGTACTGGCTACCCACTTTCTCGCGTACCTTACGAATATGCACGTCCACCGTGCGGGCCAGCACATATACGTCGGCTCCCCATATGTTTTGCAGGAGATCGTCCCGGCTGTGGACCTTTTCGGGATTCTGGGCCAGAAAATACAGCAGTTCAAACTCTTTTTTTGGCAGGCTCACCTGCTCATCGTTGACCTTTACGGTGTAGCTGGTCCGGTCAATGGTAAGCCCTCCGATACTGATCTTGTTACTCTTCTGCTTCTTCTTGGCTTCCCGACGAAACAGGGCAGAAATCCGGCTCATCAGGGCACGCGGCTTAATGGGTTTGGTAATGTAATCATCAGCCCCAGTATCAAAAGCCGCCACTTCAGAATATTCCTCGGAACGGGCGGTCAGGAAAACTATGTATGTGTTGTAAAGATCAGGGTTTTCCCGTAACTGCCGGCAAGTCTCTACGCCATCCTGATTGGGCATCATGACGTCAAGCAGGATCAGGTCGGGCAAAAACTTGGCAGCAATCTCTACCGCTTTTTTGCCATTGGTAGCAGTTTTTACCTTGTACCCCTCTTTTGCCAAATTATAGTCCAGCAGGTCCAGGATATCAGGTTCATCATCTACTACAAGCACTTTATGTTGATTGCTGGCCATGGTTATGGATGTAAATAATTAATTATCAAGCACTTATAACTCAATCATTGCACGCCGAGTGCTTAAAATTACTGACAAAAAACAGGAATAAAAAATATCGTCAGACCCGTCAGATTATCTTTTTTTGAGGTTTATCAGGATGGGATCTTTAGGGCGCAACGTCAGCATGGGATCTAACGCGACAGGCAATTTACTGATTGGTTTGCAATCAAACCAATGTACCAAAGTAGCCAGAATCACTTTCATTTCCATCATGGCGAAGTTATGACCGATGCAATAACGAGGCCCGCCACCGAAAGGGAAAAAAGCAAACTTATGGCGTCCCTGACGCTGGTCTTCATTAAAGCGTTCGGGATCAAAAATATAAGGCTGATGCCAAAAATCAGGATGCCGATGTACGATAAAGGGAGAAAGATATACCTGGCTGCCTTTTGGAACCGGAAAGCCACCGATTTCATCATCTTCCATGGCTTCACGGGCGATAATCCAGGCAGGAGGATATATACGCATAGATTCGTTGAGCACCATGGTCGTATAGTGGAGTTCACGTAGGTTTTCGTTATTGATAGACGAAGTTGAAAATAGTGCATCAGCTTCCTGCTGGAGTCTCTGCATAACTTCAGGGTATTGCATCAGCAGACTAAACGTCCAACTGAGCGCATTAGCCGAGGTTTCTGTACCTGCCAGCATCAGCGTTACGACCTCATCCCGGAGTTGCAGGTCACTCATGCGGTCGCCAGTTTCCGCGTCTTCAGCTTGCATCAGCATAGCAAGCAGATCATGGTGCTGGGATTTCATATTACGACGTTGCTGAACAATATCGTAAATGATTTCGTCCAGTCTTTTGATAGCACCGTTCAGTTGCAGGTTATTAGGCGTAGGCATCCACATGGGGCTGCGCAAAGGGTTGACAAGCTTCTGGGTAGTCTGGTGATTCACGATATTCATAAGCTTCACGATCTCATCGGACTGTGAGCGCACATCGGTGCCCATAAGAGCATGGGCTACGATCGTAGAGGTTGTCTGCATCATATCGGTTATCACCTCTACCGACTTGCCCTGCCGGGCTTTTTCTGTCCAGGCTGCCGCCAGGGCAGCGGTATCGTTCACCATCACATTCACGAGAGAAGCCAGCCTTTCACGGTGAAAAGCCGGTTGAGCCGTTCGCCGTTGCTTGAGCCAGGAATCCCCTTCGTTCGTAACCAGCCCCTTTCCCAGGGAGTAGCTTAAAAAGTTATATGAAAATGCTTTTTTGTAGTTCCGATGATTGGTGACCAGTACGTGCTTTACGTAGTCTGGATGCGAGACCACCAGAAAGGGAATTTGTGGAAAATTGACATCATAAAAATCGCCCAGTTCCTCCCACTGACGCAACATAAAAGGCAGAGGTCCTCTGGCAAAACTCAGCGCATTTCTGAACAGGGGATGAGCCGGAGGGACCGTCGGTACTGGTTTGCCGTCAAAACTTTTTCCCTTACCTATCACTTCCCGGGCGATGTTTTTGAGTATCCGCATGGCGTGAATTTACTGAAACATCCTCAATTAGGATTCATTCTTAAAGCAAGTTTTTATCTTTGTCCAACGGTAGCATTGCAAGCTACACAATCACAAAAACAACTATCAGAAATCAACGCTATATGTCGCTTTCAACCAAATACGACCCACAAGCTGTAGAAGATAAATGGTACCAGCAATGGTTAGACAAGGGCTTTTTTCATTCCGAACCCGATCCCGCTAAAGAACCCTATACCATCGTGATCCCTCCGCCCAATGTGACCGGTGTGCTGCACATGGGGCATATGCTGAACAATACGATCCAGGATGTGCTGATCCGTAAGGCACGTATGGAAGGAAAAGAGGCCTGCTGGGTACCTGGTACCGATCATGCTTCTATCGCAACGGAAGCCAAAGTGGTAGCTATGTTAAAGGAGCGAGATATCGACAAGCGTGACATTAGTCGTGAAAAATTTCTGGAATATGCCTGGGAATGGAAGGAAAAATACGGCGGCATCATCCTGGAACAACTTAAAAAGCTGGGGGCTTCCTGCGACTGGGAACGCACTCGCTTTACCATGGAAGACCACATGTCAGAATCGGTCATCAAGGTATTTGTTGATCTTTATAACAAAAACTACATCTACCGGGGCTACCGCATGATTAACTGGGATCCGCAAGGTAAGACAGCCCTGGCCGATGATGAAGTGATTTACAAAGATGTCAACTCCAAACTATATTTTGTCAAATATAAGATTGAAAGTGAGGATGGCTATGTAACTATCGCTACCACCCGCCCGGAAACCATTCTGGGTGATACTGCCGTCTGTGTAAATCCCGAAGATGAGCGTTACCGTCACCTGAAGGGTAAAAAAGTAATTGTGCCTTTGGTAAACCGCGCCGTACCAGTCATAGAAGATGAATACGTGAGCATGGAGTTTGGTACCGGATGCCTGAAGATCACTCCCGCCCACGACCCTAATGATTATGAGTTGGGGCAGAAGCACAAACTTGAAACCGTTGACGTGATGAACGACGATGGAAGCATGAGCGAGGCTGCCACTCTGTTCGTGGGTGAGGATCGCTTTGTGGTTCGTAAGAAAATCGCGCAGGAAATTGAAAACATCGGTCAAATGGAGAGGGTGGAGGACTACAAAAACAGTGTTGGGTTTTCGGAGAGAACGGATGCCGTGGTAGAACCCCGTCTTTCTGAGCAGTGGTTTGTATCCATGGAGGAGCTTACCAAACCAGCACTTAAAAATGTGCTCAATGACAGTGTACAGCTCTACCCTGCTAAGTTCAAAAATATGTACCGCTCCTGGATGGAAAACGTCCGCGACTGGTGTATTTCTCGCCAACTCTGGTGGGGGCAGCGTATTCCGGCTTATTACCTGCCCAATAGTAGTGATTTTGTTGTGGCTGAAACGCCGGAGCAGGCTCTGGAGTTAGCCAGAAAGAAGAGCGGGAATGCCAACCTTACCCTGGAAGACCTGCGCCAGGAAGAGGATGTGCTGGACACCTGGTTTTCATCCGGACTGTGGCCGATCACTGTTTTTGATGGTATTCGTAAACCTGACAATCCGGATATCAGCTACTACTACCCTACCAACGACCTGGTCACTGCTCCGGAAATCCTTTTCTTTTGGGTAGCGCGTATGATCATCAATGGTTATGAGTACCGGCAGGAGAAGCCTTTCAAAAATGTATACCTCACCGGAATTGTACGGGACAAGCAGCGACGCAAAATGTCTAAATCGCTGGGTAATTCTCCTGACCCGCTGGAACTCATCAGAGAGTACGGTGCCGATGGCGTTCGTACCGGTATGCTCTTCAGTTCACCAGCGGGTAACGACCTTCTGTTTGATATCAAACTGTGCGAGCAGGGGCGTAATTTCTCCAATAAGATTTGGAATGCTTTTCGTTTGGTAGAGGGTTGGGAGATAGAAGGTGAACGACCCGATGAACAACATCGCATCGCCATTGCCTGGTTTGAGGCCCGGTTTAATCAGTCGTTAATTGAGATGGAAGACCATTTCTCCAAATTTCGTATCTCCGACGCGCTACAGGTTGTATACAAGCTGATGTGGAATGACTTCTGTTCCTGGTACCTGGAGATGGTAAAGCCGGAAGAGAAAAAAATTGATAAGATGAGTTATGACGCTACCATCCGGTTCTTTGAGAACATGATGAAGCTGCTACATCCCTTTATGCCTTTTATTACCGAAGAAATCTGGCACGAGATCGGGACACGCGACGATAATGACCTTGTCATTGTAGCTTCCTGGCCGGAAAAAGATATATCTGAGGATCGCCTACGTACCGACCAAGACATACTGGGTCAGGGAAAGGTAACGATAGATGTAATTACAGCCGTACGGAATATACGCAACAGCCGGGGCATCGCGCTCAAAGAAAGACTCGAATTGATTGTTAACAGTGATACACGCGAAGTGTATGAACTGTTTGGTAGCATCATCCGTAAGATGGCCAATGTCTCAGATATAAATTTTACAGGAGACAAGATAGAAGGCGCAGCCAGTTTTATGATCAATACACCACTAGGTAAACCGGACGAATGTTTTGTACCCTTGGGACAGGCCGTGGACGTAGACGCCGAGCGGGAAAGACTGCAGAAAGACCTGGACTACCAGATTGGTTTTAAAAAGTCGGTAGAGAAAAAGCTCAGCAACGAGAAGTTTGTACAAAACGCTCCGGAAAAAGTTGTTGCTATGGAGCGCAAAAAGCAGGCTGATGCCAATGTCAAGATTAAAACGTTGCAGGAACAGTTAGAAGCACTGAAATAACAGTATCATTTCCAACTTAGCAGTCTTCATGAGTCACTCCAGCCAGAGTGACTTTTTTTGCCGATAACAGTAAGATTTATATTAGCTGTTAATCTTTTAGACATACGCGAGAAGCTCAGTTTTGGCAACACGAGCGGAAATTCTTACGTACATATGAATATTTATTAATATGTTTATTGTTAATGTTCTCTGCCATGAGAAAGTTGCCACATCTTCCCACAAAATCAGTAGTGTTTTCAAGCACGCATAGCAAAGTTCCCCCGCATAAGCAACGCAGTGAGAAAAATAAACAGCACCAATTTCGCTCTACGGACATCTCTTTGTACCAGTACACAGGCGCTCTCTCCAATGACTGTCCGCTACAAGCTCTACGCAACTATCCGAGTGTACAAGAACAACGCTTAGCTGGCAGAATGTAAAACTATGCCTTGCTTCATGACTCAGGATCCTCTAAGTAATCTTAATAACTGGCCTCCTGAAAAAGGCTACCAAATCTTAATATCATGAAATGGCTCATCTATAGCCTACTCACCCTTGGTTTACTTATGATTCTGGGTACAAACCGCGCGCAGGAGCTTAGTCAGGATGAGATCCGCGATCTGCAAAGCACCCACGAAGAACAGAAAATGGCACCTGACCTTTATCAGAAGTTTTACATGCTCTACAATCAATACGTTTTTGATCGTATCACTGACCGGAAAGCAGAGCAAATGCAGAAAGTAAAGAGCCTATTGGATGTTTATGGCCTGTTAGACCCGATTGCCGGCATCACAGGCTTGAGAGGTGCTTACAATATTCTTTCAGTACAGCAAGACTACGATTACTTTTATGCGCTGGGAATTCTATCTCTGAACGAAACCCTCGGAGCGAGTGCCCAAGTAGAGGAACAAAATATTAACACTAACAAACATTACCTAATAAAAACAGAGAATCTGTTGCTCCGTCGTACTCATAACCAACTGATACGGTCATCAGAGGAAAATCTTCAGTCATTCATCAGAAACCTGGAAATGGTAGGATAAGATTACCAAGCGAAAATCCTTTCTGAAGAGGAACAGGAAGAAATTCTCAGTAAAGAGTATGGCGCTTTAA
>CAZZGE010000193.1:0-8790 GCA_964653665.1 uncultured Porifericola sp. | reverse complement strand
CGCATTTCTTCCTGGGTGGCAGCTAATTCTTCCATGTTCTGACGCATCTCTTCTTCCTGGGCCTGCATGGTTTCGGTCTTCAGATGTGAGTCGTTGAGCAGGCTTTGGGTATGCTCATTGATGCGTATATTGCGGATCATGGCGGCGAGGTTCTCGCTTAGCTTCTCCACAAACTGCACGACATGTTCCGGAAATTCCTGAAAGGAAGCCATCTCCAGCACGCCCTCTATTTCTTCATTCAGCTTTAGTGGCATGATTAAAAGGCAGCGCGGACGGGCCTTTCCCAGGCCGGAACTGATGTGGATGTAGTCTTCAGGTATCTCGGTAAGCAGGATTTTTTCTTTCTCCAGGAAAGCCTGACCGGTGATGCCCTCGCCCGCGGATATTGTCCGGTTGATATACTTATCTCGACCGTAAGCATAGCAGGCCACCATCTCCAGCACGCTTTCCTGCTCTTCTTCCCTGCTGATAAACAGGGCTGCCTGGTTTGCATCCAGGTAGTTTACCAGTTCTGATAATATGCGCCGGCCCATCTGCTGTAGATCCTGGGTTTGTCTGAATAATTCCATAAACCTGGCAAGCCCTTCGGTACTCCAGCTTCTTCTGCGGTTCTCTTCTTCATTGGCCAGCAGTTGTTCCCGCATACTGAGTAGTGCATTGCCCAATACATCCTCATCGCTCAACGCGCTGTACGCTTGCTCCAGTTGGCCTTTTCCCAATTCACTGGCAAAGGCAGCAGTCTTTTCATAGCCGTCCCGCATGGTAGCGATGGCATCTGACATGGTGCCCAGTTCATCTTTCCTTTTCAAACGGTTCATTTGTTCCGGCAATGCGCCCCTGGCCATCTGTAAGATGACATTTTTCATTTCCTGGATAGGCCGGGTAAAGGAGCGGGAAAAAACAGAGGCAATGACATAGATCAACACTGCGCTCAGCCCAATGATCAGGCTTACGATCATCATCAGTTGTTGTACCGGGGCCAATATTTCCTCCTCATCAATCTCTGCCATGAAAGCATACCGTAGCGGCCCGATTTCTAGAGGGGCAAACGAAGATAATACTTTCATCCCACGATAATCATCAATGATACCCGTACCTTTTTCTCCGGCCAAAGCCTTCTGGGTTCCGCTTGTTTCTACTTTCAGGCTTAGTACGGTTGATTCTTCAGAGAAGCGAGATTCAGAGCGCATCAGGAAATCTTTTCCTACAATATAGACTTCACCAGACTCACCCAAGCCGCTTCTCTCCAGGGTGATCGCATCAATCTTATCCAATGGTAACTGGGTAATGAGTATGCCCTGTAGCTTACCTTCAGACCGTATGGGGGACGCGACAAAGGAAGCGGGTTGGCCCTGGCTGGGTGCATAGTGGTCAAAATCGACGATGGTTGTACCCTGTTTCGCCTGCTGAAAGGCCAGGGCGATGTTCTGGTCGCTGTAAGGGCCGTCTACAAGGTTGGTAGCGAAATCCGGCTCATGAACGACCGTATAGATAATATCTCCCTGTAAGTTAAGCAGGAAAAGATCGTAGAGTCCGTAAGTTTCTTTGATTTTAGCCAGGTAAGGGTGGTATTCTTTATTGGCTGCGGCATATTCGGCTGAGTTTACTCCAGTATCGTAGATAGCATTGTATTCGGAGAATGCCTGCAGTATAACCGGGCTTTGGGACAGCATCTCCACCAGGTTCATCTGAAAGTCAAAGAAGTCTGACATTTGCTTCTTTTTGGTTTCCCGGATAGAGGTAAGCTGTTCAAAAGAACGGGCGATCAGGGCGTTTTTGGCAAACTGGTAAAATATGAGGCTGGAGAGTATGAGTTGTGTGAGACTGATGACCAGCCAGTAAGCAAGCAGCTGCTTGGAGATGGATTTTTTTACCCGTTGATGTTCACAGTAAAATATTTTGGGTAATTTTAACTAATAACAAAATAAAGTTCTGTTAAAAATAAATGTGCTAACTACATAAGTAAGAAAGCAATTCCACTAAAATAGAAGTAAGGCAGAAATACCTGTGGTGAGGATGATCAATAGGCGGTAGGCCCTTTCCGGAAACTTACGCACAATCAAAATACCAATAAGCCCACCGATGGCGATTACCGGGATCATGCCTGCGTTAAAGACAAGAGTATCGGTGTTGATCGTATCCCAAAAATAGTAGTGAAAGGGAATCTTGAAGACGTTGATAATCAGGAAGAACCAAGCCCCGGTACCGATATAATGATTTTTGGGCAGGTGCATGGAAAGCAAGTATACCGACATGATAGGACCCGCCGCATTTCCGATCATCGTAGCAAAGCCACCGGCCAGGCCGGTGAGACCGGAGAACCACCAGGTCTCAGGTACTTTAATTTTTTTCTTTCGGGCATCCTGCCATACCATAAGTCCCAGGCAGATAAAAATAATTACACTGATCATGGTCTTGAAAGCATCATCATTGACGACGTCACCGATCCAAACGCCCAAAATGATACCAGCGATGGTCCAGGGCAAGAGGCGGAAAAGGAATTCCCACTGTGCATGTTGGTTGTAGTAAAATACGGCGATGATGTCGGCTACTACCAGCATGGGCAGCAGGATACCAGTGGAGGGGCGAGCGCCAAAAATACCAGCAAATACCGGCACTACCACAATACCTGCTCCGGAGATACCGCTCTTGGAAATGCCGATTAGAATAGAACATAGTAGGACCAGGCCCCACTCAAAGGCTGATATATCCATCCAGCTTATCATAAAGGTGAAGATAAGCCGACAATTTAGGGATCAGTAATTTTGAAAGCTAATCTCATTTGCCTGGCCAACTGAATTGAAGCGGACGATCATGGTAAAGGGATCTGCTTCAGCGCCGTCACATTCAGGCCCGGGTTCAATGTAATACATCAGGTATTTCTGGCTGCGGTTAGAGAGTTCCTGCCGGTCGGCCCTGCCCAGGGTAGCCTCTATTTCGTACTGGGTAAATCCCTGCAGCGCCTGGGGTAGCTGCATAATCTGCTCTCTCATTTCCATACGTGCGCCCTCACAGCCATTGGTGTCATTTTGGAAAGCAGTTTCATCAAAGTTTTCAATATCGGCGGCCTGGTAGCAAGCTGTGGAAAGTAAAAAAGCAAGTGTCAGTAACTGACTCGTATTCCTTATCATATTGGGCAGAATGTTTCAGCCAATATAATGTAGAAAAGGGTGGAATTGTTAGGAGCTACATCATTTTGAGTGAGGAAAAGCTGTATCCGGATTTTACTACCAAACCCAGAAATTTTTCCATTTACATCTCGAGTGTCCTACCCGTTTTTATTCAACACATTTTTGTCCTCAACGGCATTCCATCAAGCATTTGCCAGTTCTGCGGGTTTGGCTTTCTTACGGCTACTTCCCGAAAACAGCCACAGCACTGATACCAGCAAGTAGGCGATGGCTGCACCCAGGAATGTACCTACCCACAGCAACTGCTCGCCTAAGTACATCACCAACATAACGGTGAACGTCAGGCGAATGACTTCCAGGGGTATAGATTTCCGGGCATTTTCAAAAAGGCTGCCCAGGCTTATGAGCGAGAAAAGAATAAGGTCGGCAGCGCTGAGCTTTTCGGTGATAGCCATACTTCTTGCGTTAAACAAAAAGAATCCAGTACTTAACAATGCTACTAAAAACTGAAAGAAAACATAATAGTGGAAACTGGCTTCTCCTTTGGCGTCGTACTTCTGGTATTTTTGTTTATCCACCTCAGGAGGCGGCTGGTAACCTCCCTGGTCGTCAGGGCGCCAACCGGGCTTCTTGTAAAGTACCCTGAGGCGGTCAGTCCATCGGGGCGTAGCCCGGATCTGCTGTACCATGGACGCATAAGGTTTGATATTTGCCCATACCGGATTCCAGGTTTCTACCGGCTGCATCACACCATAGGTCGGCCTCTCTTCCTCTTGCTGAAACGTACCAAACAGGCGATCCCAGATAATAAAGACCCCAGCGTGGTTTTATCAATGTATTTGGGGTTGCGTCCGTGGTACACCTGCATGATTTTGAAGAGCAGCCCGCTGATCTGCTGCGTGATGCCACAACCGATATTGGCGAAAGCATCGTTGAGACGATACAGCTTCCTTTTTTGCACGAACTTAACAACCAACTCAATACCGATCAGCAAAAAGTAAATAGGAATGGACAAGATAATGGGATTGATTTCCATAAGAAAGCTCGACTCATATCTATTTTACAAAGCTCAAGGGATTCTATAAGGCTCAGGGGATAAACCGAGCACAAGAATTTTCTCCACTACAAAATACTCATTGTAAACATTACATAACGCTCTAAATTTCATAAATGGCCGCTGCTTGTTGATGCGCTTTTTTTCTTTATCCGTAGAATCAAAATAACCATATTCCGGAAAAAGGCCATAAATTTGCAACTATCAAAAACGTATCGTGACCTACTTTCAACACCTCATTTCAGAATGCTAAAATTTTTCAGATTTCTTTGGGTACTAACGGCTGTTGTCTTCTTTGCTGCACTGGTGCTGAGTTATGCTTTTCTTCCTGACCGGGTAGGTATACTGGCTGACGCAGAGGGAATTGCTAACGAATTTGTGAGTAAAGAAACTTTCTTCTACAGTGCTCTGGCTAGTTTTATAGTGGTCAACCTGCTGGGCTCTGTGTTTATCGGTGTTATGAATGCGGTTCCCTCTACTTCGGGCCTGTATTTTCACAGCGAAAGTTTCAAGGAAAGTACGACCAGTTGGTTTAGTTCATTCTTCGCTATCATCAATGTATTTCTGATTACTGCCACCTTATACGTTTCTCTATTTAACAACCAGGGAGACTATACGATTTTCGAGTTTAGCTTCCTGATTTACATGGCGCCACTCTTACTGTCGGCCAGCCTTTTTTGGCTGGTATTCATCATTGCTCGTCGTTAGCGTAGGCTGGTTTTGAAGGTAAGCCCTGCCCGGAACCATCTCCCCGGCATGGGTACATATCCGGCCTCTCGGTAATCAGTATTCGTGATGTTGGTAGCTTCGGCAAATACGTTAAACTGCTCTTTTTGGAAGAAAATGCGACTGTCCAGCAGGGCATAGTCCTTGAGCGTAGCCCGGTCCAAGTAGCGAAAACGCAGGCTGTGGAAAATTTTACCAGCGATCTTATGCGTCACGTCAACAATCAGCTGATGGTTGAGATTGTCAAGCACGTAGCGGGACTCTACACCCTGGGTCTCCTGCAGCTCTGCATCCAGGTAAGTGTAGTTGATACCCGCATTACGAATCCAGGCTGACTCATCAGGGGTAAAATTGTAATTGACACCTGCTTCAATTCCCTGAATATCTACGTCGTAGAAATTAAGGGGGCGCCATTCTGCATCAACATCTTCTCTGACCCAATCAATGAGGTTGCCGGCATCACGGTAGAAGTAACTTAGCTGTCCCCAGAAGTTGTTCCGAAAGTATTTGACCCCGCCTTCGTAGGTAACAGCATCTTCTGGTTCCAGGTGGGCATTACCAATATTCTGGGGACCGTCGTAGTACAGATCAGTGTAGGTAGGAACGCGAAACGAGCGACCTACATTGGCAAAAACATTCCATGCACTGGTAATCTCATAACTGGCATCAATGCCAGGAAAGAGGTTCCAGCCGTAGTCAGAATACCAGTTGAGATACAGGCCCGGTGTGATGTCCAGGCGGTTCCAGCGTGTGAAGCGATGCTCAGCAAAGATACCGGCCAGGCTGCGGTCGTGGTCTCCCAGGTTATTGCTGTTAATATCCTCGTAACGATATTCCAGCCCAAGGCCAGTTAGCCCTAGTGCGTTGCGATGGGTGGTATGTAATTCGGCACCCCCGACATGGGTGGTGTGCAGGTTGTTGAAGAAAGAAGGATCACTTCTCAGAAATACATAATCATCATGATTTCTGCGCCAGTAAAGCCGGTGCTCCAGGCTCCAGTTGCCCTCTAATACTTCGTACTCTACAGCTGCAAATGCAGTATTTATTTCTTCGTATTCTTCTGATTCCGGTACATAAAAGCCTCCTGCGCCAAACGCTCTTTGGGTAAATCCTCCCAGTATATTGAGCTGCCCTTTGCCGAGCTTCAGGTATGACTGATAGAAAGCATTGGTAATTTTATAATCAGAATTGGTACGGTAACCATTCGACTGATCGCGTGATATGGCGAGGTACTGCCCGTAGGCTTCTCCCGGTAGTGCCGCAGAGATGCTACCACCAAAAGTCTCAAAGTCGCCGCCGTAGCCTTTGAATACCGCCACAGGTTCGGAAGGGACTTTCGTAATGATGTTGATAGCACCCGAAAATGCATTTTGTCCATAGACTCTGGCACCGGGGCCTTTCAGCACTTCCACCCTCTCAATGTTATCAATGTCCAGGGGCAAGTTCATTAAGTGATGACCTGTTTGCGGATCACTCATTTTGATACCATTAATGAGCACCAGTGTTTGTTCAAATGTACCACCCCGAATGCTCACATCAGCCTGTACGCCTGCCGGACCTCGCTGGCGAATATCTACACCAGGTACGTAGCTCAACGCTTCATTAAGGCTCTGCACCGGCATTTGCTCTAGTTGCTCCCGGGTGACGATAAAAATACTGCGAGCCGACTCAGAAAAAGGGGTCTGCATGCGGTTTTCTCGTATGGTTAGGTTCTTCAGTTCCAAGGCTGTTGTATCTTCCTGCGCAAATGAAGGGATAGTAAATACCAAGAAAGCCAAGCCGATTACCCAATTTCTCACGTAATTCACAATATCTTACAGTTGTTTCCTTTTTTTTGAGGCAGTAATACTACGAAAGAAGCTATTATGCTCCAACCCATTATTGTATGGTGGCTATCTATGGCTGTAAAAAAATGAAAGAAAAAAGTCTTCATAACTTCTGATGAGCTTGTTGCATGGAAAGCCCATCGGGCTATCGGTAAGCCCAAGAAGTGGCTTACAGCAAGTCACAAGGAGGTTAGTAGGCATAAGATTTAATTCACATCTTTTTATCTTAGCATATCACTAAATTGCAACAGCCTTGAAAATTCTCATTGCACCCAATGCTTTCAAAAATAGTCTGGATGCCGTAGCGGCTGCTCAGGCCATCTGCCGGGGTTTGCAACAGAGCCGACTTACCTGTGAATGCCTGCAACAACCCATTGCTGATGGGGGTGATGGCATGCTAACAGTAATGCTGAGCCAGGAAGGAGGAGAACGGCGAATGGTACGCGTCGACGATCCTTTAGGCTGCCCTGTGGAGGCCGAGTACGGTCTGCTGAAGAGCGGAAAAACTGCCGTTATAGAAATGGCCGAGGCATCGGGTATCCGCCTGCTCAAAACAGACGAACTGAACCCTATGAAAGCCTCATCCTATGGTACTGGTCAACTGATAAGTGCGGCCTTGGATGCTGGAGTAAAGGAGATTATCATTGGCATTGGAGGTAGTGCCACTGTTGACTTGGGCCTGGGTATGGCACAAGCATTAGGGGTCCTGTTGATGGATGAGGAAGGCCGTTCAATTAGTAGGGGCGGTGAGGGCTTACAACAACTGCAAACCATTGATATGAGCGGCCTGGATGAGAGAATCAAAAATACCCGTATCATTATCACCTGCGATGTAACCAATGTCTTGCTGGAGGCTCCTTCGGTTTTTGGTCCGCAGAAAGGAGCTGATGAAAAAATGGTTAGGCAACTGGAATCTGGGTTTGCTAAAGCCGGTGCAATCATGGAGTCAAGCCTTGAAAAAAGTATCATCGATATGAAGCACGGAGGTGCGGCGGGTGGTTTAGGAGCCGCTCTTCATGCTTTCTTGGATGCAGAACTTGTCAATGGTACTGACTACCTTCTTTCACGTACTGGTTTTCACCAAGCTCTGTCCGATGCAGATATTATCATCACAGCGGAGGGCGCATTAGACGTACAGACACAGGCGGGCAAGGGGCCTTTTTACGTGGCTAATGCTGCCCGGCAACTAAAAAAACCAGTATTTGTACTGGCTGGCAGCATTCCTGAAGATTACAGCCTGGATAAGTACAGCGTCTACGATGTGGTATTGCCTATTGGCGCAAGACCAGAACCATTGAAGGAAGCCATCTTGAATACGGATACCAACCTGGAGCGTACCGCCTTGCAGATTGGCAATGTACTGAGCTTAAAATAAAAAAGTGAGGCGCGCCGGAGCGCACCTCACTTTAGGTATTTGTTAAATGTAATTAAATTTTTTGCAGCATTTCCATCAGACCGGCATTCACATGCTTGGGTCTTACGATCAGCAAAGGAATCTCAGTATCTCGGCTGATAAGCCTTTCCGTATTGGTGCCGATGGGGAAGAAGTCAGTAGAGGCAGATTTACCCTTACCGCCAATAACGATGCAATTGACATCCATTTGCAATGCTTTCTCGTAGATAACCGCCACCACATTATCGTTTCTGTCCCAAGAGAATAGCGGTTTGATCTCAATACCCTGCGTATCAATCTTGTCAATAAACGCGCGATACTGCTTCTTGGCATTCTTTTGCATCACGTCTCCACATTCGTCATAAGACTTACCTGTGTAGTGGTATCCGATAGGTACCTGATAAACGTGGTGGCAAATGATTTCTACATCCTGGCCTGCATGGGTACCTCTTTCAGCAACTACTATGGCTTCCTGTAAAGCCGTAGCTGATTCTTTGGAAAAATCAGTAGCAACCATGATCCGGTTCATGTTGGTATATTCCTTTTCAGGAACGATCAGCAAAGAACAGGTGGCCCGGCGGGCAAGACGCTGGGTTACCACACTACTGTTTTTCAGTTTCTTTTTTCTACCTACTACAATGGCGTCAATGTTATGCTTTT
>CAZZGE010000192.1:0-8791 GCA_964653665.1 uncultured Porifericola sp. | reverse complement strand
AGCGACGTTCCGCGCCGATGGTTCCTCCCGCTTTGCTGAAGGGAACAAATGGGGATACTTCCCGGCTTTTTCTGCTGGATGGCGTATCTCAGAGGAAGCATTTTTCCAGGATCAGTCTCTGATCAGTAATATGAAATTAACCGCTGGATGGGGGCAACTGGGTAACCAGAATGTGGCGCGTTTGCAGTACCTGGCCTTGATTAACCGAGGTGCCCGCTACTCTTTCGGAGGTAATCCTGTAGTAGGAGCAGCCCAGAGTCGCATTCCTAACCCTAACCTTTCCTGGGAAACCGCCGTGATGAGCAATTTTGGCCTGGAAGTAGGAGTGCTGGAAAATAAATTGCTGGCCAGCTTCAATTATTTCATAAAGGATACCCGTGATATGCTGCTGGCACCACCCACCATAGGTACTCTGGGAGAAGCTAGTATACCAGATCAAAATGTAGGTGAGCTTCGTAATCAAGGTCTTGAAATTGAACTGGGCTACAATGGTGCAGCTGGAGACCTGACCTACAGCCTTAGTGGTAATGCCTCCTTTATTCGAAACGAAGTTACTCAGCTTTTTGATGGTAACTTCTTGGCTTCCCGTCGTTACGGCAGACCCAACCAGGAAATTTCCCGCACCTTAGTGGGAGAATCTATTGCTACCTTTTACGGATGGCAAACGGATGGTATCTACCAGAACCAGCAGCAAATCGAGTCAGATCCTAATATTGTCAACGATGACCGACTGGCCAATGATCAGATTCAGCCCGGTGATGTGCGTTTTGTAGACCTCAACGACGATGGCCTGATTGACGAGGAAGACCGTACTATCCTAGGGAATCCCCATCCTACTATGGTATATGGTTTCAATGCTGACTTCGGCTATAAAGGGTTTGACCTTTCGCTGTTCTTGCTGGGCAATGCAGGGGTAGATATCTACAATGCTGACCGTATGCAGGGTATAGACCCTACCTATCCCTTCAATATGTATGCAGAAGTAGCTAACCGCTGGAATGGCGAGGGTACGAGTAATACCATTCCCCGTATGACTACCCGCCGTGATAATCTGAACCACCGTACCTCTGACCTTTTTATAGAGTCCGGAGATTTTATGCGGCTCAAAAATGTCGTGCTTGGCTATACATTACCCCAGTCACTGATAGAGAATATTGGGGTTAGCCGGGCTAGGTTTTATGTGACCGGTCAAAATGTATTTACCATTACCAACTACTCTGGTATGGATCCTGAACTGGGCTACGTGGATGGTAATTTGCAGCTCAATGTTGATTATGCACAGTATCCACAGGCGCGTACCTGGACAGTAGGCGCCAATATTACTTTTTAAAAAATGAAGCGATCATATATTAAAATAACTATGAAAAAAATATTCTTTATTCTCGCAGCCTTTAACCTATTGGGGTGTAATAACGAAGAAATTCTAGATTCCACGCCCTATGGACAGTCTACCTCTGCCGACTTCTGGCGAAATGGTGAAGATGCAGTAGCCGCAGCCAATGCCATGTATGAGGTACTAAGGAACCACGATCTTTATGGCCATTCCGAACATACCTTTGATATTCCTTCTGATGATCAGTATCGGGCAGGTGACCATGGGGAAGATCAGGCCATTGAAGAATTCACCTTTGATGCTGATAATGCGCAACTGGGGTTTGGCTGGAAGCCCAAATATGAGATTGTATCTCGTGCTAACGCAGTACTTATCAATGTTCCTGAGATTGATATGGAACAGAGTCTGAAAGACCAGGTATTAGGAGAAGCGCATTTCATGCGAGGATTTGCTTTTTGGAGGTTAGGTGTCATATATGGTGGTATACCGCTTATCCTAGAAGAAGATGTACTCAGCAACGAATTTAATAAACCACGTGCTTCTTTGGAAGAAACTTACGATCAGATTCAGTCAGATTGGGAAACAGCTGCTGCTATGCTGCCACTGCAATATGATGCTTCTGAGGCAGGTAGACCAACGAAGGGTACGGTGTGGGGTTTCTTGGCAAAACTCAATCTCTACCGGGAAAACTTTACCCAAACCATAGATTATGGAACTCAGGCAATAGATGGCCCCTATACACTAGCAGAAGACTACGGAAACAACTTTCGGATTGAAAGTGAAAATAATCCTGAAATGCTTTTTTCAGTTCAGGCACTCGACGGGTGGGGAGGCACAGCCCATCGGATTTATTCAACGCCCCGGCCCTGGGGGGGATGGGACTTTCATGAGCCAGTCCAAAACTTGGTTGATGAGTTTGAAGAAGGAGATCCACGCCTGGACTATACTTTGTTCACTCCCGGCGAAATGGTGGACTTGGGCGGCGACCGAGGAATGACGGAGTACACCGAAGATCTCTCTCTTACAGGTTACCACTTCCAGAAGTTCGCCTCCTGGCGTCCTAGTGGAGGATTGGATGATGGCCAGAATATACCTATTTTACGGCTTTCTGATGTCTATTTGTTAGTAGCAGAAGCCAAGATCAGGTCTGGTCAGAGCGGTGATGCTGAGATCAATGCAGTTCGCCGGAGAGCTGGTCTGGAGCCAATCACTAACGCAAGTATGCAAGACCTGATCCATGAAAGAAGAGTGGAACTAGCCGGTGAAAACCAGCGCCACCAGGACTTAATGCGCTGGGATAAGGCTAATATCGTGGATATAGTGTCCATTTATGCTGAAGATCGAGGGCCTTATGATCCAGTGCGTAACTTCCAGCGGCCTAAGCACTACTACTTTGCCATACCCCAGCGGGAGATAGATCTGAGTAACGGGGTGCTGGAACAGAATACTGGTTACTAAATAAAATCACTTTACTTAAATTTTGAACCGGAGCCTACTGAGACTCCGGTTTTTTTATGGCTTCCCATCGTCTTACTCAATATCCACTACCTCAGGACATATCCAGATACCTTTAGTAGACTGACTAAGATAACCGCTGCCCAGATAGATTTCCACCTTCTGTCTACGACCATCTTTAAAGTTCAGCCATAAGATTGCGCCCTTCTCAGAAGATATGTAAGAAGCAGAATTCTCTGTTTCTGTCCGGAAAGCCAATAGCTTTCCATTGTTTTGAGATGCAAGAATTAAAGGCTTTTCGCCAGCAGCATTGAGATGTACCAGTGCTTTGGCATCTCCGGTTACCCAGAAGCCGCGTCTACTCGGAAGTTGAGGGCTGAATGCTCCTTTACCATCGCCCAGCAGCAACAGGCCATTGGAAGCATCGTGTGGACCATTGATGACTTCCGTGGCGTAGGAATTGCCGATAAGCAGCAGATCAGGATAGCTGTCCAGGTTGTAATCTCCACTCAGGATGCCAAACCCCGGGGCTATCTGAGCTTCAGGAGGAAGTGGATGCACTTTGAACCTAAAGTCACCGAGATTTTCAAAGTAGCAGCTCTGCGTCTGAAGACTTTCCAGCCGGGCGGAGCTCTCTAATTCCTGGAATGTAAATATATTTTCTATGCTTGCCTCTGCAAAGGTTTGATAAGAATTGAATTTTCTTTTCAGATAGCTGAGTTGTCGTAGCATATCATCCCGTGGATGCATAGGGTAACTCTGCTCTTCCTGCTGGTAAGCAAGAATTCCATCTACTCTTTCATCACCGTTGAAATCGTTAACAATCATTTGTAACGGCTGAAGGCTATCCGCTTGGTAGCGGGAATTCAGTCCCAGGTTACCAGCGATATAATCGGTATCGCCATCCTGATCTATATCAACACCCAAAAGGCTGTTCCACCAGCCGCTCTGCTGCTCCAGTTCAGGAATGTTCATTTTTTCCAGTTTGCCGGAAATATTGCGATAAACCTGGGGCGCCATCCATTCCCCGGCAATCATAAGATCTAGCCAGCCGTCATCATCCACATCAGTCCATAAGGCTGTACTGACCATCCCGGCTTTTTGGAGGCCGAGTGCTTTCTCGTTAGTTACATCTACAAAAAAACCACCCCGGTTTTCCAGTAAATAACTGATACCCGGGGCAGGGTATTGTTGTGGGGTATGCCGCCCACTCACAAACAGGTCGGGATCGCCGTCCTGGTCATAGTCGGCAGCTATCACACAACTGCCTGGTACTTTCATCTCCGGAAGACGCTCGGGAACCAGAGTGAACTTTCCCTGGCCATCGTTGAGGTACAGACGATCCTGGTAGTAGGCTGAACCAGCACGGAACTCGTTGCCTCCGCTGACCACGTAGAGGTCGGGATCGCCATCTGAGTCTACATCCAGGAAGAGAGCGGCCTGGTCTTCTTCGTATTTTTTTTCATCACTGGTCAACGGCATATCCCGGAAGCTACCATTTTTATGCTGGAAGAAAAGTCTTCCGCTCTGCTCAAAAGCGCCTCCCACAAAAAAATCATCCAGGCCATCTCCGTTGATATCTGCCACTGCCAGTCCGGGGCCTCCCTGCGAAAGTTTGTGGGGTAGGAGCGGCTGCACGGCAAAGTCATTGTAGTGCTGCTCGGCATGGCGGAAACCTAAGCCTAACTCTCGGCTAACTTCCTCAAACATGCGTGGACTTTGCTTGGCCAGTTGTGTTTCCGACTGAGCTACCATTTCTTGCAGGGTGATGTGCTGGTCAGCCTGAAGGTTATAAAGCCACTGTACCTTACCGCTGGGCCACTGTACTTTCAGTGAATCTACCTGCTGGGCCTCTCCCAGCCCTAAGTGGATGCGTGGGTCCACGGTAGACTGGTAGCCCCGAAAGGGGTAATGCTCAGCGTACCTGACCTCATCCTGGGTATAGCACCAGATTTTGGACCCCAGCCCTTCCCGGTTGCCTGCCGCACCCTCCAGGCTGATTTGTAGAAAGTACCGCCCGGATTGTGTACGCGATTGGTTCTCATAGATCAACGCTTCAGAGTTAGTGTTATTGGTGACGTAGTCCAGGTCGCCATCGTTATCCAAGTCGGCATAGGCGGCCCCGCTGCTGAACGTTGGTTGCCGAAAGCCCCATTCCCAGGAGACATCCTGAAAATGGAGATTGCCCTGATTGCGGTAGACATAGTTGGGCAGATGAGCACCGGGAATTTCCTGTATGGCCTCTACGAAGCGGTTTTTCATATCTTCGTCGTAGTTCGCCTGGCTGAACTCCTGCATTTTGTAGGAAGCGAAATCCCGGTTGGTGATGTCTCGCGGATAGCCGTTGGTGATGAGCAGGTCACGGGCGCCATCCAGGTCCAGGTCGGCCCAAAGGGCACTCCAACTCCAGTCGGTAGCCGCCACACCTGCCATCTGCCCGATGTCGCTAAAGAGGGGTAGGCTGTCGCGGTAAAAGCCCTGGTTCCATTGCAGGGTATTCCGCATGAATTGGGGCTGGTAGCCGTACTGCAGTTCGCTGCGGTACCGGTTGTAATTGGTTTCACCAAACATCAGCTTTTGCCGAAGATTATCGGGCGGTAACATGTCCAGCGTAAGGATATCAGGCAGGGCATCGTTGTCAAAGTCGGCGATATCATTACCCATGGCCGAATAACTCTGATGCTTGAATAGCTTCGCTGCACGGTCGGTAAAGGTGCCATCACGATTATTGATGTAGAAGAGGTCGTTGGACAGGTAATCGTTGGAGACGTAAATGTCCGGCCAGCCATCCCGGTTGATGTCTACTACGGATACGCCCAGGCCGTAGCCCTCAATGGTAATTCCTGCTTCCTGGCTGACATCCTGGTAAATGGGATGACCCTCCGGGCCTACGCCCTCGTTGCGATACAGGCGATCGGTGTTGAGCATTTCACTTTGCAGCCTTTTTTTACGGATTATGTTGGGTCCTGTTTCATCGGTAATGTTGGAAAGCAGGTACATATCCAGATCGCCATCCCGGTCGTAGTCCAGAAAAGCAGCCATGGTGCTGTGCCCGGTATCCGCCAGGCCGTAGTCTGCGGCCATTTCCACGAAAGTACCGTCTTGCTGGTTGATGTATAGTTCATTAGTCCGTTGTGCCGCTTCCACAAAGGGACCGGCGTAGCAGAGGTAAATATCCGGCCAGCCGTCCTGGTTGATGTCGGTAACGCTGACTCCAGTGGCCCATTTGTCCCGGTTAAGGATGCCCGCTTGTTGGGTTACTTCCTTAAAGTGAATGCCGGTACTATCCCCCTGGTTCAGGTAAAGTTGGTTGTTCGACATATTGGCCGAAAAGAAAACGTCCTGCCAGCCATCCTGATTGAAGTCCCCCACGCCTACACCAGCACCGTTGTAAAAATACTCAAAGGTGATGATATTCAGCTCGGCGGTTTCGGTAAGCTGGTTATTGAAAGAAACACCACTTTCTTTGGAACTGATAGCGCTGAACAGACTCGCCTGATCGGATGATGAATCAGTCTTCTTGCAATCCTGATTACAGGCAGTGAAAAAAAAGATCATAGTTAACAGTAAAGAGGCTTTCATGGGCTTAGGTTATGATCAAACAGCCGCGATGAATTTGATAGTTAGCTGCCGTAAAAGATACTGAATTGTGTTAAACTTAGGTTAAGAATCGGTGAATTTTACATTAAATTCATCGTTAACAGGAGTTTTTAATGTAATTTCATCATTTATCAACCCAAACATTCACTATGCTACGCCTTAGGCTTCTAACCTTTTGTTTTTTATCAATTAGCCACCTTTTTGCCCAAAAGGTATCTCCTTTTTTTCCGATAGATAAACTGGACGACGAAAACCCCTGGAGCCATGAGCAGTTTTATAATGACCCGGAAGCCTTCCAGTTTGCCATTGTCAGTGACCGAACGGGCGGGCAGCGCCCCGGAATATTTGCCAAAGCAGTAGGCAAACTCAACCTGCTTCAACCTGAATTTGTGATGAGCGTGGGTGATCTCATTGAGGGATATACCGAAGACAATGGAATCATTGATGAGCAGTGGGATGATTTTTATACTATTCTGGAGCCCTTGGAAGCACCATTTTTCTTCCTGCCCGGCAATCATGATATTTCTAACCAAATGATGCGGGAACAATGGCAGCAACGGTTTGGCAGAAGCTATTACGCCTTTCTCTACCACGATGTGCTGTTTATCTGCATGGATTCCAACGATGGGGATGGGGTTACCCTCAGCGACAAGCAGATCAATTATGTGAAGGAAGTCATCACTCAACATACCGATGTACGCTGGACGATGCTCCTGCTACACCATCCGATCTGGGATTACCAGGACCTGAGCGGCTTCCAGGAGATAGAGGCAGCCCTTGATGGGCGTGATTATACGGTCATTGCCGGCCACCGGCACAGCTACATGTACGAAGAACGTAAGGGGCAAAACTACCTGACGCTAGCCACCACAGGGGGTGGTAGCTTGTTGCGAGGCCCGTCTTTTGGGGAATACGATCACATTGTCTGGGTAACGATGACCAAAGACCGGGGACCAGTGCTGGTGAATGTGGCCCTGGATGGCATCATTGAAAAAAATATCGTAACCCCTGAAAAGCAGGCGCTCGCCCGGCAACTGATCGAAGCATCCGGCATGCCGGTGGAGGTATTATTGAGTGGCCAGGGTAGGCAGGGGGAAGTGCGTGTTTTGTTGAAGAACGAAAGTACGCAACCCATGACCTTTAGCGGTTTTTTACTGCATCATCATCAACTCAAGGCTGATCAGAGCCGTTGGGAAATTACTTTACCAGCCCGGGGAAAAGAAGAAATCAGCTTTAGCTTTCAGTCTATTGAAAATCAGCCGGTAAGTGTGGATAATCCTTTTGTGCTGGACTGGAAGTTATCTTATGCGGCAGACAGTTTAAAGGATATGGTGCTCAGCGGTCAGGAAATGCTCAAGGTAGAGCCGCAGGCCCGTCTGGAGATCAAGCCAGCACAGAATAAATTTCTGGAAAGTACAGAAGTGGAACTGGCCTATCCTTTTGCAGATGTGGAGATTCGCTACACGCTGGACGGCAATGAGCCTGATACGCGTGCTACACTTTACCAGGAGCCCATCAGCATCGCCGAGAGTCGTTTGCTCAAAGCCAGGGTGTATCGCGGCGACTTGGCCGGCCCGGTGCAGCAGGCTGAGTACGAAAAAGTAATTCCTTTGAAAGGGGAGAGGCTCAGAAGACCTAAAGCAGGGCTACAGTTTGAATTTTTTGAAGGTGAGTGGAAGTCTTTACCGGACTTCACTTCGCTAAATGCAGTCAGCAGCGGAGTGGCCAAGCACCTGGATGTGGAAAAGATTGCCGGAGACCGGGAAGATCATTTTGCAGTGAAGTTTACCGGATTCCTAAAAGTGGAAGAAAAAGGCATGTATCATTTCAAACTTCGATCTGATGATGGGGCCCGCCTTTTTATTGCTGATCAACTAGTGGTAGATAACGATGGTTCGCATAGTGCAACAACCAAAGAGGGATATATCGCATTAGGTGTTGGATATCACCCTATTGAGATTCATTATTTTGAGGATTTTTTGGGTGAGATTTTGGATTTAGAGTACCGTCACGAAAAAAGCAAAACGTTTACACCTGTGGAACCAAGGCTTTATCACTAATTTATTAAGCTATGCAGTAACCTGAACAGTCAAAAATTGAGCAAAAACATGGGTCCGTCTACACAAACGGGCCACCCTGGCAGGGTGAAATTCTCGGTAGAAACAGGCTAAGTTGCTGATTAAGCATATGTTAACTGCACCGAAATTTTATGCTAAATCTACGGAAATACTATTCAGAAAGTCATAATTTATGTATCTAACTCTACCTTTCCATGCAGGAATTAGCTCAACAAATTGAAAAAATCTTGAGCAATCTAACCGAGACTTGTATCCAGCCAGGGAGACCCATTTGTGTAGACGTATCCATATCATGAGGAGTTGATCATCAAGAATAACTCTGATA
>CAZZGE010000191.1:0-8814 GCA_964653665.1 uncultured Porifericola sp. | reverse complement strand
TTAACCGTAATCAGGTCAGCAGATTATGGGAAAGGCTATGCATAGCTTATACAAGTTTATCAATAAAAGGAGGACGTAGTACGTCCTCCTTTTACATGCAAACAACCTATTACTTACAAAAAACTTATTCTAAATCCTTGAAAATTCTAAAGGCGATACCGTCATAATTTCCAGCAAACTCTCCGGGAACACTATCAGAGATAGGTACGACAAAAGATCCGTCGCTTCCGGTGGTGAATGTACCCATGGAATTACCATCCATGAGAACCTCTACCGTTAAGCTGCTGATAGGATTGTAGACGATTCCTACGTTTTGATCCAATATACCGCTTTTGTCGAGGTCATAAAACGTAGCGGTAGCTTCAGTTTCAGAGATTGCTGTATATTCCATAAATACAGGGGCTTCTACTCGCTCCAGCACAATGTCGGTTTCTTCCCGGCAGGAAGAGAGCAGTATGATGGTAAGGCTTAATGCCAAAGTGATTTTAAATATATTTTTCATCTTCAGTTTCATTAATTGATAAGACATGGTTTTTACTCTACCCACCACAGTTCGGTTTTCATATCATCAGGACCACCGTTGAGGGCAGCACCCGCTTCTACATTAGCTCCGTTCAGGGAGTACTCCGTGGTGGGATATTCCAGGCGGGTAGGTAGTACACCATCATTCTCAAACTGGGCGCGGGGGTCAGCTTCTGGCATGACGGGGAATCCGGTTCTACGGTACTCTGTCCAGGCCTCTATGCCTTGGCCAAATAGGGCGATCCACTTTTGCGTCATGATGTTTTCTTTGGTAGCCATACCGGCCATTTCCATGTAGCTAGCGGGCACAGTAAGCCCATACTGATCAAAAGAAGCTTCAATGCCAGCTTCGTAAAAGGCCTGAGCATCACCACTAATATCACCTTCCAAAGCAGCTTCCGCTTTGACAAACATCAACTCAGCGTAGCTTATCAGCACTGCAGGAGCAGTGGAGTATGCAAAAACATCCTGGTTAATAACCGCACTTTCACTGGTAAATCCGGTGGCGATTTCACCTGGCAACCCGCTAGGGTGACCGGTGATCTCACCGTTTTCAGCAGCCGAACCGGGTGTGGCATATACCTCCAGCCGGGGGTCATCCATGGCCTTGAGCTTACTTACCAGCGTACTGTTGATGTTCCAGTCAGTACGACCCTGATCTACCAGAATAGAATGCCAAGGATTGTTAGTGGGTACCGCACCATACACCAGCTGCGCGACTTCATCATTACTTTCAATCATAGGATAGCTGGCTGGATCGCTGATCATCGCCTGCATTTCAGCAGCTGAAGAAGCTACTTTGTGCGCCTGACGATTGAGTAACTTAAAACGCAACGAGTTAAAAAACTTCTTCCACATCATAACATCTCCACCGAACATGATATCTCCCTGTACGCGAGGACCATTCGGATCAAGCAAGGAATTAGCACGATCCAGGTCAGCGATGATACCAGCATACACTTCTTCCTGAGAGTCGTACGCAGGAGAGTAAACCGGATCTTCAGCAGTACCGGCTACTGCCTGACTGTAAGGAATGGCACCCCAGACATCGGTCAGCAGAGAAAAACCCCAGGCTTTCATACCCAGTCCGATGGCTTCGTAATTAGAATTTTCAAAGTCAGCCTCAGGAGCAGACAAGGCTTGTACTTTTTGGAAATTGATCATGGCATCGGTGTAGAAGACCTCCCAGTTCGTAATATTCACTGAAGGCTGTACATTGTAGTTATCCCCCTCGTTTTCATAGATATTACGTGTCAGGTAACCGACCCAAGACATGGCATGATCAAAATTCAGACGTTGATTACGGGTTTTGTTACCCCAGTAGTTGTCGATACTGGTCTGAATTGCCTGAGGCAGTAAATATTGGGGAGATACATTCACCGGCGCGTTGGGATTGGTGTTGATCTCTTCAAAGTCTTCGTCACAGGCGGTAGAGGCCAGCAGGAGTACACCTGCCAGCATCAAAGCTTTTATATTAAATGTAGTATATCTCATCTTCTGGTAGTTTTAGAATTTCAGGTTAACATTAAATCCTACAGAGCGGGTACTGGGCAGCTGACCGTAGTTATAACCCAAATCAGAGCTGCTGATCTCGGGATCCATGTGGCGATTGTTACTATGCAAGATCGCCAGGTTACGACCGATCACCGAAAGACGGGCCGACTGGAAAAACATGTTGTCAAACCACTTGGTAGGTAACTGATAGGTAATGGACGCTTCTCTTAGCTTCATGTAGGTACCGTCAAACACAGCAGCCTCGTGGTACTGGCGACCACTGTAGTAGCGCATAAAAGTACGGGTTGATACAACCACATCATTAGGTACATACTGGGGAGCCTCTTCAGTTCCCATATTCATGACGCCCTGGCCAATGGTACCTTCCTCACGACCAGCGGCACTTTCTTCGGATACACCATTTTGACGCATCAGGCTGGTACCCATGTCGTAGATATCTCCACCTTGCTTAAAGTCAAGCAGTGCATTGACCGAGAATCCTTTGTAAGTAAAGGTATTGGAAATACCTCCTATGAAATCAGGCTGTATGTTACCAATCACATGCTGACCGGGAAGTGTGGTAGGAAATCCGTTTTCAAAGATGATTTCACCTGCATCAGTACGAGCAAATTTACGTCCGTAAAAGTTACCGTATGCTTCACCCACTCTTGCTTCCAGAGATGCACCTCGGATATTCCATAAAGTGAGTGATTCCAAACCGTCGGCCAGTTCAAGCACCTCGTTCTGGTTGCGGGCAAAGTTTACACTAGCATCCCAGGCAAATCCTCCGGGCAGTTCCAGGATGGTACCGCTCAACATCACTTCAAGCCCTTTGTTGACAATCTCCCCAGCATTCAGTACGCGACTGGTATACCCGGAAGCACGGGAGATGTCTACTGCTAAAATCTGGTCGCGGGTAGACTGATTGTAGTAAGTTACGTCCAATCCTAAGCGACCATTGAAGAAGCGCAGGTCAGCCCCCAGTTCAATGCCTGTGGTAATTTCAGGGCGCAGGGTAGAGTTGGCGATCTCGTTGTTTTCAGCAAACTTAGGAACACTGCCATCCCATAGCTGCTGCGGCTGATATACCTGCTGCAGCAGGTAGGGGTCAGCATCGTTACCCACTTCGGCCCAGCTGGCTCTCAGCTTGGCAAAAGAGAGGAAGTTGCTGTTCATTTCAAACATATCGGTGACCACGGCACTCAACGAGACCGATGGATAGAAGAAGGAATTATTTTCTACCGGCAGGGTACTGGACCAGTCATTACGAGCGGTCACATCTAAGAACAGGAAGTTCTTATAGCCAAACTGGGTAGATGCAAACAAACTGTTAACTACTGATTCTTCAGTACCACTTGAATTGAAGTTAGGACTGGCATTATTACCAAGATTGTATACACCATCTACTGTTAGGTCGTTGACTCGAGCATATACACGGTCAAAACTATTCGTACGGCGCACACCACCAAACTGTCCTACTAACGAGAAGTCGCCAAGAGTTTTATCCAGTGACAGAATCATATCGGTGTTGGTCTCCTGAAGAGAAAGCCTTTCTTCAGCGTATCGACCAGCACGGAATGAGAAGCGTGTACGGGCATAACGTTGAACGTCCATCCTACGATCGCTCCAGGTGTCGGTACCAGTACGAACCATCAGATTAAGCCAGTCAGCAAACTCATAATTAAGGCTAATATTTCCCAGGAAACGATCCTTCTCATTGGGGTTGACCATCGTCTGTTGCCAGAAGTAAGGATTGGTAAAGTACAGGTGCTGCCAGTTCGGCGGCTCGTCATTACCATCAGGCTGTATGTGTACATCTTCGTATGCCTTGTAATTTTCCAGCTTATCAAAATCATTCTGACGGTGGTGCCAGATAAAATAACTTGCTCTAAGAAAATTACGATTTTCAGCACCTGATTTAATATACTCACCCATGGCTGTAATCTTGAGCTTATCGGTGAAATTGTAGGTGGAGTTCAGACGAAAGTTATTTCTGTAGTAATCGGTATTGTGCGCAATACCTTCTTGATCAATTCTTCCGATAGAAAGGCGGAAAGATCCGTTTTCATTGCTACCGCTGATGGCAACATTACCATTCAATGTTTGACCAGTCTCCCACCACTGCTCCCAGTTATCAGGCTGCGGTACAAAAGGAGCGGTTTCAGTACCGGTCCACCATTGGCGGATTTTGCGGCCGTCCATAGGTGAACCCCAGCTTTCATCCGTACCCATGGTTCCTTTGAAACCATCTACAGTACCACTCCAACCATCTGCATACCAGGATTCACCTGATCCACCCCCATATGTATTCTGAAAGCGGGGCTTAACCAAAGGTCTTTCAAAAGTGGTACTAAAGTTAACATCAACCCCTAAGCCTTTGGTACCTTTTCCAGACTTGGTTGTGATAAGTATTACACCATTGGCAGCGCGTGAACCATACAGAGCAGCAGCATTTGGGCCTTTCAGTACGCTCATTTCAGCGATATTGTTGGGATCAATTTCAGATATACCACCGCCATAGCGCTGGTTATCACTACGTTCACCCGGCGTAGCATTGGAAGTTTGCTGCATAGGCACACCGTCAATGACCACTAGCGGCTGATTGTTACCACTTACCGATGAAAACCCGCGAATGACAAACTCCGGAGAACCCCCTGGAGAGCTGTTTCCGGAAACTTGCATACCCGCCACACGACCGGAAAGGTTGTTGACCACGCTCTGGGTGGGTACCTGGGCGAGCTGTTCTCCACCAATTTCCTGGACGGAATATCCCAGCGCTTTCTTGTCTCTTTCTAGACCAAAGGCAGTTACCACCACCTCCGAAAGTTGCTCGATACTGGCAGCCATTTCCACATTTACTACCGACCGATTTCCCATATCAATCTCAGTAGTCTTGAGTCCAATAAAAGAAAAAACCAAAGTTTGTGCATCTGAGGAAACGTTGAGCGAGTAATTACCTTCAATGTCGGTAATGGTACCCTCGGTTGTTCCCTTGACAACCACATTCACCCCGGGAAGAGCAGAACCATCCTCAACGGCAGAAACCGTTCCGGTGATTTTGCGATCTTGTGCCAGCAACGAATGGGTAATAAGTAGGGTAACCAGCAGCAAGCATAGTTGACGCCAGTTACCGCTGCGAAGTGCAGTAGAGTAGTTCCTCATAATTTAGCAGTTTAAAATAGTTATGAATAGCTTAATAATAAACATTTAGTAATATAAGTAATATCATTATTATCTACTTGAATATTTACTAAACAAAGACAAACCTATAGGATATACCTTAAATTATCAAAATAAAATTTTAAAGTGAAGTAAGAGAGTTAATCGTGAATTCTGTGAAAAAATGAACAGAAAAAAATTTTACCTGAAAAATTCCAAAGACATTTTAAATTTATCAAAAAGTGAGGTTATTCTATGAAATAAATGCAAAGAGACTCGTTTAAAAAAATATTGTATATTCAGGAAAATTTATTTTCACAGAATAAAGTACTTATACATGTGTCTATTGAAGAATATTATGCCTATTAATATCAATAGCATTACTACTACAGATGTATTACTTTAAGCATCCTGTCAGGTATCAGCAAAATATACGCGCTTCACCCTTTCGCTGATCCCGGTTAATACTTCATAAGGGATCGTACCCATTGCGTCTGCCAGTACTTTTACATGCTGTTCTTTACCGAAAATAACTACCTCATCCCCTACCTGAGCATTAAGATGACTGACGTCTACCATTGTCATATCCATGCAAATATTTCCTATAGTAGGAGCGAACTGTCCGTGTATCCACACCTTGAATTTACCATTGCCTAATCGCCGATCCAGCCCATCAGCGTATCCAATTGCCAGGGTGGCAACCGTTTTACGCTCATTAACCTTACCCGCCCGGTTGTAGCCTACACTTTCCCCGGCGTCCAAGTACTTGATCTGGGAAATGGTGGTCTTAAGCTGACTGATAGGTTGCAGGTCAGCGATCTTCGCAGTGGTGTCTACGCCATAGAGGCCTAACCCCAGACGCACCATATCCATCTGGTATTCAGGAAATCGGAGGATACCAGCACTGTTTAAAGCATGGCGCATTGGTTGGTAACCTATTGCAGCAACCAGTTGATCGTACATAGACTGGTACTGATGAATTTGATGGCGGGAAAATTTGTCTTCAGCTGGGTCTTCTGATGCCACCAGGTGCGTAAAAATGCTTTTGACCTTTAGCTGGGGATATTCTTTTAAAAAATCACACAGTGGAGGTAGTTCGTCCGGCATAAAACCAAGTCGGTGCATACCAGTATCCAATTTGATATGTACCGGCAACCCATCTTGGTTTGAATTGACCCAGCTTTTTACCGTAGCGAGCGAGTAAATTTCCGGTTCCAATTGATAATCAGCCATCAAGTCAAAGCTATTAGGCGAAGGATTGAGTACCAGAATCGGTATACGAATACCGTGTTGCCGGAGCATAACACCTTCATCCGCATATGCAACAGCCAGGTAGTCTACCTGGTGGTACTGCAGCAGGTTGGCGATTTCAAAAGCAGCCCCTCCGTAAGAAAACGCCTTCACCATGACCATTAACCGGGTTTCTTTTTTCAAAAAAGAGCGATAAATGTTAAGATTTTGGATAACAGTGTCCAGATTAATTTCAAGGCGAGTTGTGTGAAACTGTTGCTGCAAGCAGTGTACTATCTTTTCAAAAACAAAAATCCGGGCGCCTTTGATCAAAATATTTTCCTGTTGAAATGATGCTATTTGTACATCAGTAAGCATACTTTCCGTTGTAAGATAGTGCTCAAATTTCCAAGATTTACGTTCAAAAAGTTCACAATGTGCATGGCTATCGGGACCAATCAACACCAGTCGCTGAATCGGGAAGGCTTCCAGCAAAGTACTTAGAGCGTTATATAACTTGTCGTGCGACCATGAAGTTTCCAGCAGATCGGAGAGGATTACAGTATTTTTCTGATTCTGGGGAAGATACAACAAGTGATTAAGGGCTATTTCAAGCCCGGCAAGGTCGTTGGAATAACTATCGTCTAACAGATAACAACCGTTCATCCCGCGTTTGAGCGCCATACGCATATTAATATGCCTGAGTCGGTGCAAGCCCGCTTGAATCAAGGCAGCACTCCAGTCCTGCTCCAGTAAAAAAACGATGCAGTGTGTAACATTTTCCAGAGAGGCTTCATCCACGTAGTGAAAACTAAAATGATACACTTTCTGATTAGAAGCACGACTGATGCGTATCACTGCTTCATTGAGGTCATTGACCGAGAAGCCCACCTCCCATCTGGCCCCCTGATCCTGAATGGTAGACCAACAAGCCAGTCTTTGGGTCTCAAACCTGCTTATCAAGACGTTATCAATTTCCGGGTAGTCTTTACAATAGACGATGCTTTTGCAATCTTTAAAAAGAAGTGTCTTTTCTTCAGCTTTCTGGCTAAGACTTTGAAAGCCTTCTGCATGTGTCGGACCAATGTTAGTGAAGATTCCGAATGTTGGCAGGATGATGGGATGCAGCTTTGCCATCTCTCCTACCCTGGAAATACCTGCTTCAAAAACACCCAGCTGATGTTGTTCATTAATTTGCCAAACGGAAAGCGGTACACCAATCTGTGAGTTATAACTTTTTGGGTTTTTTACAACCTGCCATTTCTGGCTCAGCAGTTGGCTGAGCCACTCTTTGACAATGGTTTTACCGTTACTTCCGGTCAGGCCCACTACCGGAAGAGAATAGCGCTGTCGCTGTAAACTAGCAACTCGTTGCAGCGCATCTACTGTATCTTTGACCTGGAAGATATTTACCTGCGGTAGTGAGATGTACGGCTTACGCTCAACTACAAACTGCCGGCAGCCCTTTTGATACAGCTCTTCTATAAAGGTGTGACCATCATGATGAACCCCCGAGATAGCAAAGAAAACGGTATCAGGCCCGAGCAGAGCCTTACGACTATCCGTCATGATGAAACGGATTGGCTTGTCCGGGTAAGGCATTTGTAGGACTTGTCCGGGAACCTGCTCACTTAGCGCTTTGAAATACATTTCAGTGAAGCTTTTGACCGTTAGCAATACTTCCATCGGCGGTAGCTAGCACAATACTACCCTGCTGATCCGTAAAGCCAGTCACCAATATTTCTGACAAGAAAGGGCCAATTTGTCGGGGAGGAAAATTGCACACGCAAAGCACCTGTTTTCCGACCAACTGTTCAGGTTGGTAGTTTTGTGTGATTTGCGCACTAGACTTCTTGATACCCAAAGGGCCCAGGTCCACCCAAAGCTGATAAGCAGGTTTACGGGCTTGCGGAAAGCGCCGTATCTCAACCACTGTTCCTATTCTCAACTCTACTTTGTTAAAATCCTCCCAACTTATGGTGCTCATTTTTCTTGTATTTTTTTGGTATGCTATGCGCGTTTTGGCCTTTTGTAAAACTCGTTGTAACACCAGCTCTGCCAATCTCTTGGACGGATTCTGAGAAGCCAGCGCCTCATTAAATACCTGATCCCCAATATCTATCCGATACATCAGGTTGAGCAGATGCGTAAAATCATGTTTCAGCCAGTCGCTGATGCGTACTCTTAGATGGTTGATAATCAGATTGATACCCTGGTCAGAAGGTTCTTAATCCTGATAATCTGTTTGGATATCTAATCGCTGAAGCCCCACCCTCAAGACTGATAAAACCTCCTCATTATTTTCGTCCATAGAAGTTGGTATGTCTGTTTTTGTTGAATTTGCTGTTTGCTCCCTAGAAAAACAAGTATTGGGCTGTTGGAACAAGCTGTCATGTATTAGTGTAGCCC
>CAZZGE010000190.1:0-8848 GCA_964653665.1 uncultured Porifericola sp. | reverse complement strand
AATTTGCGCCTGACGATCCGCAAACTGTTTACGCTGCCATGTGGCGGGCTGAGCGGAAGCCCTGGACTATCATCAGTGGTGGACAACAGTCGGGTGGCCGGCAGTCTGGAGGTATCTACAAGTCTGCCGACGGTGGCGACAACTGGCAGAAGATCACCGAAGGCCTGCCGCAGGGCCTGATCGGTAAAGCAGACCTGGCGGTTTCTGATGCCGACCCGGAGCGAGTGTACGCCCTGGTAGAAGCACCTGGCCAGGAAGGAGGCCTCTACCGTTCTGATGACCGTGGAGAATCCTTCTACCTGGTCAGTAACAAAGACGGAATCCTGGATCGTCCTTTTTACTACTGTAATGTAGGCGCCAACCCACTGAATGCTGATGTGGTCTTCGTCAACTCCACCCGTTTTTACAAATCTACTGATGCTGGTGAAAGTTGGAAAACAATGTCTACTCCCCACGGTGATAATCATGATGTGTGGTTTAATAAAAACGATACTTCCATATTTATACAATCCAACGATGGGGGCGCTAACATCACCCTCAATGGAGGTAAGTCCTGGTCCACCCAACGTAACCAGCCTACTGCCGAACTCTACCAGATAGAGGTAGACGATCAGTACCCCTACTGGATCTATGCTGGGCAGCAGGACAATAGCACGATTGCCGTACCCAGCCTGCCCCCCTATAATGCACCTGCCGGGGAAGAGGGATTCTGGATGGCTGTGGGAGGCTGTGAGACCGGACCGGCCGTACCCAAACCGGGAAATCCCAACATTGTATACTCAAATTGCAAAGGACGCTTTGGGGTATATAACAAAGAAACCGGGCAGGAGAAACAGTACTACGTGGGAGCCACCTATATTTACGGGCATAATCCCAAAAATCTGGAGTATCGGTTCCAGCGGGTAGCACCTATTCACGTTTCGCCCCACAATCCTGATGTCGTATATCACGGCTCTCAGTTCGTACACAAAACAACTGATGACGGGGTTACCTGGGAAACTATTTCGCCCGACCTCACTGCTAATGACCCCAGCAAGCAGGTAGTTTCCGGTGCACCCATTACTCGCGACGTAACTGGTGAGGAGTATTACAGTACCATCTACAGTATTCGGGAGTCGCCGCTGGAAGAAGGAGTCATCTGGGTAGGCGCCAATGACGGCCCTGTTCACGTATCGCGTAACGGCGGTGAAATCTGGGAAGACGTAACTCCCGAAGGCTTGCCTGAAGGCGGCAGGGTGGATAGCGTAGAGCCATCACCTCACCGGGCAGGAAAGGCCTACGTAACTGTCCTGCTTTATCAACTGGGCGACTGGAAGCCATACATCTACCGTACGGAAAACTATGGTCAGGACTGGAAGCTGGTTATTGATGGGATTCCAAATGATTATCCGGTGCGGGTAGTGCGTGAAGATCCCGATGTGGAAGGTATCCTTTATGCAGGAACTGAATATGGCCTCTTCGTATCGCTTAACGATGGTGAGCAGTGGGAGCCCTTCCAGCAGAACCTGCCGGTCACGCCGGTAACGGACATAAAAGTGTTCCGCAAAGACCTGTTGGTATCGACCATGGGCCGCTCTTTCTGGATACTGGATGATATTTCGCCCCTGCACCAGCTGGCACAACTGAAGAATATGACACAGGCATTTCTTTTCAAGCCAGAAAATGCCATTCGCTACCGTTACCGCAATACCAACAAAGACGAAATTCCATACTATCCTGAAGCAGCAGTGATCCTGGATTACTACCTACCAGAAACTCCTGAAGATCCTGTTCAACTAGAAATTATGGATGAAGATGGGCAACTGATCCGCAGCTACAGCAGCGCTGATCCCGGCCAGGCCTCTTCCGAAGAGACCAGTATGGCAACTGGCTTTACTACCAAGATGGGCAGTGAGAAGTTAGCAGCGTTGCCCGGTATGCATCGCTTCCGCTGGGATATGAGCCATGCCGGTCCCTGGGACGATAATGCCAATCGAGCTTATTCCGGTGGCCCTATGGTGGCCCCGGGCACTTACCAGGTGAGGCTTACTATCGGTGATCAGGCCATGAGTGAACCTTTTGAAGTGCTACCCGATCCCCGCCTGGACGAAGATCTGGCAGACGCTTTAAGCGCACAGGAACAGCTGGTGCTGGATATTGTAGATTTGGAAAGTACGGCCAAGCAAGTGGCTGCTGAGATAGAGGATAAGATGGAAGCACTAGACGATATGATTGAAGCCGGAAAGCAGGTCAACCGTAGCAAAAAGCAAAAAGCAGAGCTGCAGCAGGCTTATGACGAGCTGGTCACGGCGGAGGGCATCTACATGAAGCCGCAACTTATTGCCCAGATACAGTACTTGCGATACATGCTACTCCGGGCAGACCAGCGACCGGGTGAAGATGCTTACCAGCGGTACGAAGAGCTGAAAAACCAATGGGAGCAGTTGCAGTCCCGTTTGGCATCCAACGAGCGTTTAGATTTACAGTTGGGCGACTGATATTAGAGACCCTGCACGCTACGGCAGGGTTTTTTTTGAGTTAGGAAATGCCTCAGAAAGTAGTCGTTCTGTCTCGTCTTATTATCAATCAGTTTGAATCATTCCACGAGGTGGTAAAAAAGAATATGTAGGTGCAGTAAAGAATTCTGCTGCTAAATAATACAAAGGTTATCGTGTTAAAAAATAGACGCGTATCTGGAAATAGATTTTATCTCACAAGATGAGCGAACTTAATCCCCGCATACTGGAAGAAGTTGTACGTACGCCTATGCCCTTTGGTAAATATAAAGGTCGGCTGATTTGTAATATGCCCGTGCATTACCTGGAGTGGTTTGCCCGCGAGGGGTTTCCCCGGGGCAAGCTGGGTATGCTCCTTTCTACCACGCTGGTCATCAGGAGCAATGGACTGGAGTACCTGTTGAGACCCTTAAGATAAAGACCGGAATATGAAGCAGAGTAGCTACGATTAATTTTGTAAATTTGTGGCCTTTGTCCTGAAAATTGACCGTATGCCTCACGATATTCAGCAACTCCTCAAAACTTACTTCGGCTATGAGCAGTTCAGGCCGCAGCAGGAGGAGATCATCCACCATACACTAAGTGGGCAGGATAGTCTTATCATCATGCCTACCGGAGGAGGGAAGTCGCTCTGCTTCCAGTTGCCTGCCCTTGCAATGGAAGGGGTTACGCTGGTAATTTCACCCCTGATTGCCTTGATGCAGGATCAGGTGGACGCACTGCGGGCCAACGGCATCTGTGCAGCAGCGCTAAACAGTAGCAACACAACTGAAGAAATTCAGCTGGTAAAAGAGCAGATGCAAAGAGGAGAACTTAAGTTACTCTATACCTCGCCGGAACGAGCGGTAAGTCCGGCTTTTATTAACTACATGCGCCAGCAGCGCGTGAGTTTTATCGCCATTGACGAAGCTCACTGTGTGTCTATCTGGGGCAATGATTTCCGGGTAGAATATACTCGTCTGCCCGAGTTGATGCAGCATTTTCCCAAAGTGCCCTACATGGCGCTAACTGCCACTGCCGACCGCGCTACCCAGAAAGATATTGCCGATAAACTGTCCCTGCATGCTCCCCGCTTTTTTCTATCCAGCTTTGAGCGAAAAAACCTTCATCTTCAAGTGAGACCTGCAATTAGTAAAATGCAGCATATCAAAGAGTATGTGCTGAACCGAAAGGAAGACTGCGGTATCATCTACTGCCTGAGCCGAAAAAGTACGGAGAAGGTAGCCGATGCATTGTGTGTGGCAGGAGTAGATGCTGCCTACTACCATGCCCAACTCAAAGCTAAAGAACGTCAGCAGATTCAGAAGGCCTTTCAGCAGGATGAACTCAAAGTGATTTGTGCCACCATCGCTTTCGGTATGGGTATTGACAAGCCCAACATCCGCTATGTCATTCACCATAACGTGCCCAAAAATATAGAGAGCTATTACCAGGAAATCGGCCGGGCCGGGCGGGATGGCCTGCCTTCTGAAACGATTTTGTACTTCAGCTACCAGGATGCCCAGGTTCTCCGGCAGTTTATAGAGGACAGCGAAGCAGACGAGTCGTTCAAGATAGTACAACGGTCTAAGCTCAACCGAATGCTGGAGTTTGGACAGGCCAATAGCTGCCGCACCAATATGATACTTAGCTATTTCGGAGAGCACCGTTCAGAAGTTTGTGGCCATTGTGATAACTGCCTGCATCCTCCCGAGCACTTTGATGGCACTGTATTAGCCCAGAAAGCTCTTTCAGCCGCCAAAAGACTTAACGAAGAAGTAGCGGCCCATATGTTGGCGGATGTACTGCGGGGCTCCCAGAAGCAGGAAATTCTGCAAAGAGGTTATCACCAGATCAAAACTTTCGGTGCTGGTAAAGACCTCAGTCGTGAAGACTGGCTCAACTACATTGCTCAACTGGTTAACCGCGGACTACTGGAAATAGACTTCACAGATTTTAACAAACTGAAGATAACCCATATCGGTCAACAGGTGCTCTTTGAAGGTCGTCAGGTTGAGCTAAGTAAGCCGGACCAGCAACCCATACGGGCAAATACCGGCCCGGGCAAAAGTAAAACTGCTACTTTTGAGGATCATCTATTCCAGCATTTAAAAGAGGTGAGGCTAAGAATCGCCCGACAAGAGAACGTGCCGGCCTATGTCATCTTCAACGATGCCACGCTGGAAGAAATGGTTACCCAAAAACCGATGTACTTCAGCGATATGGCGGCAATTTCCGGGGTAGGGGAGCATAAGCTACAAAAGTACGCCGAGTTGTTTATCACAGCCATACAGTCCTTCGTGGCTAAGGAGACAAGCCTGAAAAATATCAAAGGAAAGACCTACCTGGAAACTTACCAGCTTATTAAGAAAGGCTGGAGCCCGGAACAGATTGCCGAACACCGGCAGCTCAATGTACTCACAGTCTACAGCCATATCGCCTACCTTTATGAAAAGGGAGAAGCGGTAGACATATCACCGTATGTGGAGGAAGAAGAAATAGCAGAAATTACACCTGCATGGTATCAGCTTAATAAACCGGATAAGCTAAAAGCTTTGTACGAAAAACTGGACGAAAAATTTCCCTACTATAAACTAAGGCTGGCTATTGCCTTTATCAGGCGGGGCTAGGATGATGCGCAAGTCTACTTTCACGTATATTCTGCTTGAGGTGATGCATAGTCAAATCTAACCAAAAGTATTAGTATTTTTACACCCTGCCACCCTAGCTACCAGCATCAAAGATGAAAAGAGTGCTGATGAGTATGCCTGATAGTGATAAAAATTATAATTAATTTAATTTTAATTGTATTTTTATGCAATAATCTGATCAAGCCCATTATGCTCGATATGCGTTTTGCCTGGCATACTGCTTTGTACGTTCTTGCGATTCTTTCCTTCAAACAAGCTTTACATGACCAGCCTTCACCTCAGGAAGTAGAGAATCACATTGTAGGTACCTGGCGCCTGGAAAGTCAGCAGATGCTTATTAACGGAAAAGCCTTAGATGACCACTTTGACGATCTGGCAGCCCACCTCTCAGCAAGCAGCGCTTACGAAATTGATCCGAATACTTTGTCAAGGAAATTTAAAGAAGGTTTTCAGGGAATTCCTTCGGGCACAGTCTTTACATTTCACGATAATTACGCTTACCAGATAGAGCTACCCGGCGAGCCCATACAGACGGGCATGTGGCGGATTAAAAATAAAACCAACATCATATTGCAGGCAGAAAAACACGAAATGGTACTGCTCATCAGAGAGTTAGATCTGGAAAATGCAGTTGTATCCATTCGGGAAGCCAGGGTAGATAGCCACTTAGGGGCCGGTGGTTACACAGTTATGGAGTTGGTACTTGACTTAAGCCGCTAACATTTCCCTGCGTGGCTTCCTCTTGACCGTCGTCATTAAATACACACTTCATGCAGGATCGTCACGCATACCTTTCGGATCAGCAGGTACATCAGCTAATGAAGAGTCCAATATAAAACCTTGGGATCTTTTCTTTTCTCTCTCCAGATTTGACAGTCCATTTTTTCAGTCTCAAAGTGATTTAACCATGGCTGCTGGCTGAATTTTAGTTTTCACTACCAGTGAGTCGGTTCCCATGAACTGTAGCATACAATCGGGTTCACGATGATATTCGCCGCTTTCATACCTTATTGATTCAGAATACGTTACACACAAGTAGCAGGTGAACGTTTTCGTTAGCCTGAACATTTTTTTGCTATAAACTAAATGATAAACTGTGATGAATAAATATATATTTAGGACACTCGTAAGCCTGCTATTGGTAGCAGGAATGGGAGCGTTCATATGGAAAGCTGACCCGGTCAAACCGTTGCTACAGCGCATAGAACAACAACTCCAAACTTACCGGGTCAATCTAAATCCTGAGAAATTATACGTACATCTTGACAGAGATCAGTATGTAGCGGGTGAAACCGTCTGGATGAAGGCATATCTGGTTCATGCTTCAGACCAGAAGCCACTTACATTGGATGAAGTAGTCTATGTAGATTTACTAAACGCTGCCGGTGAGGCAGTCATGCAACATAAGTACAAGGCTCAGCATGGTGTCTTTGCCGGGCAGATAGTTTTACCTGACACCCTGGAAGCCGACCGGTACCAAATAGTCGCTTACACTAACTGGATGCGTAACTTTGAAGATCAACCTTTCTTTCGAAAAAATATCCAGATCTGGACAAAAGATAGCCAGCCTCAATTAGTTAACAATGCTGAATCCACTGAAGTAGCTGATTTGCAATTCTTTCCTGAAGGAGGAGATTGGATGTTTGATGTACCCTCGCAGGTAGCATTCAAAGCGATCAACGAAGCTGGCCTGGGCGTACCAGTGAATGGGAAGATTACCAATGACAGTGGCGAAAAAGTAGCTGATTTTAAAAGCCTGCACCAGGGTATGGGAGCCATACTTCTCACTCCGAAGCAGGGCGAAAATCATACTGCAGTAATTAATCTGCCAAATGGAGAAACCAAACAGTTTGATTTACCCCAGCCACGTACCCAAGGTTACACACTGGCAACCGAAGAATATGTGAACCCGGAAAGTCTGAAACTCAATGTGTATGCCCGTAATGTGAAACAGGAGCCTCTGCTGTTGACCGTTATCGCCGGTGACCAGATCATTCATAGTCAGGAGATTACTGATCTGCAAGGACATCGCCAGTGGGTGCTGGATAAATCGAAGTTACCTACTGGTATCAACCGCCTGACTCTGGCGACCGCAGAAGGCAGACTACTGGCAGAAAGGCTGGTCTTTATGCACCCTGATCGTCAACTGCAGGTCAAAATCAGTACTGATAAACCTGAGTACCTGAAAAAGGAAAAGGTAGAGCTGACTGTTGAGACTTCGGATGGTCAGGGAAATCCTGTCTCCGCTAACTTATCCATGGCAGTCACTGATGCGGAGTTGGTTCCTGAAGACAGTGAACAGCAGGGCATATATGCCCAGATGCTGTTGAGCTCAGAACTCAAAGGTCATGTGGAGCAACCTAACTATTATTTTAAGGACGTGACTCCTGAGAAAAAGGAAGTTCTACAGCTCGTGATGATGACACATGGCTGGCGTCGCTTCGGTTGGCAAGAAATGCTTGATGCCGAAAAGCCTGCTTTTCGGTACGCCAAAGAAAATGCGATATCGCTGGATGGCCGTCTACTCAAAGACAATGGTGATCCGGTAAAAAATGGTGAAGTGATCCTTTACGTCAAAGATCAACACGAGACTTTTGTTGTGCAGCAAACAGATGAAGAAGGGTACTTCTCTTTTGAGAGCTTTGACTTTCAGGACAGCGTAGAAGTAGTTATTCAGGGTACAACTGCCCGGGGTAATCGCAATGTAAAAGTTGTAATGGATGAGCATCCGTTCACACCCGCTTTCAGGGATATACCTACATCCCTTCCGGCCGATCAGTTGCTAGCCAGTAACGAAAAGTTTATCACCCGGAGTGCTAACCAGTCAGCGGTAGCCGATGCCTACCAGCCGGGACTCAAAGAGATGTTACTAAAGGAGATTATCGTGCAGGAGCGACGAGAAAATATTGTAGGGCCTTTCCGCCTGCATCAGAGGGCCGACGCGGTCATAGATGTAGATCAACTGCCGGTAGCTCCGTCAGGTAACGTACTGGAGTCTTTACAGGGGAGGATTCCCGGCGTTCAGATCAATCGTTTGAACAGGTTTGACTTTCAGGCGGTAATCAGAGGTTCTGGAACGCCCCTCTACCTGCTGGATGGTATGCCGGTAGATGCGTCCGTGCTCAATGCCATAAGCCAATTTGATCTTGACAGAATTGAAGTCATCAAAGGTCCTTCAGCCGCCATCTACGGTGGTCGCGGAGGCGGAGGCGTTATCGCGCTCTTTACCAAACGAGGAGGCATGCAGTACGAAGAGGTAGAGCCTAATGATAATATTATTATCTACCGGGCGGGCGGTTTCCAGCAATACCGCGAGTTTTATGTACCGCGCTACACTGCTGAGGGACAGACGGATCGCCCCGATTATCGTACTACCCTGCACTGGGAGCCTATGATTCAGACTGACTCATCAGGTAGGGCAACCGTTAACTTCTTTACTGCGAACCGGGCAACAGATTACCGGGTAGTGGTCAATGGTATAAGCGATGCTGGTCTGACAGGATACACTAGAGGAAGTGTAAAATTTGTAAAATCCGAAAAAGTATCCCCCTGATTCTTTGCTGAAATGACTAGAAATGAGAATCCCGCCATGTGCGGGATTTTTTTGGGAATTACACGGATATCAAAAAATTATGATATGTCATTCATTGATACATCTTGAATTCAACAGAGTGTATAACATATGAGGGGAACCTCAAGCAGCCCTTTGATAGAGTTTTTGTT
>CAZZGE010000189.1:0-8852 GCA_964653665.1 uncultured Porifericola sp. | reverse complement strand
TACAGCACAAGCAATATTCCCGTTTCATAGAGTTAGTCAAGTGTCAGTATTCGGGTAATGAACACAGTACGATTAGAGGGATCGGGCTAGTAAATTTGGTTCACTCAAGTGGCAATGATGGTGATTTTTGGCCCGTTGACTACCGCATTTATCATCCTGATACGGATGGAAAAACCAAGAACGATCATTTCCAGGAGATGTTCAAGCGGCTTATTACTCACAAAAACATTCAGGCTAAAACCATTGTATTTGACGCTTGGTATGGCTCAATGAGTAATCTAAAACTTATTCATCGTAGCGCGGGGCGGCCCGTGCCGTTGGACGTTTTTCACTACCCTGAAAAGCAACCGCATGGTCAGTGTAAGCAAAGATACCGGGTATCAGCATTTGGATACACTGGATTTTGATGAACAGACATGGGCCCGTGGGCTAACTGTCAAACTTAAAAAAATTCCCTTCCAAGTAAAGCTTTTCAAGACGGTTCGCCGCGCGATAGTGGCCCCAGACGGTCACATTGACTGGATTATTACCAATGATCTAGACCAGACTGTCAATCGGTTTGTCGTTGAACCGGGCGCCGACGCGCTTAAGAACGACAACCGATGGCAAGTGGAAGACTTTCATCGGGGATTCAAACAATTAACCGGGGCAGAAAAATGTCAGTGTCGTAAAGCTCGTTCACAAAGGAATCATCTTGCTTGTTGTTACCACGCGTGGGTTTCTCTAAAGGTACAAGCCAAACAGATAGGAACTACGATCTATCAGATTAAGCATGAGCAACTTTCCGATTATTTGGTCAACCAACTTTATTACCCAACTATTCCTGCTCTGTAACTATCAAAGCGAAAGTCCTAATATTATAAAGGAGTAATGCCCTTAAATCCCCGAAATCTATCTCGCAAACAGCAGATAGATTTCGGAAGTTAAATTAAGCCCTATTAATTCCCCCTAACAGGTTTTTCTTGCGGCACATCCACAATTACCGCCGGTATGTTGAGATCGCGGTACATGCGGTTGTATTCGGCAAGGTCTTCGTCAATCAGCTGACGCATGGCCTGACGGTGCGTTTGCCATTCGGCCTCCAGGTCATTCAGTCTCATTAGAGCGCCTGCTGATACAGCCGGGTCATGCTCATCTACTCTGCTTTTGAGATTTAGTAGCTCAGCATTGAGCTGGTTGGGAAAGTTGATCACATCCTGGAAGGTCTTCTGCTTCGGCTGGATGAGATTTTCTTCCCAGGTAGTGATTTTGCTGATCAGTGACTTACCGCTGTCCAGCAGCACCTCTGCTTTTTCCTGGTTTTTCAGAGCTTCGTTCAGGCTTTCTACCTGGGCTTTGGCCCTCCGCATCGCATTAACCGATTCATGGATCTCCACAACATTTTCTTCAATGTCCAACAGTATTTGCTGCTGGGCAGCGAATTCGTCCGGCGTGGAATCCAATCTCGGGTCGGTCAGAATCGTACAGTCGACAGTTTGGCTTTCTTCTCCCAGTGTCAGGCGAATCTGGTAATCTCCTGACGCTACCAGGTGGCCGCGATAGTCACCCATCACAAATACATCTGGTACATGGGGAATCTGGTCATGGCGAAAATCCCAGGCGAAGCGGTTGATACCTTTTTTGGCAGGCAGCGGCTTTTTAGGGGCAGGACCCCCCGGATAAGGCTTGAAGCTTTCGTCCTTCTGATTATCATAACTGCGGATCACTTCACCGGAAGCAAGAATTTCTATACTTAGCATAAGGCTGTCGGCTACTTCTTCGACCAGGTAGTAATCAATGATCACACCGTTCATGGGGTTTTTTCCCAATCCGGGCACCGGCTCATCGGGCATGGAGGCGTTGAATTTAATGGTAGGCTTGGGAGCGAACAGCTTCATATTGGTATCGGCCAGCACGCCATCACTCTGCTGCAGGGCACCTGCATCGTCCAGTATCCAGAAACCCCGGCCGGAAGTGGCGATCACCAGGTCGTTATCACGAAAAGTCATATCGTTGATGGGGGTCACCGGCAGGTTAAGCTGGAAAGGTGTCCACAGTTGCCCGCCATCGTAAGAGAGGTACATACCGCCTTCGGTACCGGCATAGAGCAAATCTTTCTTCTTGGGATCTTCCCGAACGACTCTCACAAAATCCTCATTTTCAAATCCTTTGTTAACAGAAGTCCAGGTCTGGCCGTAGTTGGTTGTTTTATAGACATAGGGTGCATAATCATTGAGTTTATAGCGGATTAGCGTCACATAAGCAGTGGCCGGATCGTAAGGGGATATTTCAATGGCGTTGATGATGCCTTCCTGCGTACCGGAAGGGGTGACGTTCTGCCAGCTTTTTCCGCCATCCTGCGTCAAGTGTACCAGTCCGCAGTCGCTGCCTGCCCAGAGCACTCCGGCTTTGTGGGGCGATTCCACCAGGTAAGTCAAGGTATTGTAATTTTCGCCTCCGGCACCTTCGTTGGTGATCGGGCCGCCGCCCACTCCCTGCTTGGTGGTGTCGTTGCGGGTCAGGTCGGGGCTGATCTCGCTCCAACTCAGCCCGCCGTCGGTACTCTTGAGCACCACGTTGGCACCATGGTAGAGCGTCTTTTTATCATGCTGCGACATGATGATCGGGGCGTTCCAGTTAAAGCGGTACTTCATGTCTTTGGGCGTGGAACCTAGACCTACTACCGGGTAAGCCATGATATCTTTGGTCATGCCGGTCGCATGGTCGTAGACAGAAATGTTGCCCTGGTAACTGCCGCCGTAGACCAGTTGTGGATCGTCTTCGTCAAAAGCCAGGAAGGCACTTTCGCCACCGGCTACCGCATACCAGTCTTTCCAGCCGATACCAGCATCGCTATTCCGGCTGGCAATGGCTACTGTAGAATTGTCCTGCTGACCGCCGTAGATGTGATAGGGAAAACGGTTGTCCGTAATCACTCTATAAAACTGCACAGTAGGTTGATTACGCTGGGTAGACCAGCTTTTACCGCCGTTGAATGAAACGTTTGCACCTCCGTCATTGGCATTGATCATCCTCAAGTTGTTGGTAGGATCAATCCACAGGTCGTGGTTATCGCCATGTGGCGTGGCTACCGGCTTGAAGGTTTTGCCGCCGTCAATGGATTTGAGCATAGGCGCGTTGAGCACGTAGACCGTTTCTTCGTCTTGCGGATCAGCGAAAATCTCCATGTAGTACCAGGAGCGGGCCTGGGTGACCCGGTCGCTGCTGGTGAGCTGCCAGTTTTTGCCGCCATCATCAGAGCGGTAAACGCCGCCTTTTTCGGCCTCAATATTGGCCCAGATGCGGTTAGGGTTGGCGCGGGATACCGAAATACCAATTTTACCCATCAGTTCGGGCAGGCCCTCGGTGAGTTCCTCCCAGTTTTCGCCACCATCGGTAGATTTGTAGATACCAGACCCGGGGCCGCCCGACTTGACTTTCCAGGGATAGCGCTGGTGTTCCCAGAATGCCGCGTAGAGAATACGGGGGTTGGTCATGTCCATGCTTAGGCTGGAAGCACCGCTTTTTTCGTCAACAAATAGAATTTTCTCCCAGCTTTGGCCGCCGTCGGTGGTTTTATAGATGCCTCGGTCAGGGGTAGGGCCGTGGGCTGCACCCTGGGCAGCAACGTATACCACGTCCGGATTGGAAGGATGGATGATCACATCGGAGATGTGGCGGGTTTTGTCCAGCCCGACGTGCGTCCAGGTCTGACCGCCGTCGGTGGATTTATACACACCATCGCCGTAGGTGGTCATCACGCCGCGGATGGCATGTTCGCCCATACCGACGTAGATGACGTTGGGATCGGATTCGGCTACCGCAATATCGCCGACTGAGCCGGTTTCCAACTGTCTGTCAGAGATATTTTTCCAGCTAAATCCCGCATCTTCGGTTTTCCAGAGACCCCCGCCGGTACTGCCCATATAGTAAACCTGTGGGTTTTGGATGACTCCGGCAGCAGCAACTGAACGGCCGCCCCGGAAAGGACCGATATTACGGAATGTGAGGCCTTCGTACAGTTCAGCGTTCGGTAGGTGTGTGTTCTCTTTAGACTTTTTATTTTTCTGTGCCTGCACTTCGGGGATAAGTAGCAGGAGGAACATGAGCAGGGTAATGACTGGGGTACAAAGCAGCTTCATAGATCAGGAAGTATCAAAGTTGTGTTGACTCAATTGCGGTTGGTAAAGTACAGAATTAATGCATCGGAAAAAAGCAAGTTAATAGTAGGGTAAAGCATTGTCTTGAATTCATACCGATAAATGTGACTTACCTTGGCTGATTCTTTATATTGCCTGATGTCACTTATAATTATGATTCATGAAATATACACTACACACATTTGTATTTATGTTCCTGAGCCTGGTGCTGACAAGCTACTCGCTTATGGCACAGAAAAAGCCGCTCACGCATGATGTGTATGATGCCTGGGAATCCATTCCATATTCAGCTATTTCTAATGATGGCGAGTACATTTCGTACATCATCAATCCAGAACAGGGTGATGGTACCCTTTACCTTCATGAGCGAAAGAGTGGTGACGAGCAGACCTTTGCCCGAGGTGCTGATCCTGATTTTTCCTTTGACAGCCGCTTTGCAGTTTTCAAAGTTTTACCAAAGTATGACTCGGTCAGGCAGGCCAAGATGGATGAATTGGAAGAAGAAGAAATGCCTAAAGACTCGCTTTTTGCCATTAACCTTCGCAATGGAGAGGTTTATCATCACGCCAGGGTGCAATCTTATAAAATGCCCAAAAAAGCGGGAGGCTGGCTGGCTTTTCTGTTGGAAGCCCCGATTCAGGATGAAGATACGACCAGCAGCCAAGACGAAGAGGCTAAGGGGCACGAACTGGTTGTACTGAATCTGGATAATATGCAGGAGCAGCGTTTTAAGGACGTAGAAGCGTATCTCTTTTCTGAAAACGGCCGTCAGTTGCTTTTTAATAAGCTTGCCCAGGATTCTACTGAAAGTGCAGGTGTCTATGCTTTTGATACCGATTCTGAAAGGCTCAGTTTGCTGGATAGCGGTAAAATTACCTACAAGGGGCTAACACTGAGCGATGATGGCAGCCGGGGAGCTTTTCTGGCTTCAGAAGATAGTACCGATGCCGAAGAACGCTACTTTAGCCTTTACCTTTGGGACGGTGACCTCCGACAAGTGGCCGACACTACCTCAGTTGGTATCTTTGAAAACTGGAAGGTCAGCGAACACGAGACGCTGTTCTTTTCTGAAGATGCAGCCAGGCTTTTCTTCGGTACAGCCCCCTGCCCGGCCAAATATGCTTACGAAGAAGATACCACTCTGCTGGATGAGGAACGTGTAGTCGTAGATATATGGTCGTGGAAGGATGATTATGTACAACCCATGCAGAAAGAGCGTGCTGAAGAAGAAAAGGAACGGGCCTACATGACGATGTACGATATCGCTCGCCAGCGCATTGTACCCCTGGCCAGTGAAGAAATGCCCGATATGCGTTTTGACCGGGAGAAGCGCCTGTCTTATGCCATAGGCATTTCTGATTTGCCTTACCGACAGGAGATAACCTGGGAATATCCTTTCCGTCGGGATGCCTACCTGGTGGATCTCAATAGTGGAAAAAAAACTAAGATCGCAACGGCTACTACCGGATATCCCTCGGTTTCTCCGGGTGCTGAGTACGCTTACTGGTACGAGGCGGCTGACAGTAGCTGGCAGGCCTATGAAATGGTCAGTGGAGAGACCAAAAACTTGACCGCCTCCATTGAAGCAAATTTTTACGACGAAACCAATGACCGCCCTATGCTCCCCGGAAGTTATGGTGCAGCCGGTTGGACAGAAAACGATGAACATTTTCTGGTATACGACTATTACGACATTTGGAAAGTAGACCCTAAATCGCTGGAAGCCAGTAACCTGACGGATGGCTACGGTCGTACCAATGATATCGCGCTGCGCTACCAGAAAACCGATCCTGAGGAATACTTCATACCTGTCAATGATGAAATCCTGCTGGAGGCCTTTCATCGTGTCAATAAGCAGAGCGGCTTCTTCCGCGAACATACTGGCAGAAATAAAGCACCTGAAAAGCTGGTGATGGGCGATTATGTTATTTCTTTGACGAAAAAGCCCGTAACACAGATGATGTGATCTTCCGCCGGTCCAGCTTCGTGGACTTCCCAGATGTATGGCTCAGTACGCTGGATTTTGAAGATATGGAAAAGATCAGCGATGCCAACCCACAGCAGGAAGAATACCGCTGGGGTTCGGTTGATTTGGTATCCTGGTTAGCCCCTGATGGTATGCCTCTGCAGGGTGTGCTGTACAAGCCGGAGAATTTTGATCCTGATCAAAAATACCCGATGATGGTCTACTTCTACGAACGTAATTCTGATAACCTGCATCGCCACTGGGCCCCGGAAGCGCACCGGTCCATCATCAACTTTACCTTTTATACCAGCCGGGGCTACCTGGTCTTTATTCCCGATATTGCTTACACCGAAGGCTATCCCGGAGAGAGTGCCTTCAAGGCGGTAGTTTCTGGTACCAATTATGTGAGCGGCCTGGGCTATGTGGACATTGAGCGGATTGGCATACAAGGACATAGCTGGGGAGGTTATCAGTCGGCTTATATTATCACCCGTACCAATATGTTCCGGGCGGCAGAAGCCGGTGCGCCGGTCGCCAACATGACATCGGCCTACGGCGGTATACGCTGGGGCAGTGGTATGAGCCGCATGTTTCAGTACGAGCGTACCCAGAGCCGTATCGGAGGTACCCTTTGGGAATATCCCATGCGCTACCTGGAAAACTCACCCCTCTTTGCCGCCGACCGCATAGAAACGCCCTTGCTGATCATGCATAATGACAAAGATACGGCGGTACCCTGGGAGCAGGGCATAGAATTGTTCATGGCGCTTCGCCGCCTGGAAAAGCCTGTATGGATGCTCAACTACAACGGAGAGCCTCACTGGCCGTTGAAGTATCCGAATCGTAAGGATTTTGCCCGCCGGATGCAGCAATTCTTTGACCACTACCTCAAAGATGCCCCCAAGCCGGTGTGGATGGAAAAAGGAATCCCCGCAACGCTGAAAGGGCGTACACTACGCTATGAAAGTAGCGAAGAATAGGTAAATGGAGATACAATAAAGATCAAGCGTTACTCTGATGGTAGCGCTTTTCTATTGTGATTAAACCATAATTACAAACAGTACAGATTCATTTTACGGTAAAACGCGGTAGATTTTAGTGGAAAAAGAATGTACTTTATGATAAAGTAGGTCCCAAAATACAGGAAAAAATACGGTTGACTTTCTAATACTGATATCGTCCACTAACGGTACGAAACGTCCAATTTCGTAAATCTTAGAAAACCGAAATATCATTGGTGTAATCTCGGTTTATTGTTATTTCACTCTAAGGTTAGCGTTATTTTTGAATCATGCTTTATATTGGTTAAGTATAATTTCAAAAATCAATGTCATACCTTTAATGCATATCAAATTAGTTAAGTGCTAAAATACCTCAAGTCTCAATGATTTTACATTAATTGAAATTATATACTTTTTGACTATCCGATTTCAGGGAGATTTTGGAGAATGCTTTCCTCGACAAATTTTACAGCGCCCCGCATTTTATCCACGTAAAATTACCCTATCGCTCTTTCAATACCATTCCTCACTAGTGTAATAAGGTGTTATAGCCTTAATTTCAATTCATTTTGCATTCATCTAACTAGCAGTGGCATACGGAATAAGTCCGGCTTATGTCCGGTATAGCGTAGCCAACTGAATAGTAAGCCACAATAGTAAAAATATGTACCACTCTGTAAAGGACTTCGTAGCTCCTATGGTAGGTCTGGCCATTGGCTTGATCCTTATTTTACATTCCTATGAATCAAAAGCCCAGAATAATGTGGGTATAGGAACAGAGCAGCCCAGTCCCCATGCTGTCCTTCACTTGGTATCTCCCACCAACGATCAGGGTTTTCTTATGCCCAAGCTCAACACGGCTCAGCGCAACGGTATGTCGCTGAGTGGGGGTGATAACGGGCTTCTGGTCTACGATACCGATCAGCAGGGATTCTACTATTGGGATGGCAGCACCTGGATACGGGGCATGAAAGTCAGTGCTGCTAATGGAATTACCTATGATCTTCAGGAAAACCGCCTGGAACTGGGAGGCGCACTAAGCGAGAACAAAACCCTGGAGACCGACGGAAACGAGTTCACAATTACTGATAGCCAGGGTAATGGTCAGCTACTGCTGACCCTGGAGACGCTGATAGACGTGCTGCAGGTATCTGGCAGCACCCACCTTAATGGTACTTTGGTGGTAGCGGATAGTGCTACTTTTTCTGCGTTCACTCGTATGATGGACAATCTGCAGGTAGATGGCGACCTGGAAGTAGCCGGTAATACCTGGCTACGGGGCACCTTCGTAGTAGAACAGGCGGCTACCTTTGCCCAGCGGGTGGAGATGCAGGATTCGCTGGTAGTATCAGGAAGTGTTAGCATCCAGGATAGCCTGAGGGTAAATACGGGTGCTTTTTTTGGCGGAGACGTTACTGTTGACGGAGATGTGATCCTGAGCAGCGGGGCTATCCAAACTACAGAAATTGACGATGAGGCAGTGCTTAACTCTAAGCTGGCACCCGAAGCGGTTACCTCTGATAAAATACTGGATGGAGCAGTAACCACTGATGATATTCTGAATGAGACGGTTTTAGCCGAAGACATTGCCACCGGTGCAGTAGAAAGTGCAGAGATCCTCAATGAAACAATCCTTTCCGAAGATATTCAGGACGGTCAGATACAGAACGCGGATTTGGGTGCCGATGCAGTAGATAACAGTAAAGTAGCCGATAACGCCATACAGACAGAGAATATCGTAGATGG
>CAZZGE010000188.1:0-8925 GCA_964653665.1 uncultured Porifericola sp. | reverse complement strand
GGAAAGGTCACCAGTGACGAAGATGGCTCGCCCCTGCCTGGTGTCAACGTGATTGTAAAAGGGACCCAGCAAGGTGCCGTCACCAATGTTGACGGGAACTTTACCATCAGCGCTGCACAGGATGCTACCCTTAGATTTTCATTTATTGGGTATGAGACTCAGGAAGTTGCTGTCAATAATCAATCAGTAATCAATGTTTCACTTCCCGTTAATTCTCAACAGTTAGGCGAAGTGATTGTCTCTGCTTATGGTATTGAGAAAGACAAAAGGAAAACCGGATATGCCATAAGTACGATTGAATCTGCGGATATTAACCGAACAGCCGCACCCACGCTTGGTGCTTCGCTTTATGGAAGAGCACCCGGACTTCAGATTCAGTCTACTCCTGGTGGAGCCACTTCTGGGGTTAGTTTTAACATTAGAGGTTTTGCTTCCATTACAGGAAATACTCAGCCCTTGATTGTCCTCAACGGTGTACCCATCAGAAGTGGTGAATTCAACAATGGCAGCTACTGGAGTGATCAACGAATCAGAGGTAATGGTCTGAATGATATAAACCCTGCCGATATCGAGGACATCACTATTCTGAAAGGAGCCTCTGCAGCGGCACTTTATGGTTCTGAAGCTAACAACGGTGTTATTATGATCACCACCAAATCAGGAAAAGGAACACAAGGACTAGGTGTAGATGTATTTACTTCTTACACACATGACCGGATTGCTTATTTACCGAGATACCAAAATGTAAGAGGCCCCGGATATCCTACAGCGGTAGCTGATGCTGGCCAGGGCGTTGATAAATTTGTTGACGATGGTGAAGGTAATCGTGCTCTGATCAATACAAGCGTAAACTACGGACCTGAATTTGACGGTGAGCCTATCCGTGCTTGGACAGGCGACATTGTTCCCTACTCCCCTTCCAATAGTTCTTACGCAGACCTCTTTCAGAATGCAAACTCTCAAATGACCAATGTTGCCTTGTCTGCAGCAAATGAAAGGGCTAACATGAGACTGTCCTACACACGTCAGGATAACCAGATGATCAGTTTTGGATCAAAGAACGAGAGAAATGTCTTCAATCTGAATACGTCTTTTACTTTGGCTGAGTGGTCTAAGACAGATGTTTCCGTGCAGTACATCAACCAGTTCACTAGGAACAGACCTTACAAAGTCGACCGGATGATCAACAACTTTAGCGGTATGATGGACCGCTTCGAGCGAGCTGAATGGTATTTTGATAATTATCAAACCAGTTTGGGTTACCGATTCAGAACAGGAAATCAGGCGAGTGCTACCCCTGACGAGAATATTAACCCTGCCTATGGGCCATTCAGAAGTGCAATTGCCGACTATTTATGGCGCGTGAATAGGCACCAATCATTTGAAAAAGATAACCGGATCCTGGCTAGTATAACTCAGACTATCCAGTTCACTGATAATTTGAGCTTGAGAGGGCGATTAGCCAATGATTTCACTTCACAATCGACCCGGAATGAGAATGCTACAAGTGTGCCTCTGGTAATAGGCAACTCCGGGGGTTTTAGTGTGAGTCAAAACAAATTATCAAACCTCTACGGAGACGTATTGCTTACCTATGATGGAGAGATCACTGATGATTTAGCAATCACAGCCATGGCTGGATACTCAGCGAGAGTTGAAGAAAATGTTTATCAGTCTTCCGGAACAAGGGGTGGTTTGGCCACAGAGAACTTTTTTGATTTAAGTTCATCATTAAATCAGCCAAATACCAGTTTGAGAAGAATCAATCGCGTAAATGATGCCTACTTTGGAACAGTATCATTGAATTTCAGGGATTACCTGTTTGTTGAGGGAACTGGAAGAAGAGATCGTTTCTCAACCATGAATCCGGATAATAATTCGTTTTTCTATCCTTCAGTCAATTCCGGGTTTATATTCTCTGAGTTAATCTCCTTACCTGCTAGTGTTTCTTACGGTAAGCTAAGAGCCAGTTATGGCGTTGTTGGTAATTACCCTGGAGTGTACCAGGCCAATGTCGCTTACAGGCAGCGTACGCTGGGCGCGCAGGGAGCCGGTGTTTCGCCGCTGTATACGTTTATCCCTGGTGGCACATTCGGTAATGATCTCATTAGACCGGAACAGAAGTATGAATTTGAAATTGGTTTGGAAGCAAGGTTCTTTAACAACCGGGTAGGCCTTGACTTAGCTTACTACAATGCCCAAATCAGGGATCAGATACTTCCACTTGATATCGCCCGGAGTACAGGTGCCGGGGCTATCCTGACAAACATTGGAACCCTCAGGAACCAGGGATTGGAGTTAGCGCTTGATGCACAGATAATCAACAGCGGGGCTTTCAAATGGGATGCAATATTGAACTTAGCCAGAAATACCAATGAAGTAGAAAAACTGGCAAATAATTCAACCGAACTCATTCATGCAAACTATGATGGAAACGCAGCTGAGGTACGTTCAGTGGTAGGCCGTCCCATGGGAGACATTTTCACACACCCTATTGCAACTGATGATAACGGTAACAAGATTGTCCAGGATAATGGAGTGTACCAACTGGATGGAGACGAGTGGATCAACTCGGGTAATGCCATGCCTGATGTGGTCGGAGGTTTCATTAATAATATTTCGTACAAAGGGTTCAACCTGAACGTTCTCCTGGACTTTAGCTTTGGATCCAGCATCATGCCTACGGGTATCTACTGGATGATTAACAGAGGATTACTTGAGGAAAGCCTGGGTGCCATGAATGCCGAGCGTGGAGGCCTCACCTACTATTTTGATGAGAACGGAAAAGGTGTTCAGATTGACGCAGCTACAGGGCCTAACGGACCTGACGGTGAAACTGTGTATGAAGATGGCATATTAGTAGAAGGTGTTTTGCAGAATGGAGAACCTAACACCAATGTGATCCCGCAATCAGTTTATTATCTGAATACCTATGGCTGGGGTGGTCCTCAGTACGGATCATCCCGGTACGAACTGTATGTTAACAAAAATAATTACATCAAAATGCGGGAGCTCTCATTAGGATACACGATCCCCAGAGCTATTTCTGATAAGATTGGCGCAAGAGATCTGACTGTTTCAGTTTTTGGTAGAAATCTGTTCTTTTTACACAGGACCATCAAAGATCTGGATCCTGAGCAAACTACTGCGGGAACCAGGTGGTACCAAAACATCAATACCGCTGGTAACAACCCAGCTTTCAGATCCATGGGATTCACCTTACGTGCTAGCTTCTAACTATGAACAGTTTGATTGACATGAAAAAGATATTATTAGCAACAGTACTCATTACCTCAGTCCTTTTTTCTTGTAATGAATCGGATTTTGAGGAAGCATATGCCAATCCCGGTACGCTGGCAACTACCTCGATTGATCGCCAGTTCACCGGCTTTTTGTACCAAAATAAGGATTATGTCCTAAAGCAATATTGGAACTACTTTGTGGTGTTACGAACCAGTTTAAACCGATACATGCAAATTATCGGTTGGGAAAATGAACCCAATCAGTATATACCTCCATCGTCTGGTTCAGATGAGGTTTGGAATAATTATTACGGTACTTTGTTCCAGTTCAGAGAGCTTGAAAAAGTCTACAATAATGCATCAGAAACTGAGCAGGCCAGTAAGAGAATATTTATGCTGGCAGCTAAGGTTTATATGTATGATTATACCCAGCGAATTACGGATCTATATGGTGCCATTCCATTCCTGGAAGCCGGAAGGCTTAGCCAAAACAGTGGTGATTATCAGGCTTCATTAGCGGAATTCGACGACCCCAGTACCATCTACGCTTTTATGTTGGATGAACTGGCAACTATCGCCGATGACATGAATGATGTGGAACTGGCTGGTACTATCCAGTCATCCTTTGCCATTCAGGATTATGTGAACGATGGTGATGTTGATAGCTGGCGTAGGTATTGTAACTCTCTTCGGCTACGAATGCTCACCCGAGTTCAGGATGTTCCTGAATTCAGCACTCGTGCAACCACTGAAATAGGACAGATTTTAGGTAATCCTGCTAATTATCCGTTGGTTGAGAATAATGATCAGAACATACAGATTGATGTCGTGGATTTTGGTACACCCATCAATTCAAACTTCACTACGCTTGAGAATGATGCCGAAGGTTGGTATTCAAGCTTTGCCGGACAAGCCTTTCTTGATCAGATGGTAAACACGGGCGATCCACGATTACCTTATATCTGGGAACCAGGAGAAAACGCTGGAGGGGTTTATAACGGAATTGACCAACTTGCGGATGCTGCTGATGTTGCTAATGACGTAGGCGATGGTTTAATCGCGCAGTTTAACAGAGGTACCTATGCCAGGAATCGGTTTTTTCCGGGGCTGATCATTAATGCTGCTGAAGTTGATCTGTACAAGGCCGAATACTACCTGAAGTCAGGTGATGATGCCATGGCCAAGGACTCATACGAAATGTCAGTCACTCATTCGGTGGATCATTACGTAAGGATCAGAGCTGTCACTAACGATCCCGGTCCGGCACCTGCACCCACAACGCCAACTATGGAAGACATCTCCACCTATCTGGCCGGAGATGACGTAAGTTGGGACCTTGCGACGACGAATGAGGAGAAACTGGACCTTATCGCTAAACAAAAGTGGGTTCATTACAACATCATTCAACCTTATGAAAATTGGGCAGAGTTTAGGCGGTTGGATAAAACTGAATTAGTGTTTCAACCTGATAATAGTAATATCCAAACGCTACCTCCAGTTCGTTTCAACATACCTGGACCCGAACAAACTTTCAATGAAGTCAATTATGCCAGAATAGCGGCTGCTGATGACTTGAATAACCCCTTGTTCTGGGATCAAAACTGATATAATCTCAATTACTATAGAAAGGTCTGGCGACAGCCAGGCCTTTTTTTGTGGGTTAAAGGAAAAGGCAAAACTATGCACTTTTAGTGATCCACGCCGGGTGCACTTCGCTTTAGCTTCTAAAAATCTACCTCTACTATATGTCGTATCAGGGTATTAACGGACATACAGTATCAAGATTAACAGTCCATATCGTATGGGATATTAAATATCGTTATTCGGTCTTGAAGGGAGTCTTCGCCAAAGACCACATCCATATGCATGTAGGGTATAAGCCTACTCAGTCTATCAGTGTATTATACTTCATAGCGCATTGATTCGTGAGTTTATGAATCAATTTTGTAAAAGATAAAACACTGGTAACTATTCAGCACTCCTAGTTGCTGGTTAATTGAAAAATAATAGAATTATCGGTAAAAAAATTCTTCAATGCTGAACACATTGACGTTTTGTTTACGAGCGGTGACGATAAAGCTGCGGAGGATTGAGTACTGCATAGACATCTCCGGCTTTTTTCCCCTGATAAGAAGCTATTGCCTTTTTGATGGCATCAGCATCCAGCCATTCCGGCGATTGCAGGTAGAAAGACTCTGCCACCGACCAGTTGAATTGATAATTTCCCAGATTCATCAGCAGGTCTATACATAGGGAAGAACGCCTGAAAGTAGCAGGAAAAAACTCAAATGAAAGCGCGGGAATCGGATAGCTAAGCCCTGCCAATACTTCTTCTTCAAAGCCTTCCACATCAATCTTACAGAAGTCGGGTACACCAAAGGTCTTTATCATCTCGTCTAGTGTAGTTTTCTTTACCTCTACGGAATCATCCCATCGAACGGAAGGGCTAATCCCGGTAATCGCCTCAGTCCATTCTTCAGACACTGTACTCACTGTAGGATACAGAGAGGAAATCCTTAATCTTGTTCTACCTTCTTCCTTACCCACAGCTTCCCTCAGAAGGGTAAATGACTCATATCTGTTAAATCTTTTTTGCAGAAGTCGTGAAAACAAAGGCTGAGGCTCCACCGCGATCACTTTTGCATCCATCTTAAGCCATAAAGCTGTACGGCTTCCAGTATGCGCACCGATATCAAAACATACAGATCCCGGCCAGATGAACTGCTGATAAAGCTTTCTCATTCTCGAGATATCCAATGGCAATATGTTGTAAATGAGGTAGCTTCTTAATAGTCCGAGGAGAGCATAGATTTTTTTTACGAAAGGCATAGTAAAGCTAGGAATTCACATTTGAAGTAAGCTACAATAAAAACCAGCTGCGGAGAAACGAATGTTACTGACAGCTCATCGTAGATGATGCGAAACATACTTTGTAAAAAAGACAAACGCCGGGATATTAACGACCGGAGCAATGCACACAGCGTGTACTTTGGGGCATAAGAAGCAAACGGTTGATATTAATCTCTTTTCCACAGCGGGCACATTTGCCGAACTGCTCAGTGTCATAGAGTGATAGCCAACGCTGCAAGCCTTTTAAACTTTCTTCGGCCTTACGCAGGCTGGCCTCGCTGATAGATTTGTTATTGATATAGTCCATCCGGCTCAGGCGACCTACGGCATTATCCAATCCCATGGGTTTGGTAGCCTCTTTGAGCTCTAAGATGGATGTTTGTGTCTCATCAATTTTTTTCTCTATCGCTTTTTTGAGTTGTTCTTTTTCTTTGGTGTTCATACATTTTTCATTAAGAGTTAGCCTACACTTTTAATAATATGGATCATTCATAACTATTCAGTACTGCTGGCAATTTAGAAAAAATCATGTAACTACTCAGCATATGTGCATTGATAGTTCATATTGGCGAGATTGATGAATACCTGCCAAAGGTTTTTCTTCTTTTTCCAGATCGTTTCCATTACTGACTTGAATCCTGCTAACTTTAAGTTAGCATAGATTTGGTTTCCGAACTTGAGCATGCCAGATACCTTCATTTTTACTTTAAGGTTGCAGATGCTTCTTTCCGAAGCATTGTTATCGGCACTTAACGGTGGGTCATAAAAAAAGGTAAGACCGCCTGCCGAAGTTTGATGAGTGATTTCTGTAATCTGGCTGAATGAAAGTATTTCTCTTTGGGAATCGTCTCTCGCAGCAAAATGTCCAAACGCGGTTCAATCTTTTGGCTTTCTCTGCTGCCACATTCCAAAACCCGGTGTTGTTTCTTAACCTGGATAGCATCTTGAAACAAAGTGTGAAACTGGAGAGATAAGGAGTATTTTTCCGAAGCTTCCAGGTAGGCTATTTCTTCCTTGTCAGTCATTAAACTTAGCTTAGTAATCCTTTGCTTCTTTTAAAAGGTGCTGAGTAGGTACCACTTTTCCTCTCTGAAGAAATAGTTCAGTGACAAACATAGGAATTAGATCGTGGCCGCTGTCCAAATAGGGGCACCCGCGCCGCGGTTTCTTGCCGGTAAAGAGATCAATGACCGCAGCACTGGGAAAAAAGCCTGGCCCCGTCCGGGGGATGGGTTGGCTAGTGCTAACTTTGGAGGTAAGCACGGTCTGATGGCCAACCTGTAGAATCATTATGAATATCTCAAACGCTGCAATAGCGGCGGTTCAGGGACGTGCAAATAACTTAATTCTTTTTTTAAACGTCACGTACTGCATGATGTATATGAGCAGATAGCAAAAACTGGTCTGCGTCACTTGCGCTGCTTTTTGCGCTGTGAAAAACACAAATCTCAAGTGGTTGAACTACAGAGCCCACCAGTATCAGGTTTTCGTTGATTCGGAACTCCTATCCATCAGGGATTGATTTTTCAATTTTTCTAATGGCATCTTTTACTTTTTTATTAGATGTTGCAATATTCATCCTCATAAACAAAGCGCCTTCGCGCCCAAACCAGTGACCAGCATTTAGTCCTACACCAGAAGCATTTGTCACATAGTCGAACATTTCCTTAGTATCACTAAACACCTTTTCAAAATTTAACCATACCTGGTAGGTCCCTTCGGGTTCAGTAAATGTTATTCTTGAGCTTTCTAATTCCTTTGATATAGTGCTGATATTTTCTTCAATAATTTGCAACACATTGTTCAACCAATCTTGGCCATTGCAGTAAGCAGCTTCCAGCGCAACCCTGGTGAGGGCATTAGTACGCCCCAGGTTATATTTCTGTAAAGTTTTAGAAATTGTATTTTTTATTGACTCGCTCGAGATCATTGCCATAGAATCTGAAATTCCACAAAGATTAAAAGTTTTTGCTTCTGAAGTACATACTATAATTTTTTCGTAATCTTCATTGAAATGCATAAGTGAATTGAAAGTATTACTAAATAAAATGATATCTTTATGTATTTCGTCAGAAATGAGAAGCAGATCATTTTCTTTGCAAATCTTAACAACCTGGTTTAGTTCTTCTTTGGTCCAGACTCTACCGACCGGATTATGTGGATTGCATATAATCAGCATTTTATTGTGTTTCAGTTTTGCTTTTTTCTCTAAATCCTGAAAATCAATTTGATAATGACCATCAATAGATTTAAGGGGATTTTTAGTCAATAGTCGTCCCGTATTTCTTATCACATCTTTAAATTCCATATAAACAGGAGGTTGTATGATGATACCATCACCTTTGGATGTGAAATTCTCAATAACAACAGAAATAGAGGTTGTAATACTTGGACTAAAGACCAATTCGCTTCTGTTTAATTTTATTCCATATCTATCGAGATACCATTTCTCTTGTGCGCTGAAGAATGAGTCAGGTTTGTATTCATATCCAAATCCAGAATCGGACACCCGTTGTATCAGGGCTTCCTGTATTGGTTTTGCTACTTCAAATTCCATATCAGCAACCCACATTGGTTGAATATCAGTTTTTCCAAAAAGGAATTTCAATGTGCTTGGTTTGGATTTCGTTAACGGCAATATTTTCAGCTTTTTGTCAATTTCCATAAATATTTGTTTTAGCGGAGCGAAACTTCCTGAACAGATGCATCTATCAGTCTAATACAAAACCTAATATAAGCAGTTTACATTAAACTTAGTCATGCCTGGCTAAACAACGCGCATTTCAAATTGTTGCTAAGGAACGCCAAGTAAATCTGGCAGTTCATTCCATCG
>CAZZGE010000187.1:0-8979 GCA_964653665.1 uncultured Porifericola sp. | reverse complement strand
ATCCTCGAGAACCAAGCACAATATCAAATTGTGACATACGTCCCTACAAACTCCAACCTTTTTGCTTATAAATGGGTCTACCTTGTAGATGTTAACTTTTACCTCAAAATGATACTAGCCGGTTGGTTTATCACTTATCGGGCACTATTTTTATGTCTCAGGCAAATTTTCTGGGAGCAGAGTCATATACTGCACAAAAATTGTTTACAATTGCTGTGAAAAAAGTAGTGGTAATTTTTTTCTCTGCAGGAATCTATTTAATGCACTATGTTGAATACCAACTACATGCAAGTCCAAGTCATTCTCAAGAACATACTACTGGCCATAGCTGCTTTCTTATTCATCAATGTCATTTTGCAGGACAGCCTGGGTTCATTACAAAACTACCAGGATGTGCTACTTCAGGCATTTATCTACGGTGGGCTGGTGGGATTGGCCGCAGCAATCAATGAGATCATGGTTGACCGGAGTATCCAGAGAAAGGCTGCCCAGAAAAAGCTGCTGGTGGAAAAGGTTGCGCTGATTAAAGCTCCTCTCTACTATGTGCGTATTATGCGTGTCTTTATTTTGGGTAGTGTAATTTGCCTGGTATGCATTGCCATCACCTCCTCTACAGAAGATTACCCACTGACAGTGTACACGCAACTGGCCGTTATCCCCGTGTCAATGGCCCTGGGGGCAAATGTTCCTCAGACCTACGCCATGTACATCCGTCTGGGTGATAACCGGCAAGAAGTACTGAATGTCATCCAGCAAACCCTGGAAGATTCCATTTTTGAAGTAGAGTTTAAAGACCATTATCACCTAGTCTACAAAATTTCAGACCAGTGGCAGCATATGTATACCTATTTCCTGGCTCCTGACCGCTGCACCATTGAGATGGTAGTATATCGCGAGTGTGTAGAGGTCGTAGGCGCTTACCACTACCTGGACAGCATGATGGACGATAAATACATACAACTGGTAACTCGTCCGAAAGAAAAAGAAGGCCATCAGGAGAGAGTAGCCTGAACCATCGCACTCCTATCAGGGGAGATTAATTCTTTGCTCCCCACCTGCCAGCCGGATAGACTTTCCTTGCCAACGAAAATGACCACTTAGTTCTTCTGGCAAGCTAACTGTTCCGGTAATCCCGTTCTGTCCTGTTTTTTCCAAATCTACATGGATGGTCCCCATCGGATGGGGTATGCTACCGCTCACTTCTTGCAGGTAACCCATGGCCGGCGCTATACTCACCGATGTAAAATGAGGTGTCTCTGGCATAATGCCGACAGTAGTAGCCAAAAACTCATAGTTTGGGCTGGCACTCCAGGCGTGGCAGTCTGAGCGGGTATTTACTTCGTGCTCAGCAAAGGTGGTCAGTCCTTCGGCCAGCATGTTGCGCCACATATCCAGGTGATTGATGAAGTAATCGGCCTTGCCTACCTTATTAGCAGCGCGGGTCAAGTAGAAGCGGTAGTAGATATTGCACTGCACCAGTGAAGTATCTGTTACCAGGCGGTCAAAAAGTCCGAGTTGTATATCTTCGGGAGCAGTATCTGTGAGAATAGCCATGATATTAGCGTGCTGGCTGAAGGCATTCTTTTCCGGTGTATCGGCCATCAGTTGTTTATCCTCATCATAGCTGGTCTGCATTACCGCTTCTTTCATCTTTTGTGAAAGCTGACGGTAATGGTCGGCCAGATACAGCTTGCCGTAGTTTTCAAAAAGATCCACTGCGTAATCGGTAGCGTAGATCATCTGCAGGGTGATCAGCGTAGAGTGTCCCTCATCTGCACCGGGCGGTGTACCCCGGCTGAAGCCTTCTACAGCATCTACGTAGTTCCACCACTGCAAGTCAGTCAGTATATAGTTATCGTCTAGTTTGTTTTCAAACCAGGTCAGCACTGTCTCAACACCGGCCAGGTTACTTTTGATAAAAGCATCATCCTCCCGGTACATATGATAGTCGTGCACCATAGCAATCCAGAAGAGCGCATAGGGCGGAATGTACTGTGCCAGCGCGGATGGGTAGCGGCTCATGGTGATGCCCTCCGGGGCGCGGGAGTGGTCAAACTGCTGGATAGCGTTGCGCATCAGGCGGTCGTCGCCGGAAACGTAGAGCGAGATGAGGGCCTGTATGCGGGTATCACCAATGTATTGTAGCTGCTCGTAGTAAGGGCAGTCCATATAGGTTTCGGTAGCACAGAGGCGTGCCGTACGCCAGCCCACTTCCCAAATGTCGTCGGTCAGTTGATCATCGCTGACAAAGTGGCCTACTTCCTCAAAGGGATAGTTGGAGTAGATACCGTAAAAATCATGAATCTTCAGGGGTGCGTCACCGGTTTCTATGTCTAGTTCTACGTAGCGATAGGTACGGTTCCAGAGCGGACGAAAGAGGCGATTCTCTCCACCATCCGGCTCAAAGATGTCAAAGTAGCCTAGTATTTTTTTGCCTTCGGTGACATTACGATTCCCCTTACGATTCTGCGCGTTGTAGAGCGCTTCAGCATAGGTAACTTTGACCTGACTACCTGCTCCTCCACTAACCAGCAACTCTGGATATCCGGCCACCAGGTAGGTCTGGTCCAGCAGAATTTTGGCCTGGGTGTTAGCAGGTACTTCAATATTCGCTTCTCCCAGCAGGAAAGCCTCATTTACTTCAATTCCTTCAGCCCTCTCTACTTCTGCAAAGCGCGATTCGTACTCTTCCATCATAGGGATGCTGCGCGGTACCAGATTGTAGCCCCCGTCACCATAGCCATAGGGAAATCCGTAGGGCGCCCCTTTTTTGATGGAACGCGGACTCAGCCACTGTCTATCGTCAAAGTCAATCTGCTGCCAGTCCCAGGGATACCGGCTGCCGTCTACATGGTCGGTAGCACCGACCGCATAATAGCCCAACACCCTGAAATCTCCTTGAGTAAGAGGTTGATAAGCTTCGTTTTGCGTAACCAACCAGCCTTGCGTTCCGGAATTGACAACGTGCTCAGCTTCCGTATTACCCTGCAGAAGAAAGCCCGTGTAGTAAGAGTGCTGGGCAACTGGCTTATCCTCACCAAAATTCCAGACAACGGCTGCGATGGTATTTTCTCCGGCCTCCAGGTACTCAGCAATGTCGTAACTCTCATAACGCCAGTGGAGCAGGTCGCCCCGGGCCGGACCAGAGCCCACTGCCTGTCCATTGACAAAGAGACGATAGCGGTTATCCGCCGAGGCATGTACCACGAAAGAAGAAAGTGGGGTATCCAACGAGAAGGACTTACGAAAGTGGTAAACGCCGTAAGTGGTCAGGGGTGCGTCGGGATGGCTGATCCAGGATGCTTCCCACTGATGTTCCAGCAGCCGGTGATTAATGTCTACCGACTGAGCCAACAGGCCCGTTGTATAAAGTATCAGGCTGAAAAGCAGGAGTGAGGTTTTCATAGGTTGTAGGCTTGTATTACGAACAAGTAAAAGCCACTGCTGCAGAGCAGTGGCTTCCGGTTTAGGTAGTCTAGCAGTAATCTATCTAACGAATGCCTGCGCAAGTCCCCCGTCTACGTTGAGGACGTTGCCGGTGCTTTTCCTCATCAGTCCACCCACCAGCAGGAATACCGCATTGGCAATGTCCTGGGGTGAGATGCTTTCGTTCAGCAGCGTACGCCCGGCGTAGTAGTTGGGTAATTCCTCCAGGCTGACGCCATACGCTTTGGCTCTGCCTTCGGCCCAGCCGCCGGCCCAGATGTTACTTCCCTCAATCACTGCATCGGGATTGACCACGTTTACCCGAATCTTGTCGGGGCCGAGTTCGGCTGCCAGCAGGCGCGACATATGTAGCTGAGCTGCCTTTGCAGTGCCATAAGCTACATTTTTTGGCCCAGATACCAAAGCATTTTTACTAACAATGTTGACAATATCCCCACCGAGGCCCTGCATACGCATTACTTTGACTGCTGCCTTTGAGCTCCGAAACTGGCCTTTGACCATCACATCCTGCTGAATATCCCAGTCCTGTTCGGTCGTGTCTTCCAGGGTTTTGGAGATAGAAAGTCCCGCATTGTTGACCAGGATGTCTACACCCCCAAATTGCAGAGAGGCTGTCAGTAGCGATGTTGCAACATCTTCTTCTTTGCTAACATCTACGCTGACAGAGGCGACCGCATCTTTTCCATATTTCTTTTCAAATTCCTTATGGGTAGCTGCCAGGCGCTTTTCGTGAATGTCAGTCAGGACGATACAGGCTCCCTGCTGAATAAATTTTTCGGCAGTCGCTTTGCCGATGCCGCCACCGCTTCCGGTAATCAGCGCAATCTGGCGAGAGAGGGGTTTTTCGGGAGGTTGGCGCTTCAGCTTGTTTTCCTCCAACTGCCAGTATTCAATATTAAACGCCTCCTGTATCGGGAGCGAAGTATATTCAGATACTGCTTCGGAGCCTTTCATTACATTGATAGCGTTGATGTAAAACTCGCTGGCCACGCGAGCAGTTTGCTTGTTTTTGGCAAAGGTAAACATACCCACACCGGGCCATAGAATCACCACCGGGTTAGGGTCACGCATCGCCGGGCTGTCTTCGCGTTTGCACTGCTCGTAGTATCCTGCGTATTCTTTACGGTACTGCTGGAAGACTCCTTCCATGTGTTTTTGCAACGCAGCCTGGTCGGAAAGATCAGCATCAGCCGGCAGAAAGTCCAGTACAAGGGGTCTGATCTTAGTGCGCAGAAAGTGATCGGGGCAGCTCGTACCCATGGGTGCCAGTTTACCTAGATCATTGCTGTTGGTGAACTCCAGTACTTTTTCGTCATCGGTGAAGTGTCCAATCATAGGCTTGTGGCTGGAACATAGGCCCCGAAGGACGGGGGCCAGCTGAGCTGCCTGATCCCTTCGCTTTTTTTCGTCCAGGGATTCTACCTTTGTTCCTCCAAACACCGGACGTTCTTTGCCATAATTTTCTTCCAGAAAGCGAGATGCCTTCTCAATCGTCTCCAGGCTGTTGATGTAGCAGTCGTATGCATTATCAGCCCAGGTAAAAAGACCGTGGCTGCCCAGCATGATACCGGTGATACCGGGATATTCTTCTAGGCATTTTTCCAGTTGCAGCCCCAGGTCAAAGCCGGGTCGCTGCCACTCTACCCAGCCTAGCTTGCCTTCAAACAGTTCTTCGGTAATCTGTTTACCATTCTTAGCCGCTGCAACAGCGATGATTGCGTCGGGATGGAGATGATCAATATGCTTGAAGGGTAAAAAAGCATGCAAGGGGGTGTCAATACTGGGAGCGCGGGAGTCCAGATCGTAGAGGCAGTGGTAAAAGAGATCTACCATTTCGTCTTCAAACTCAATACCCCGGTAGCGGTTCTTCAGAGCATGCAGGCGGTCTACGTAGAGGCCGGCCAGGCCGTTACGTTTCAAAGAGCCAATGTCACCCCCCGAGCCTTTGATCCACATGACCTCGGTTTCTTCGCCGCTGAGCGGGTCTTTTTCAATCGTTTTACAGCTGGTGTTGCCACCCCCATAGTTGGTGATGCGTAGGTCGGCGCCCAGTATGTTGGAGCGATAGAGTAGCTGAGCTACTTGGTCACCAGCTAACTGGTCGGCTTTCTCTGGGTCCCAGAGATACTTGACGTGCTTAAAAGAGCTAACTTCCTGTTCCATTTGGATGTGTCGATTTATGCGTAAAAAGTAGACTTTAAATATATGTTAAATTTATAAACCTTTCATAAGCTATCCGTACTGTACTCTCCTGCTTCCAGAAAAATTTTCAGATAATGGGTAGTCTACGCTGGCTTTTTTATTTTAGGATGCTATAACAACCAACATAAGATACATGAAGTATTCTTTAGCTCCCCTCAGCTGTTTCTTTCTACTTTCTTGTTACTGCTTGGTATATGGGCAGCAGCATTTCTCGCGAAATGATCGGCAGGCCTGGCATCGTGGTGTGTATGAACTGACGCTGGATGCCACCGCTGATGAAAGAGATCCTTACTATGAGGTCCGTTTCAGTATCATCTTTACCCGCCCCGATGGCTCAGAGGTAGAAGCAGAAGGGTTCCATGACGGGGGCACCCGCTTTCGGGCTAGGGCTTATTGTGATCAGGAGGGTACCTGGCAGTGGCGTTCCTCTTCCAATAATGAAGGACTTGATGGCTACCGTGGTTCTTTTGAAGTATTGCCCTCCAGCTTCAGAGGAAAACTGCGGGTACACCCTAACGACCCTTACCAGTTTGCCTACGACAATGGCGACTGGTTTCTGCACATTGGCGACACCGGCTATCGCTATCTGGCGGTTTCTGAGCCTTATTGGAAAGAGTATATTGACCAGGCAGCAGAAATGGGTGCTACCAAGATCAGAACCTGGTTTGCCAACTCACGGCACAAGGTAGAAGCCTTATTCTTACCGGTATCAGATGTACCCGCACTCAACTACTGGAAAGAAATGGAGCGCAGAATCCTGTATGCGCTGGAGCATCATCCGCACATCAGCCTGCAACTGATCCCTTATGCCGAAGATACCGAGATGATCCGTAGCTACGAAGATAGCCGCACTTCCCAGTGGATTGGCCAATATGCCCAGGCTCGCTGGTCGTCCTTTCCCAATGTGCAGTGGACGATCAGTAATGACCAGAAGATAGTCGGCAGCGCTAGCGACTCACTGAAAAGAAGACAGGTATATCACGAAACGATTGACAGGATAGGGCAGGATTTTCAGGCAAGGGAGCCCTGGGGTACGCTCCTCACCAACCACCAGGCCCGCTTCAGCGGCTATGATTTTGTAGACGCTCCCTGGTCCGACATCACCACGCTGGAAGACCTAGATGAGGTAGCGGGTAACCTGATCCTCAGCTACCACAAGCAGGCCGATAAACCTATCGTGTTGGATGAAGACCGCTACGAACTGTACCGCTACCCTGCCCATCGCCGCTACTTTTTCCGTCGCCTAATGTGGGCTTCTTTATTCTCTGGGGGGCATGCTACTTATGGTGGGTTAAGAACCTACGAACGTCACCAGGGGCAGGAGTATGTGGGAAATGATGATCAGGCCACGATCCGCTACCGTCCTAGCGATGGTGGAAATAAGGGGGTATGGGGATACTTTGATGCCAACCGGGCTGGTGTACTGCATCAGGGGGGGCACGATTTCAGGCATATTCATCAGTTTTTTAAAGAAAGTAATCTGACGATGGTGGGTATGCGTCCGAATGATGCGCTGGCAGTAGATCAACCTTCCCACTACAAATGCATGCAAGGCAATAATGACTACTTAATCTACCTTGCCAACCCCAGCGGAGACAATCCAGAAACGGATTTTCCTGCGACTACCGTTCCTGAAGTAGGTCTGAAGCTGCCAACTGGAGACTTTGTGCTGCGGTGGTTTGATCCCGATACCGGCACCTGGTTAAGAGAAAAGCTGAGTACAACTGATGATGGGGCGACGCTGGAAGCCCCAGATACTGAAGACTGGGTGTTATGGATAAAAAAGCAGTAAAAGCATGGTTCACCTAAATAAGCGCAAAATGAGATAAACGGCGATATAACGGCAGGAAGCTTGTTTTTCTACCGCGATATGCTCAAATTCCACAGACCGTGTTAGTATTACGAAAGGATTGAGTTTAAAGCTGACGTCAGGGAACAGAATACCCTTAAAGATCCCCGAAGGTCTGTTGGTAGACTCGCATTGATCCGGAATATATTCTTTTTTACTACAATGCTACTGACTATGCGAAAAAACAACTTACCTATGATTACTTCTTTAGCGAAAGTATACCTTTTGTTACTGGTTTTTCCTACTGTCATTCAGGCCCAGGATCACCCTAACATCCTCTGGATTACGGTAGAGGATATGAGCCCCAACCTGGGATGCTACGGAGACATGTATGCCCATACGCCTAACCTGGATCGTTTTGCTGAAGAAAGTATTCTCTACGCCAACGCCATTGCTACGGCACCGGTCTGCGCACCAGCCCGCTCTACCATCATCACGGGAATGTACCAAACTGCTATTGGTACACACCACATGCGCAACGAGGCCTGGCTGCCGGAAGAGGTACAACCCTTTACAATGTACCTGAGGGATGCCGGCTACTATTGCACGAATAACCACAAGGAAGATTACCAGTTTGATCCCCCACCCGGCACCTGGGATGAGTCCAGCCGACAGGCGCACTACAAAAACCGGCCAGACCAGGATCAGCCTTTTTTTGCGGTATTCAACCTACATACTACCCACGAAAGCCGGGTCGCCAGGGATGATGTCTACGAAGAAGTGACCCGTGATCTGCCTGACTCCCTCATGGTAGAAGCAGAAGTACCTTTGCCGCCCTACTACCCGGATACCGAACTGGTACGCCGCGACTGGGCGCGTTACTACAATGTGATCGCCGCCATGGACCAGCAGGTGCAGGAACTCCTGGACGAACTGAAAGCTGCCGGCCTGGCTGAGGAAACAATAGTTTTTTTTTACTCCGACCACGGCATGGGCATTCCCCGGGGCAAGCGATGGCTCTACGAGACGGGCTTACACATCCCGCTAATGGTACGTGTTCCCAAAAAATACCAGGCATTGGCGACTACTAAAGCCGGTGAGAAAAATGACGAACTGGTCAGTTTTATTGACCTGGCACCTACCGCACTGAAACTGGCTGGTGTGCAAGTGCCGGAACACATGCAGGGCAGGGCCTTCCTGGGGACAGACCTTAGCCCGGAGCGGGACTACGCTTACGCCGCCCGCGACCGTATGGACGAACGTTACGATATGATACGGGCAGTGCGCGGAAAGCGCTACAAGTATATCCGCTACTATGAGCCTTTCAAGCCCTATTATCAATACATGAATACGCCGGAGAAGGGTATCATCATGCAGGAGATTCGTCGGATGGAAGAAGCTGATGCTTTACCTCCTTTTGCCGCGCATTACATGGCCGACAGTAAGCCGCAGGAAGGACTTTTTGACCTGCAGGTTGACCCTTACGAATTGTTTAACCTGGCGGAATCACCCGCCCACCAGGATATACTGCAGGAAATGCG
>CAZZGE010000186.1:0-9032 GCA_964653665.1 uncultured Porifericola sp. | reverse complement strand
TGACCAGGTCAGACCAACGGAGCTGTGCGACACTGCTTGCCTCTCGCAGGTGCTGGTAGTAGTTTTCCTGCAAGTCATAAATATCGGATAATGTACGCTCTATCTGGCGGGATATGATAATCTTCGCTGCCGGCACTCACCACCTTATCAAACTGCTGCGCTCTGCCCGATGAAGGCTTCAGACTGCTTTGTCTCACCTCGGAAAGTTGATACATTTTCCTGGGGATGGCTGGGCAGTTTTCATCGGCTACTACGGCGGTTTTTGCCATGTGCCCCTGTAGCGAAACCGGGTCCATACAAGCAGGCTTAACAAAAGCAGCCCCGAAAGCAGGACTAAGCCGGGTGAGAGTGCGTCCAAAGGTTCATAAGCTGTTTCTAATACTGGATCTGCTGGAAAAAACTAACTCATCCGCAATGCATCCAATCTTTCGACAATTACAGCCTACTCATAATCCGCTCCCGTCAGGCTCTGTAGCACCGACTCCTGCCAGTTACGCATCTGCTGCTCCATCCGGGCAGCAATCTCCGGCTGCGCTTCTGCCAGGTTGTTTTGTTCCTCAGGATCGTTGACTATGTCAAACAATTCCTTGCTACCCTTATCTTGACCACTCAGTACCAGTTTGTAGCGATTATCCCGCACCGAACGCTCCCCGGCGTAGTCTTCTTCCGTAATGGTCGGGTGATGAAAATTCCGGAAAGAACGGGTGTATTTACCGTTCATCATCTTCACCAGCGGCGTGGTACCTTCCTGCAGTTCCAGGTCAATGTAGGGTACCGTATCTGTGTCGGCGATGTGGCTGGTTTCAAAATCCCAGAAGTAGACGGGCTCCGGCCGTTCCTGCATTTCACCGTTGATCAAGGGAAACAGGTTAATACCGTCAATGGGTCTTTCCGGTAAAGACTGCCCACTCAAGGCCGCCAGCGTAGGCAGCATATCGCTGGTTACGGTCGGTACCTGGCTGGAGCGGGCCTCCGGAATGCCGCCCGGCCACTCTATGATGCACGGTACCCGAACACCGCCTTCGTAAGTCATGCCCTTATGCCCTCTGAGGGGAGAGTCGAATACCCCGCTGGTCGGTACGCCATTGTCACCGCAGTACCAGAGCATCGTATTTTCCCGCTTTCCCTGTTGGGCCAGGTAATCCCGCAATGTACCGATCGCACGATCCATCGCGGTAATCTCAGCATAACGCTCCTGCAGGACGGAATCCAGCGGCTGCTGGCTTGCCTTCCCCGTTTTTACCGAGGTGAGCCTGACCGACTGCTCACCCAGGCTATCGGGTAGATTTTCGTAGAGGGCCATGTCTTTTTCCAGGCCTACGTAGGGCTCATGCGGAGAACCAAACCAGACCACTGCAAAGAAGGGCTTGCCCTGCTGCTCGGCCTGCTCAATGAACTGAATGGTCTCATCAATGAGTATTTCCGAGCTTTCGCCTTCAATTTTGAAAGGCTCTCCCCCATCACGCGAAAGCACCGGGTCCATTTCAAAAAAGTTATCGTGCGACAGCCAGGTGTCAAAGCCCATCGCACCGGGGTTGGTCGGCGAGGCGGCCTTCACCGGGCCCAGGTGCCACTTGCCAAAATGTCCATTATAATACCCAGCCTCCCTGAGAATTTGCGCCACAGAAACTTCCTCCGGACGGATGGACCAGTTGGGCGTGAAGGTGCCGTAGCGGTTAGGGTGTCGCCCGGTGATCACACTGCCCCGGGTGGGCGAACAGACCGGCGAAGCCGAGTAAAAACGGTTCAGGCGTAAGCCAATGGCCGCCATCTCATCCAGTACCGGAGTTTGCAGGTAGTCGTGGCCATTGTAGCCGGTTTCTTCCCAGCCGTGATCATCCCCCATCAGCAGGATGATATTGGGAGGTGAAGGGGCAGACTCTTCCTGCTGCTGGCAGCCCGTGAAGCTTAAGGCCAGCAGGAATAGAAAAAGTAAACTAATCGTCGTGTAGGCTGAGTTGTTTGTAATCATTTGATCGGTCTGGTAAAAAAGGTGTTGCAAATAAGCGTTGTATACGGCTCTAAAGTAGGAGTTTTAGCTATTCTTTCAAAAGGTACAGATGGGCAGATAGCGGCTGAGTCAGCGAACTGAATTGGTGCAACTACTCGCTCCGTAAATCCTGGGAGGTAGCCAGGGCAATGACCCGGCCCTGATCTCCAACGGCGTTATAAAAGTGGTAAACTACCCCTTCCCATTGGATAACCCACGGCTTATGCGCATACTGCCGGTCATAATCTTCTGATGGCGCAATCAGGTGCTCTCCCTGCCAGTCCGTCCAATGTATGAGATCATAAGAGCAGGCGAATCGCTCAAAAGCACCAGGCTCCCAGAAAGCCCCGAAGTAAAACATAATATACAGATCTTCATAACGAGCAATCTGCGCATCACCGCAGATACCCTGGTAACGGGTGATCAAGGGATCTTCGCCGTAGCGTTGCCAGTGCAGCAAGTCATCGGAGACCGCCATCCCGATACTTTCGTGATCTGCCGTATCACCTTTGGCATTGTAATACATGACAAAGTGATGCCCGGTATGCAGTTTTTCATCACGGATCACCAGGCTTTTGTAGATGGTTTTATTCTCAAACCAGCGGGTATCTTCGTCTTCCGGCGAAAGTATGGGACGGTCGTAGGTATGCCAGGGCCGGATCGCTGTCAGGTTATCGGAGGAAGCCAGGCCAGTTTTCAGGATGCCTGCTTCATAGCCACGGCTATTGCCACCCAGGTAGGTTATCCAGTATTTGTCATTGTACTTTTCTACTGTGTAGTCGCCGCCCCACTCAGTATCAACAAGAGAAACGTACCCTGCTTTCTGGTTAGCATCCCAGCCACCTTCGGTGAAAGGCAGTATCTTACCCTGTGCCTCCCACTGCAGCAGGTCATCGCTCACTGCCAGCCAGGTTTCGTAGCCCTGCCCGTTAAACACGATATAGCTCATGTACCAGCGATCGTCTTCACGAAAGATCGTAGGCGAGTCTATCATCTTGGTAGTGTCCGGATGCTGAAAAACGACGCCGTACTTGCAGGGCGTTTTGATGGCCTGGTAGACCTCTTCCATCCTTTCCGGCGATACTTCCCGGTCGGATGGTTCCTGGCTTAGGCAGGCATTCAGTAAGAGAAGCAAGCTGACAAGCAGCGCCGTAGCAGGGACCTTTTTCAGTAGGACGAATTTTATGTTGTGCATATCTATCGCTCAATATGCCTGCTTTTCCGGGTTTTTCAAAGGTCAACTTTTCTCCTAACCCACCAACAACGACAAATCCTCCACTTCCCTAACCTCACCTGGCTGCAAGGCTTCCAGCCAGAGATTGCCGATACGCACGCGTACCAGCCGTAAGGTGGGAAAACCCACGGCAGCGGTCATTTTACGTACCTGCCGAAACTTGCCTTCGGTAAGGGAGATGGACACCCAACCAGTAGGGCCGTGGCGGACATCGCGGATTTTTTTGCCCCGGGGTGGAAAGTCGGGGGCTGCTTCCAGTCTATGAGCCTGGCAGGGTAGGGTCTGGTAATTTTGGCCGTTGACGCTGATCTCTACTCCCTGCTTCAATTGGTTCAGGGCTTGTTCGCTGATCTCACCATCCAACTGGGCGTAATATTCCTTTTCCACCTTTTTGCTGCGCACCTTCATGCTCACCCAGCCGTCGGTAGTTAGAAGCAATATCCCTTCGGAATCCTGGTCCAGGCGGCCAATCGCCATGGTGCCTTTTGGAAAATCATAGAGCTCACCTAGCAGCTTTTTATTTTTCCGCCGATTCTGGTAGTTGACAAACTGCGAGAGATAGCCGAAGGGTTTAAAAAGTAAAAAATGGCGGTGAATAATGTCATTCTTCAAATCCTGAGTAAGTGATGCCACAGTAGCGTTCCTTGTTTAGGTCTTGTCTCTTCCAAAGTAAAGGTAAAAATAAACCGCAAAACCAAAATTAGTAGCGTCGGTGGAGACCAGCCGATAGCCCTGGACAGTAAATTCCTCCAGCTTTTGCTGAATGTCTTTAGTAGATTGTTCAATAATATGCTCCTTCTTGGCGAAAGCCTTGGTGTAGTAAATCAGGGATTCCAGTTTGTATTCTTTCTTGGGTATAAAAAAGAAGATGATGCTTTGCGCCCTATCAAGCTTCAGTTGATAAAGAAAAACATCACTCCAACAGTGACCATTCTAATAAATATAGCAGAGATCAACTGAACTGGCGTTGATCAGAAGTTTGTTTTTTTCCTTATTCACTGTGCCACCAATCACCAGCGCTGCCGATATAATCAGCAGATTTTTGATAATATACTGTCCCTCTAAAGTGGGTGCATAAGGTAAGCGTCCCTCTTGGAAAGTTATTTCCGGAAAGATAAACAGCGGCAGGAGAGTACCTACTATCTGTGTAGCCAGGAGGGCAATGGCGATACGGATGGTTTTTTCAGAAAAGAACAACAGGCCAATGGCCACTTCCCACCAGTCAACAATCACTACCCATTCGCTACCTTTCAGCAAAGGCAGCCAGTTGATGGTGTCTTCTACCAAAGATTCGGCAGGGGATAAACCGAAAGCTTTCAGTATCCCAAACCAAAAAAAAAGATAATCCCCGTAGAAATACGCAGGGCCAGTTTTCCCCAGCGCTCCATAAAGTGAGCTATTTTATAATCCAGCTGCGCCATGTCCATTTGTTTTAAAATTTAAGAGCCTGGCTCATGAGATGCTGCACTTATAAATTGCCCTAGTCAGCAAGTTGTTTCACCGGCAATAAGCATATGAGTAAAAAAGGTAATTTTATTTCAAAGCTTGTAGTCCTATAAGCAGAGCACTGGTCATCAATTGAGTAGAAAAAGCCAGTCGGGGTGACTTCTACGGCTTTTAGTCTACTAACAGAGATCCAGCATTATATTAAATCTGAGGCTTTAGCTGCTACATTCCGCATCAGGTACAGATTGAAGTAAGGATAGCTCGTAGTTAATCATACTCGTTTGGTTTCTGATATAAAAAAACCCACCATATTGAATATGGCGGGCCTGGTAAAATTTGAGTGATGACTAAAACGAGCGGTACGCGCTATCCAGGTATTTATTGGCTTTTTCCTCAGCGAAGCGGGCGGTACTGGCATCCCAGTGCAGTGTTTCGTCAGGAAAGCGGCCGGCAATCACGCCTAACAGAATGGTTTCAGTTAAGTTGGCGGAATAAGAGAAAGGCGCACTGGTTTCGGTTTTACCCAGACAGGCATCCACAAACTGGTGATAGTGCTTCTTCCCTTCGCTGGCATAATCACGTACCGGTTCACCCATATTGTACTGGGAAAGATCTACCTCCTGGTATTCGCCATCCACGATCAGGCGGGGCAGTATCTGGAAGTGAGGCAGATATAGTCTTCCTTTTTCCCCGATAAACATAGCGCCCTGGTTGTGCAACGCTTCGCCACCGGGCAGCATCAGGCCTTCCCGCTGCTGGTCGGCACCGGCACCATCGTACCACACCCATTTCAAGTTATCGGCGGTATATTCCGTACCCGGAAATTCGTAGGTGACCATATTTTTTTCGGGATAGCCGAAGCCATTGGGTTTCCGGCAGTTCGTGGTGATCGTTCTGGGCACATCCAGCGCCAGGGCATTGTAGGGGGTATCAAAAATATGAACGCCCATATCGCCCAGCGTGCCACAGCCGTAGTCTACCAGCTTGCGCCAGTTGCCCGGATGATACACCCCTTCTTTGTAGGGTCTTTCCGCTGAAGTTCCCAGCCAGAGGTTCCAGTTTAAGTCTTCAGGCACTGGGTCTTTACCCTGGGGAAGTGGCCCATCGTAGCCCCAGTTCTTGGGAGACCAGGCCCTTACAGTGTGTACCTTGCCCACAATACCCGACTGTATCATTTTCGTCGCCAGCTTATAGTCGTAAAAGGAGTGCACCTGTATGCCCATCTGGGTGACCAGCTTCTTATCAGCGGCCAGCTTTTTCATCGCTCTCGCTTCGCTCACGTGGTGGGTGAGTGGCTTCTGGCAGTAAACCGGCTTATCCATTTGCATGGCCATCATGGAGGCCGGAGCATGGGTATGATCAGGAGTGGATACGATCACTGCGTCTATCTTTTTACCCATCTCTTCAAATAACACCCGGTAGTCGGAGAAGGTCTTGGCTTTGGGGTGCTTTTTGTGTGCCTCTGCCAGATAGTTAGCCTCTACGTCACAGAGGGCCACCACATCTACCAACTCGTGTGAAGAAATGGCTGCCAGGTCAGCACCCCCCATATTGCCTACGCCAATGTGGGCGGTACGAAGACGTTTTTCCTTTACCAAAGCCCAGGCGCTGGACGGTAAGAATGCAATAGAGGATAAGGTGGATGCACTTTTTAGAAATTCTCTTTTATTCATCTTGACAGGTATGCTTTAAAGTTTTTTGATTTTGATATTTCTGAACCAGATAGGGCTGGAATGATCCTGCAGACCGATATATCCGGTTTTGAATTTGCCGTAGTCAGGGCTGTTTTTCCATTTGTCTAAGTTTTTTTTCTCCACCCAGGCTTCATCCCAGGGTACAAAAGATAAGAGTTTTTTGCCATTGAGCCAGTGCTCTACTTTCTCGGGGGTAAATACGATCCGTGAGGAATTCCACTCGCCAGTGGGGTGCAGTACCTTCTGGGTAGCATCTGGGGGATGCATGGCGTAGTCAGCGCCGGTACTTTGCAGGGGTTTCAGTTCTTCCGGTTTTTCGGTGTAGCCCAGGCTGTTATTGTAGGCGGTCAGGTCGTGAAGTTGGGCGTAGTTTTCATCATCAATCAGTTGATATTCCGGGGCCACCTGGGGAGGACTGTCAAAGCCTTCTTTGAGGTGGTAGAAAATACCACTGTTACCACCCGGAGGAAGTTTCCACTCCAGGTAAAGCTCGAAGTTATCAAACTCTTCCGCACCGTATATGATGTCTTTGCCGCCTTCATAGTCTTGTCCGCTGGCTAAACTTGGATCGTAAGTCAGTTCATCATTTCTGACCAACCAGCCGGGAGGCAGTACATCGGCATTGTACCCACGCCAGCCTTCGGTACTGCTACCATCAAATAGGTAAATCCATTCGTCCGCAGCGGCAGAGGTAGCCTCAGCTGCGGCTGTTTCTGCTTGCTCGGTGTTTTTTTCGTTTGAACATGCCACTAACATCAACAAGAGTAGTGGTAAGGTTAGGTTTTTCTTTTTCATTCTTAGTTTTACTTTTACCTGATCATACACCCTTCGTAGCTATTTGCTTCAGCGGATATATGAAATTCTGCCCAATTTACGGTTCTTGGACCTCATCAGCAAAATATTTGTCGTCGGTGGGTGCTGCTTGTTAGAGACTGGCCTTTCATCAAGCGAGATACAGGTAAAAATGCTGCACATTTACCTATGCTCACCATATTTTACAGAAGCTACTATCATTCGGTCAGTGAGGTGGGGAATGAGGAATTGGCAACCCGGTAATGCGGCTAAGTTTTCTCTTGCATGGTTTGTTGGAAAGCAATTTCCAAGAACTCTGCCGGCCGAGTTATGGCTACCAATACGCTCACGCGCAAAATACCTTCTGATATATCACGATCGGTCATCGTCTCACCCAGCCCAATACGCACGCTAAATGCTTCATCAGGAGAAGCACCTGCCAGCCCGCCACTTTTCCAAACACCGGTCAGATAGTTCCCTATCATCACTTTAATAGTCATCCAGGTAGCAGCATCGTTTGACTCAAAGACATAGGCTTTTACAGCTAGTTTTATGGATTGCTCCAGCATGATCATCGTTCGCCGTACGTTGATATGTCTCCATTTCGGACTATTGCCACCCAGGGTACGTGCTCCCCATACCAAAGTACCTTTACCCACAAAACTGCGAATAGCGTTTACCGATTTACCGCTTTGAGGAGCGTTTAATTCTTCCTGTTCGTGTTCGGTAATATTCAGCGCAGGGGAGATCACCGAGCCAAGGCTCACATTTGCCGGAGCTTGCCACACATCGTGCGAATTATCTACCATCGTGTACAGACCGGCTATGGCTGCTGAGGGTGGCAGTCGGTTCACCTGCTTATGCATTACATCCAGAATGATTCGGTAGATAGAGCTCAGGAGGGTCAATGCTTTATGGTCAAGTGAATCCACTTTCATAGACTGCGAGCCCGTCGACTTTTCTACACTGCGAATGATGTCTCGTATTGATGCCCTTTTTTTCTCAGAAAGATCAGCCTGCTCTACCTCCTGATAAAGTATTTGCGTGAAAAGTGAATAACTTTCTTTAATAATGTTCCTGTAACTCAGATGTTCCTTGCTGACGACTAAGGTATTGAGCCACGGATAATAGGCGGCACCCCAACTCGCATAACCGCTAACGACCCCCTGACGAAAATTTTCCACTGCCTGACTTTCAGTATTATCAGCACCATAAATATCCAGGATAGCAACACGATTACGCATCTTACCACCGCAGTGATCCAACGCATGGTTCTGTACCCGGTAAGCGTCTTCTGCCGAGGAGAGGTGCATCAGGTCAGGCATGACGATCATCGTAGGTTCCTGCTCTTTACGCAACAGGTCTATGGCCTGGGTGAAATGATCTGCTTCTATCTCAGCATCGTAATCGCCAACAGAAATCACATAGCAAGCGCCGCCACCATTCTGGAAAAACAGTCGCATACTGTGGTAGAGCCGGTAGGGCGTACTCGAGTGAGCAATGGTGTAGTCGGCAATATCCAACGAAACATCCTCGGTATCAGGGGAATTTTGCGGCGGTGTCTGCTTGGGTTTGATACTGAACTGCGCCAGCGGAGCCTCACCAAAAAATAAAACAAATTCCTGCCAGGAAGTGATACGTGTCGGGACGTTGCGGAGGCTTTGCTTGTCCTTCGTAGCCTTTTCGGTATAGCCAATAAAAACAGGAACCGCAGTGGCTACCTCTACTACAGAATTCGGAAAAGCATTTTTTTCTTGAATGTAAACACCTGGCTTTTTCATGAATCCTTTAGTTATGAGGTAGATTAATGGTTATTACTTATTAAGTAACGGTTAAAAAACAAGTTTACGATTTTGCGTAACTTGTAGTTTTAAGA
>CAZZGE010000185.1:0-9104 GCA_964653665.1 uncultured Porifericola sp. | reverse complement strand
CTCTGCGAAAGCTTAAAAAGAAAGAGTTGGCTGCCTCGCTCGTTGAGCAGGTATCTGCCAACCAATTGATAACCTTATTACGTACCCAAGAAACCATTATTCGTACCTGCTACGAAAAAGAACTGGAAATGCTCAAGTTTTTATACTTTGGCCACCTGGAAGGTGATATGACCCAGTTTGTTGTCCGGGATATTGGTTATGTAAAAACGGAAAGCTACGATCAGGAGAAGCTTAAAGCGCTGTTCAAAGACCGGAAGGAGGCAGATGATAAGCTCATGATCTCCAAGGCTTACCGCGACTTCAAACATCTGAGAGACGACGTACAGGCAAGTGCCGATAGGATCTTTGATTGGTTTTTATCGCTGGACTTACAGCGAGAAAGCATCAGCGAACCGGCGCTTCTGCACTTTGATAAGCTGTGTCTACGATTGGGAAAGTTACTAGAACAGCAGTTGTTTAATGCACAAGCTTTACGCGTATACCAACAGACAAACGCTTCTCCCTCCCGGGAACGGCAGGTAAGACTGCTACAGAAACTGGGCAAGACAGAAGAAGCCATTCAACTTTGCCAACAGATCAATGAAGTACCTGCCAATGCTGACGAACGCTTCTTTGCACAGGACTTTATCAATCGCGTACAGTTCAAAAAAAGAACACGGAGTGCTACCGATTACCTTAGAAGGAGTGAACAGATCATCTTGTCTACAGATTATCAGCATTATGTAGAGTATGGTGTGCTAACCTATCTTCAAGGGCAAGGTCAGGAGGGAGTGCACGTAGAAAATTACCTCTGGCGGGGGCTATTCGGTCTACTATTCTGGGATATTATCTTTGATCAGGAGAGTGAAGCTATTCACAATCCATTACAAACTGCGCCTTCTGATTTTTATACGCCTCAATTTCTCTACAAACGATCCACGGCCCTCACAGACAGGCTAAAGGTACTGGCTCACCCTAAACGATTTTTGAACATCGTTCGGCATCATTACGAAACCAAAATAGGAATGAATAACCCGATGGTAGGCTGGCACAAGAGCCTGCTTCCTCTGATTGAGCAATGCTATTACTGTTTAGAGCCCACCCAGATCAGTAATGTACTCCTGGAGATGGCGCGTGACCTTCGTGAAAATACCCGGGGATTTCCTGACCTGTTTGTGTGGCAAAGAGATAGCTACAGCTTCATTGAGGTGAAATCGCCCAATGACCAGTTATCCGCTCAGCAGTTGTACTGGCTACATTTTTTTGAGCAACAGAAAATAAGTGCAAAAGTGATCCGAGTAGCCTGGGAGTGACTAGTTGAGGTTCCAGTTACGAAATTCACGTCCCTCGCTATCGTAGATACGAATCTGTACATCCTGGTATTGTTGCGTGATCTGCTTGAGTGCAGCCTGTAAGCCTTCCATATCGCCCTTGAAGTCAAAGAGAAAAGCATGTTCTTCCTGGGTTTCCTGGCTCTCAGTTGGATGCAAGACTTTACCATTAGCCCCTACCTTGAAATATCCATAATCCCCTTCTGCAAACTTTCTGTCATGCGCACCGGCATGACTGAGGATATCATCAAAATGCTTAACAAGGTCTTTCTTATCTTTTGAAGGTTCGTACTTTATACTCCCCCAGATGGTCTGCTGAGGAATACGCAACAGTTCAGCATTTGCCAGCATTACTCCTTCATCTTCGTGCATGTCAATGCGATAAGCATCTTTGCTCACGGTAAGAGTACCGCTTTTAATAATTGACTCTCCTAGTTGAATGGTCAAGTCGTAATCATTACTCGGTAAGTTACCGAGCTCCACAAAAGCACTGGCAGGGCCGATTGCATCTAAGCATACTTCTGATTTTTCAACCTTTTCTAATACAATCCGGATGGACTGATGATCGCTAAACAACTGGTGTTTGATTTGGTAATTGATGCAGGGAAAGTCTTTGCGGGTGAGAAATTTGAGGGTAAGGTTCCTTGTATCCTGATCAATAAATTCTGTCATGCTCAGTTCTACCTCCGTACCAAGCGTATTGACGGGTTGAGCATTTTCACTTTCGCAACTAGTAATGGAAAGTAAAAGGGTTACCAAAAATGCAAAGCTGATAGCTTTCATAGTCGTAAGGTCTTTGCAAAGTTGACACATAGTAGCGCGAGATAGTTGTAAGGTTGACGAAAGGAACATCTAAATAACGGCCGAAACCTATTCTGATTGTACGATAGCGGAGCTTTTGGTCGCAGTTTCTACAATTATTTGTTAGAAAGTTACATATTAATTTGATGATTGAAAAAACAGGACAGCTCCCTCTCTTAAAAGCACCTTTTTCAAATGTGATATTTGAATAGAAAAGTATCATGCTTCAACCAAAATCCTGATTGGTGAGGGTAAAACTATTTTCCATTATTTGTTACCATATCAAGATTTACTTTATTTTTATCAATAAACATTTTTCTGCTGTTTCCTCATGACGGTATACAACTTTAGCAGTCAGTTACTTCGCCAAAATTGTTACTATGTAAGAATGCAGTATATTTGGACAGCTTCAAAAAATAAAACGCCTTTTTAGTTATGAGTATGGAACAATGCTGGCGCTGGTATGGCCCCCAGGATCCGGTAAGCCTGATAGATATTAAACAGGCCGGTGCCACCGGAATTGTGACTGCCCTGCACGAAATCCCCATGGGGGAAATATGGACCAGGGAGCTAATACGGGAACGTAAACGAATGATTGAAAAAGCAGGACTCCGCTGGTCAGTTGTGGAGAGCGTACCGGTACATGAGGAGATCAAAACTGCCGGACCTCGCCGTGACGAACTTATTGGTATTTTCCAGGAATGTATCCGTAACCTAGCTGACTGTGATGTACGAACGATCTGCTACAACTTTATGCCCGTACTGGACTGGACACGCACCCACCTGGATTTTGAACAGCCCGATGGCTCTGCCGCCCTACGCTTTGACGCCACCGCTTTTGCCGCTTTTGAACTCTACATTCTCAAAAGGCCAGGTGCAAAGCAAGAATATGATGCAGAAACTGCTGCCCAAGCCAAAGCTTACCTGGAAAAGCTAGGTGAAGAAGAAAAACTGAGGCTACAGCAGAGCATAACAGCCGGTCTGCCGGGTTCTGACAAAAACTACAGCTTGGAAGAGTTTCAGGCTAATCTTGACCAGTACAAGCATATCGGAGAGCAGCAGTTACGCGAAAATCTTTTTTATTTTCTGCAGAAAATCATTCCCGTCGCTGAAGAAGCGGACGTAAAAATGGCTATCCATCCAGATGATCCACCCCGTCCGCTGCTGGGCCTGCCCCGTGTGGTGAGTACCGAAGCGGATGCGCTTGCCCTGATGCGTGCAGCCCCTTCACCTGTTAATGGGCTTACCTTCTGTACCGGATCATACGGTGCCCGCGCTGGCAATGACCTGCCCGCTATGATAGAACGCCTCGGTGACAGAATCCATTTCCTACATCTGCGATCGGTACAGCGGGAGCCTGACAGCAGTTTTTATGAAGCCAATCATCTGGAAGGCGATGCTAACCTCTATGCAGTGGTAAAAGCTTCCGTGCTGGAAATGCAAAAACGCAAAAGTAACGGCAGACAGGATGCTAGTATTCCCATGCGACCCGACCATGGACACAAGATGCTGGACGATTTGCGTAAAAAGACCAATCCCGGCTACTCTGCCATTGGCCGCCTACGAGGGCTGGCCGAATTGAGAGGGCTGGAGATGGGTATAGAGTTGACACTGCAGGAATGAAAGGTGATCTGCCAACGACTGCTGGCAAATCATAAATTCTATTCATTCATCAATATCGGGACATTATAGGGCGTATAAGGTGCTCCTGCATCAGCCAGTTTTTGCTGTAAGGCCGCCATATCTTTGGTGGCTATCGCTCTGATTTGCTGCATTAAAGGCTCAAATTCCCCACTGGCAATGGTAAAGCTCCTTTGGTGGGTTTGGGTAGGCGAAGAGGTCGTATTGAACTGCTCGTAGATAAGCATGCTCACACGCGTGCCTACAGCTGGGACTTTGTCCATATCAAGTTTAGCGGCTACCGGGTCAGTATTAAGCTGGTAACTTATCTCAATAAGTTGGTCACGCACTGCTTTGATATCAGCCGTAAGCTGCTCATGCGGTACTTCAGTGAGTTTTGCTGCCTCCTCCATATACTTGAGCTGCGACTGCATCTCGCTCAGCATCTTCTGGCTCGCCCTTACTTTCCGGTTAAGTTCATTGACTTTACGTTGAAAAGCTACCTTGGCTGCCCTATCTGTGGCGGGAAGTGTGGTATTCTTCAGCGCCTTCACTTCAAAACTAACCGGAGCGGCAAGTTCAGTGATTTCTCCATTGACACTTTTAGCCAACCGGACGCTATATCTGCCTGGTTCTACCAGGGGCCCGGTCTGTGGAGGTCCGTAGGGACTGGGTGTGGGGTTTAACTCTATTGGATTGACGGACGCATAACGGAGGTCCCAGTGAATACGCTGCAGGCCTTTAGAAGCCGGAGCAGTCAGTTTTCTCACCAGTTTATCCTCACTATTGTAAATGGAAAACAGTAGGTAAGGCTTTTCTTCCATTTTCTCAGCTTTTAGGCTTTCGTAATCAGGATAGACAATACTCTGCCCGGCTTCCAGCTTTTCTTTCTCGGTCTCATGCCGCATTTCCTGCTGGCTTATAATTTCATCCTTCAGGTAATAAGTAAAAATCGCAACCGGCGGCAGGTTTTCGCCTTTATAATAACTATCACCCTGAAAACCCTTACCCGGATAGCCCAACGGGTAACTTTGCTCATACATCCAAGCATCCCGTACTGCAAAAAGCTCCGCCTCTTTTTTCAGTACAGGTGCAGCTAGATTTCTCAATGTAGCATAGTCATCCAGCACGTAAAAGCCCCGCCCGAATGTACCGAGCACCAAGTCATTTTCCCGTCTTTGAATGGCCATATCACGCACGGCAATGGTGGGTAATCCTGCCTTGAGCTGCTTCCACTCACTACCCCCTTGGTTGGAGAAGAAAACACCAAACTCAGTGCCGACAAAAAGCAAACTAGGGTCTACATGGTCTTCGGCAATGGAATAAACTGAGCCTCTTTCGGGCAGGTTAGTACTCAGCCGCTGCCAGCTTTTGCCTTTATCGGTACTTTTGTAAAGGTAGGGGCTGAAGTCGCCGTACTTATGATGATTGAAGGCCGCATACACCACATTTTCATCATGCTGAGAAGCTAGCAACATGTTGATGTAAGTACGCTCAGGAACGCCGGGAAAGGAACCTATTTCTGTCCAACTTCCGCCACCGTTTTCGGTTATCTGGATGAGACCATCATCGGTGCCTACGTAGAGGAGGTTTTCATTTAGTGGCGATTCTGAAAAAGCCACGATCGTACCGTAAGGCGAAACACCACCATTTTTCTCCACAGCATCTACGCCCCAGACCCGGTCCATCACTAGCAACTCATTACGATGAATCGATCTCGTAAGGTCATCGCTGATAACTTCCCAGCGATTACCCCGGTCGTCGGAGCGGAATAGCTTATTAGCCGCAAAATAAAGGCGGGTAGGCTGATGATGACTGATGGCCAGAGGTGCATCCCAGTTCCAGCGGTAAGCCGCTTCTTCCTTGCGCTCCTGCGGCTTGATACCGACTTCCTCTCCGCTTTTGCGGTCGTAGCGCACTAGGTAGCCATACTGCGACTGCGCATAAATAATGTCAGGATTGTCAGGATCTACCTGCGACTCAAAGCCATCACCGCCATGGGTGACATACCAATCGGAATTGGCGATACCGTGATGGGAAATGGTACGGGAAGGCCCGCCCAGGCTAAAATTATCCTGAGTACCTCCGTAAATATTATAAAACGGGAAGTCGTTATCTACTGCTACTTTATAAAACTGTGTGACCGGAAGATTAGGCTTAAAGTCCCAGGTTTGTGCCCCATCAAAGCTTTCGTAGATACCTCCGTCGCAGCCCGCCAGCAGGTGGTCAGTATCATCAGGATTGATCCATAAGCAGTGGTTATCCACATGCTTAGAGTTTTCGCCCAACTGTCGGAAAGTTTTGCCACCGTCCGTGGTAACATAGTTCCAGGTATTCATTGCATAGACCTTGTCGGGATCAAGCGGGTCAGCAATAATTTCCTGGTAGTAGTTACCACTGGTTACAAAGTCGCTCATTTTTTCCCAGGAAGCGCCACGGTTGATAGACCGAAAAAAGCCTCCCTGACCTTTCATAGCTTCTATAATGGCATAGATTACTTCGGGGTCAGCCGGTGACATAGCAAGCCCGATGCGGCCCATTTCATTTTCCGGCAGTCCCTGGTTGACCACCTCCCAGCTGGCGCCAGCGTCGGTACTTTTGTAAATGCCTGAGCCCGGACCTCCTCCAATATAAGTAAATACATGGCGGCGGCGCTGATGCGCAGCGGCATAAAGTACATCCGGGTCACGCGGGTCCATCAGCAGTTCATTGACGCCGGTATGCTCGTCAACTGCCAGGATGTTTTCCCAGCTTTCGCCGCCGTCAGTCGTTTTATAGAGGCCTCTTTCGCCGCCCTCTTTCCAGAGCGGACCAATAGCTGCGACATATACTACATCAGAATTACGAGGGTCCACCAGGATTTTACCAATATGCTCAGAATCTTTCAGGCCTACATGCTTCCAGCTGACACCACCATCTTCCGATTTGTACACGCCATCACCGTAGCCTACGCTGCGTTGGTTATTGTTTTCCCCGCTACCTACCCACAAGATATTAGGATTGTTGGGGTCCATGGTGATGCAGCTGATGGAGTAACTTCCCTGGTTGTCAAAAAGCGGCTGGAAAGTGGTGCCACTGTTCGTAGTTTTCCAAACCCCGCCAGAAGCCACCGCTACATAATATTCTTTATGATTATCAGGGTTGACAGCAAAATCTGATATACGGCCAGACGTAAGCGCAGGTCCGACGTTTCGGAACTTAAGACCTGAGATATCCACCTCTCGCAGAGCCGATTTAGCTTCGTCACCAGACTGCTCTTTTTGGCGTTGCCCATCCACATAAAATGGGATGCCCAATAGTGCCAGCACAAAAAGAACTTTAGAGAGTAAGTACATAGTTGAGAAGGACTTAGGTATGTAATTTTTGAGAATGGCATGAATATATGCTAAAAAAACACTTAAGGCAAAGATGAATAAGCAAATTCAGAAATAGAGAAGCATTAATTTCGTTGAAGCTATCGAGACCACTTGAATTTCTACTTGATACCAAAGTCTCTCAAAAAAAGCGACTAATCTGTTCAGGAAAAGGTGAACTAACAAACATTAAGGATCAGAAAGGTTTAATTTAGTACTGCCTAACATCCTGCAGCACATCCTTGAATCTGCCCGAATTATTGATCAGTTCCATAAATTTCTCTGCGGTATGGTCGACATTATCCAGGGCGCCTTCTTTTTTGTAGTTGACGAATTTGTCCAGTTTGCTGAAGTTTTCTCTAGAAGACTGTCTGATCTTGCCTTGCATCTCAGTATCCACCACGCCGGGGGCCAATGCATACACTTTGAAGTGTTCAATCAGGCCTTTCTGCTCAAGCTCAAGTTGGACGACCCTAGAAAGCATGTCCAGCGCGGCTTTGGAGGCGCAGTAGCCAGCCCAGCCATCTACCGGAGACTTCCCGGCACCCGAGCTTACGTTGACGATCAATTTTTCAGTTGCGTAATGGCGATAAGCCTTGATAAATTGGTTCATCAAAATGGCTACTGCCGTCACGTTGAGATCGAAAAGGTATGCAATAGATGCGTTTTCCATTTCACCCAGGTATTTGACCTCACCCAGTGTGCCGGCATTGTTGATAAGCACGATCTGCTCAGCATCAGTCAGCTGTGGGTAAAATTCGGCCACATGCTCAGCCAGCCAATTAGCATCAGCCAGGTCAGCTGAGTAATGTTGGTAGCGCTCATGTTCTACACCTGCTTGGCGAGAGAAACCATGCACCTGCGTGTTTTCTTGCTGTAAAATTCGTTCCACCAAACCTTTACCGATGCCCCGGCTGCTGCCAGTAATGAAAAAGTATCTCATGGTTGTGTTGTAGGTTGAAAGTTAAGGGTTCAATGATGTCAAGTAAGTGCTGAGATTCGTCAATCAAAACCCTTTTCTAATGGGATCCTGTATTAGCATGTTACAATACAATAGAGGAGGTAAGATGAGATAGTAACTCATGCGCTTTTCAAAACAAGTCCATCTTAGCCGATCAGCGTTTTGAAGAAGATCAATCATCCAATGAAAGTGTCGCAGTTCTTAAAGAATATACTGGCTGAGGTCTTTGTTCTGTACCAGGTTGTCCAACCGTTCTCTGACCATCTCTTTATTAACCACCAGTTTTGAATTAGGCTCTATTTTATCCGGTACATCGTAGAGAAAGTCATTCAGCAGGTGGCTCATCACCGTATGGAGGCGACGAGCACCAATATTTTCAATTTCAGAATTGATCTGAAAGGCAATATCAGCAATTTCGTCCATGGCATCATCTTGAAAAGCGAGTTCTACATTTTCAGCGGTGAAAAGCGCAGTATACTGCTTGGTGAGCGCGTTTTTGGGCTCGCGCAGAATCATGCCAAAGTCCTCTTTGGTGAGGTCGCTGAGTTCCACACGGATGGGAAAACGGCCCTGCAACTCAGGAATAAGATCAGAGGGCTTAGCAATGTGAAAAGCGCCGGCAGCAATAAAGAGAATATGATCGGTATGTACGATGCCGTACTTGGTATTGACTGCGCTACCTTCTACAATGGGCAACAAGTCGCGCTGTACTCCTTCCCGGCTTACATCGGCATTACCACCACCTTTGCGGTCGCCACCAGCAGCAATTTTATCAATTTCGTCTACAAAGATTATCCCGGTATTTTCAGCTTTCTGTATAGCTTCCTCCTTTACTTCGTCCATATCAATAAGTTTGGAAGCTTCTTCTTCCAGAAGTAATTTCTTGGCTTCTCCGATTGTAACTTTCCGCTTTTTGTTCTTCTTAGGCATCATACCGCTGAGCATCTCCTGCAAGTTGATCATAGAAGACTCGTCCATCATTCCACCACCAATCATACCGACGCCAGGTGAAGAACTCTGCTTGATATTGATATCAATCTTACGATCATCAATATCGCC